>JBILKV010000332.1:0-3162 GCA_044376515.1 Chthoniobacteraceae bacterium | reverse complement strand
AAACCCGCTCGCTGGAGAACTTCGACTTCGCCTTCAATACGACCATCAACCGCGGACAGGTCTACCAACTGGCCACCTGCCAGTTCGTGCGCGAGAAGCGGGACGTGCTGCTTGTGGGGCCTCCCGGGGTGGGCAAGAGCCACATCGCGCAGTCGGTGGGGCGGGAAGCGGTGAAGGCGGGTTTTACGGTGCTCTACCGCTCCGTCTTTGACCTTGTACGCGACCTGCTGGAGCCCGAGACACAGGCAGAGGAGTCGCGCCTGCTCAAACGCTACCTCAAACCTGACCTTCTCATCATTGACGACATGGGCCTCAAGATCCTGCCGGCCAAGAGCGGGGAGATCCTGCTGGAGATCATCATGCGTCGGTACGAGAACCGCTCAACGATGATGACCTCCAACCGTCCGGTGGAGGAGTGGGGCAAGCTGTTGTGCGACGTGCCAGCAGCCAGTGCGATCCTCGACCGTCTCCTCCACCACGCCGAGATCATCGCCATCACCGGACGCAGCTACCGACTCAAAGAGGGAGCGGCCGAACAGAACCAGCGTCAGGCAAGCCACCCAAAAAAGGAGAAAAAAGCAGAGTCGCCACGCGAATAGATCGGGGAACCACGGTTCCCCGAACCCCTCCTCTAAGGGGAACAGCCAAGGCATGCCGTTGCTGCATGCCATTTCAAAAAAAACCGCGCCGTCCTTGCCAAGGGTAACCCGCCAAGTCTAGAAAACCAACGTCCCGGGGTGGTACATTTTGATTCGACCGCGGGTGGTACATTTTGAAGTGACCGGTGACACGGATGCCTGCCGCATCTTCGGGTCCTCAGCATAATCTCTCTTTCAGCACGTGAGCTTTCGGTGGGCCACCCATCCATCTCTGCTGCTGATGCACCAGGGGCGGCGTCTTGGTTTCGAGTTCAAGTATTCGGACCGCCCGAGCACAACCAAATCGATGCGGGTTGCTTTGCAGGACCCTGGGCTTGAGCATCTGTACGCGGTGCATCCCGCCGGGCACCGTTTCCCCCTCGACGATGCGATCACGGCCATCCCGCTGCCGCGCGTGTTTGAAATGCTCCAGCGGGAGAGCGGTCCCTCCAGAAACGTGCCGGCAACGGATGCTGCGTGCCCTTAATCTGCTCTCCTGAGCCTCCGGGGGCCCGTTTTCGGGGAGTGCAGCGCGGGGAGGTCACGTCCGAACCGGCTGAGAGGCAATCCCACGTGGGTTGACCGGCGGTCAGAACTCGCGGTGGTAGCCGGCGGTCCACCCGCCGTCCACCACCAGAATGTGTCCGGTAAGATAGGTGTTTTCCGGGGCTGCAAGGAAGAGCGCCGCGTGGGCGATTTCCTCGGGTGTCCCGGGTCTGCCAAGCGGGATGTGGTCGATCATGGACTGCACGTTTTTGTGAAACAGGCCGTCATCGCCGTAAAACAACTTCCGCGTGCCGTCGGTCATGATCGAGCCCGGAGCAATCGCATTCACCAGGATGCCATCCCGCCCCAGCTCGATGGCCATGGCGCGTGTGAAGTTGTTCAGACCCGCTTTTGCGGCGGTGAAAGCGCACTGCAGACGCAGCGGTACAACTCCCGCAATCGAGGAGATGTTCACGATCCGGCCGCGTTTTTGCCGCTTCATGATTTGGGCCGCCGCCTTGCTCATTTCATAAGCCGCGGTGAGGTCCACGGCGATGATGCGATCCCACTCCTCGCGCGGAAACGTGTCGACACAGACGCGGTGCGCCAGCGTGTTGATACCTGCGTTGTTTACAAGGATGTCCAGACGTTGAAAGCGGTTCTGGACCTCCGCCATGACCGCCCCGATCCGCTCACTGTTGGTGACGTCCAGTTCCAGCGCGTGCCCGCCCCCTTCATGTGCGGCCTTCTCGACCCGCGTGCGGTCGATGTCGGTGTAAATAACTGTGGCCCCGCTGGCAGCGAGGTGGTCTGCAATGGACTTTCCGATGCCGTTGGCGGCTCCGGTGACGAGGGCGACCTGTTCGGTGAGATTTACTTGCATGGTTCAAAAAAAGGGGGCTTCAAATCAGCCACGCGACGGGCTCCTCAAGCCGTGCGCGCAGCGTTTGCAGAAACCGCGCGGCCGGGGCGCCGTCCACAATCCGGTGGTCAAAGGTAAGACTGAGCGTCATTTGCAGGCGGCTCGTGAAGGTGCCGTCCTCGAGCGCGACGGCCTCCCGGAGGATGGCGCCCACGCCCAGAATCGCCGTCTCAGGGTGGTTGATGATGGGCGTGAACCCTTCGATCCCGAAGTTGCCTAGGTTCGAGATGGTGAAACAGCCGCCCTGCATTTCGGATGCACCAAGACGTCCAGTGCGCGCCGCGTTAAAAAGCTGGCGGGAACGCACCGCGAGTGCCGTGAGTGTGGAAATGCAGACGTCGCGCAGCACGGGCACGAGCAGTCCGTCGTCGGTTTCAACGGCAATCCCAATGTGAATCTGTTGCGGCACGAGCAGCCGTCTTTCGTCCCAGCGCGCGCTGAGCATTGGGTGCGCAAGCAGAGCGCCGCCGGTGATCTTCGCAAGGATATCCGTCACGCCGGGAACAACCTCGGCGCCGGCCTTTTTGAGTTGCGCCCGGAACGCCACCAACTCGGTGGCGTCGCAGCGGCAGTTCAGCGTTACGGGCGCGGTGCTGTTGAGGCTTTCGACCATGCGTCGGGCGATGGTGCGGCGCATCGGGGTGATGGGCATCTCCCTCATCGAGTCGTCCAACTGCGAGGAAACCGTGCTGGCGGCAAGGACGTCACGTTCGCGAATGCGGCCGCCTTTGCCGGTCGGCTGGAGACTTGAGAGGTCGACTGCGAGTTCCCTTGCTGCACGGCGGGCACGCGGGCTTGCGGGAGTCGCCGTGCCAACCGTTGGCGTGCCTGTGGCGACGGATTCAGGGGCGCTCGTCGCGCCTCCATGCGTCGCGGGAGATGGCATCGGCGCCCGGACAGGCGCATGGACCGTCGGCAGAGCTGCTTCCAGGACTTCAGCAGCGGAAGCCACAGCGGTGCTTGATGGAGCAGATTCGCCCTCCGCGAGGAGGTAGCCGAGGAGCTGACCAACCTTGACGGTTTCACCGGGGTTGGGACCGTTGGCTGGAATGGAGAGGATACCGCCGTCGGTAGACTCGACTTCCTGGGCGGCTTTGTCGCTTTCGAGGGTGAAGA
>JBILKV010000157.1:0-10162 GCA_044376515.1 Chthoniobacteraceae bacterium | reverse complement strand
TTGATCCATCGTGCAGTCGGCGTCCATCGGGACAGCGGGACCACTTTGTTCGACCGGATGCGTGAAGAGGTAGCGGAACACCTCGTCGTACACCCACTGGCCCATCGCGTCTTTGCCGCCGGGAACAACGACGGTGTGTGCGCGCTGGCTGTTGTTTTTGACGTCGATGTTGGTGAGCAACCGGCGGCTGTTGCCGTAGGGAGGCTTGGCTTCGTCGATGTTCACGAGCGGGCCGTGGTTGTGCATCTTTAAGAGCTGCCACGAACGGCAGTAGTGGTCGGCGCTCCAGCCGCCATCAAGCACGTGGGTGAAGCCGAAGAAGCGGTTGGAGGGTGTGGCCGAGGTACCGCCCTGCCACGTTTCGGTGTTGTCGCGCGGACCGGAGAACATCACCACGCGGTCGACTTTCTGGTGCATGGCAAAGCGGGCCGCCGTGGTGCTTCCGTGGGAGATGCCGCTCATGATGACCTTGTGCCACTGCAGGCCCTTGCCGTCTGCGGTGAGAAACTGGCCCCATTTGCCGTCAGGATTTTCCTTCTCGAGCCATTTCACAAACTGGAAGGCCCGTTCCATCATGCCGTCGGGCTTGGGGATGTGGACGAGCGGGCTGAAATCCTCGCCGGTGGCGGCCTCCAACCGGATATTGCCAAGGACGGTGCCGTCGCCGCCTTCCTGCTGTGCCTTGGTGATTCCAGCAAACCAGCCGTTTGCGTAGTGGGGCTGGATGCCGTGGTAGCCGTAGCTGGCGATGCGCTCAAACAAACCCTGATTGTGTCCCATCAGCCAGATGACGAGCTTACCCTGCGAGGGCACGCGCGTATCGACCACCGCGTGCTGAAGATCGCTCGGCTTGCCCTTGTCGTCGGTAAAGCCGAATTTGATCTCCGGATGCTCCTTTGACTGAGGGTCGATTTCGCTTGCGCGTTTGGAAAAGTCAAACCGGCGTGGCTCAACGGCCTGCAGCTGGAAAGTGAAGAGAAGCGCGGCTCCGAAAAGCGTTTTTACGGGAGTGCGCAAGGGGCTGGTCTGGATGAGTTGGGGCATAGGAAAGGGCGCTCGTGGGATGGGTGCTGAGGCTGAAGCTGGGTGGGGATCGCCGAAAATTAATTCACAGGCTTTTCTATTTCGTCCTGAACTCCTCGCTTGCCACCAGCGCGGTAACGAAGGTCCGGACGCCGAGGGCTTCCTGTTTGGCAGAGGCGACCATCGAGTCGATGAGGGGTTCATCGCGGAAGCCGGCGGGCCTGCCGAGTGCGTACTCGAGCAGGGCCTGGCTGAAGCCGCGTGCGAAAGCATCGGACCGTGAGGCGATGATGTCGCGCAGTTCGTGGTATCCGTTGAAAGCGGGTCCCTTGTGGAGGGCCGCGTTCGCGGTGATTTGCCAGGTCTTCCTGGCGTTGGGCACGGGTTTGCCCTTTTCGTCCATGACCTGGTAGGAGTCCTCGGTGCGCCACCGGCCGACGGCGTCGAAGTTCTCGAGGCCGAAACCAATGGGGTCTATCCTGCGGTGGCAACTGGCGCACTGGGCGTCTTCCTGATGCGCCTGAAGGCGCTCCTCGGTGGAGAGCGCCTTTCCGGCGAGCCGCGCAAGCTGCGGGATATTTGCGGGTGCGGGAGGCGGCGGCTCGTTGAGGAGTTTGCGCAGGACCCACGCGCCGCGCTCGACGGGACTGGTGCGCTCTCCGTTGCCCCCCATGAACAGGACGGCGGCCATTCCTAGAAGCCCGCCGCGCGGCGACCCCGCGGGCAAGCTGACTTTTTGAAACGCGTCTCCGCGTGCGCCCTCGATGCCGTAAAAATTCGCGAGGAGTTCGTTCACGATCGCGTAGTCCGCCTTGAGCAGGTCGGAAAGCGGGGCGTTCTGCTCGAGCAGGTAGGCGAAGGTCGCGAAGACCTCCCGTCGGGCGTTCTGCTTGGTGCTGTCGTCGAAGCGTGGATGCATGGACCGGTTGACTTGGAAGAAGTCGATGCGGTCCATGCCCAGCCATTGGTGCACAAAGTCCTCCACCAGATTTTTGGAGCGCGGGTCCCTGAGCAACCGGAGGGCTTCCCTTGAAAGCACCTCCGGGTTGAGCAGCGCGCCGGTTTTGCCGAGTGCGAGCAGGGCGGCATCCGGGGGGGAACTCCACAGGAAATAGGAGAGGCGATTGGCGAGCTCGATGCCGCTGAGGGCGTGGCGTTTGCCTTCCTCAGAGGGTTCGGCCTGGTAGAGGAACATCGGTGAGGAAAGCACCACCGAAAGGGTTTCCTTCAACGCAGTGCTGTGCTTCGCACCCGCTTGGCGCTGGGTGTCGTAAATGGTGGCGAGCTTTTCGACGAAACTCGCCGGCGGTTTGGTGCCGCGAAAGGCTTCGGCGCAGAAACGCCCCAGCGCCGGGCGCACCTGTTCCGCGGGCACCGGTTGTTTGTCGTCGGTGGGGATGCCGAGCGCCGAGAGGGCAGGGGGGGGCGTGGTGTTGCGGTTGACGCGCTCGATCTCCCACCAGTCCACCCAGATCGCCAGAGTCGGGCCGATGCCGTTCTTGGACTTGCCGGCGCCGAAGATCTCGCGGGTGCGGAGATAGTGGTCGTTGGTGCCTTTCTCGCGGAGGAAAATCTGGCGGTCGAGGTTGGTGTTGTGCTCCTTGGTGAGGCTGAAGGAGATTTCGATAATCTCCGGATTGGCAATGGTGCCGTTGACCGCGTGGGTGCTCAAGGGCGGTCCGTTGCGCGGGTTGACGCCGAACTCGACGTAGCGCCGCTCTGGAGTGGATTCGGGCGTGTGTCCGAGACGGACCCGCAGGAGGTAGTCGCCCAGCGGCCAGTTGTAGGGGATCAGCGTGGAGAAGTTGTCGTTGCCGAGGTCGGAAGCGCTGACGGTCAGATAGGCACCCGTATCGAGATGCGGTTGTCGGAGGTAGAACTCGTGGTAAGGCCGCATGTAGCCGGTGCCGGCCGTTGTCCTGTAGCCGAGTGCCCGGTTGGCCTTGTCTGAGTTGTTCTCGACCGTCTTGAAGCCGTAATCTTCTGGCGCAGGCGTGCCCTTGGCGGTGACCCATTCGCGGCGGAAAAAGTTGTCGTCTTTGACGCGGGCACGGATCTCGGCGGCGAGGGGCGCGTTCTCGGGTTTTGCGGCGGCCTCTTCGATCGCCTTCGCCCAGTGGGTCGCCCGTTCCAGAGCGTCGAGGTGATCCTGATAGTTTTTGCGGATCCGCTGGTTGTTTTCCTCGGCCTCGACGTGGAGCGAGCGTTTTTCCTCTGCGAGTGTGGCGCGGGCAAAGGCTTCGTCAATGGCCTGCAAACCGAGGGACTGGTACTGCTCGAACTGGTTGGCGGACATGAAGAGATTCGAGCCGAAGGTGTCGTAACCGCCGGTGCCCGTGTCCGAGGGCAACTCCGCCACGTTGAGAGTGACGCCGAGCAGGGCGCGGAGTGTGTTTTTGTATTCGCGCCGGTTGAGACGCCGCATGGTGATAACGCCGTTCTGGTCGGCGAGGCTGCGGCGTGCAGCGACCATGACGCTGGCAAGTTCGTCGAGGAAATCCGCCTTGGCGCTTCGCTGCGGTTGCTTCTCTTCCTCGGGAGGCATTTCGCCCGAGTTCATCTGGTTGAGCACCTTCTGCCAGCGCTCGGCGGTTTCAATGTTGGTGATCGAAAAGGGCAGGTCATCGAGGCGCACTTTGCCCTTCTGTTTTTCCGGCCCGTGGCACGAGACGCAGTGTTCTTTTAAAAGGGCGCGGTTCTTTTCAGCAACCGCCGGTGCGGTGGGGTGCGGTGCGCCGTGCAGGAGTGCTGAAGCCGGGAGCAGCGTGCCGAGGAGAAGGGCTCGGAACGCGGCGGTGGCCGGGCGTCTACTTGGATTTGAGTTTCGCAATGAGGTAGTCGGTTGAGGTGGCGTGCTGAACCTGGGGGGCGCCGGGATAGACAAGCTCGGCGGCAACCCCCTTGGCGCGGCAGTGCTCCTGCAGTTTGACGCCGAAATTCGAGGTATGGGTCGGGTCCTTCTGGGGCTGTCCGATTCCGGGAGGTGCCGAGAACGTCATGTGCACGCCGGGGTCGTCGGGGGTGACGAGGGCGTAGGGGGAGTACTCTTCGATGAGTTTGGCGATCTTTTCCCGCCCTGCGAGGAAGTCGGCGAATTTGGAGAAACCAAAGGCATGTCCGCCGTAGGTACTGTTTGGGGTCCACTCCTGCATTTGGGCGGGATCGAGGGTTGTTTGCGGCCCGGTGACCGCGGCGCAGGAGAGGCGCGTAGATTCGCGTGCAACCGGATCGCTGGAAGTGGGGTCCGCGAGGTCCTCGTGAAAGGCGAGCCACAGGCTGGAGCACGCTCCGGCGGAGCCGCCCGCGGCGCCGACCTTGGCCTTGTCCAGGTTCCACTCGGCTGCCTTGGTGCGCACAAACTGAAGGGCGCGCGCCGCGTCGTGGAGGGGCGCCTTGACGGGAGGTTCGGTGTCCGGTTCGCCACGCTTAATCAGGCGATAGTTGATCGAGGCGACCGAGATGCCTGCCCGGAGGAGTTGTTCCACGTCAACAAAACGATCCACGCGCTCCTTGCTGCCGCTCACCCAGCCGCCGCCATGAATGACGAACACCAGCGGGGTGGGGGACTGCGCGTCGGCTTTCCAGAAATCCAGCACGTGCCTCTCGTGTTCCCCGTAGTGCACGCCGGAGAAGGTTGGAGCCGGGACCTTCGCCGAATAGAAATCCGCCTTCTGCGAACGCGTTTCTGCAGGCTTTGCCGGTTCCGCGGGCGGGGCAGCCGGACCGGAAGATGCACTGGATTTCGGGTCTTGTCCGACGACGGAGGCGGTGAAGGCCAACAGGAGGGGGATGGTGTGGCGTGGCATATGGAGTGGATGAACCACCGGACGATTTATTTGGAACGGCTTTGGGCGGACTCCAGTTCAAGCAATGCATCCGCGTAGCGCCGGCCAATTTCGAGTGTCCCCAGCGCGGTGAAGTGGGTGTGCGAGGGAGGCAGGGTTTCCGCTCCCTCGGTGTCAACGTAACGCGCCCGCGGCAGGGTGGAAGCAACGCTTTTTTGAGACTCAATCACCGAGGGCAGGAACGGATTTTTTCCGTTTCCGAAGCGGGTGTTGACGCCGAGCAAAAGTGCCATCTCGGGTGCGCCCAGATCGGCGCGGAGTTTCTCGAGCATTTTAGTGAGGTTGGCCGCGTAAACGGGAGCGTCCTTGGCGTTGGCGTCGCTTTCGCCCTGCACCCAGACGAGGGCGCGGATGCGTAACTGGATGCCTTTCTGCCTGGCCGCCTCGAGGGCCAGTTTGGATTCCTCGAGCATGGCGCGATAGCAGTTCTGCGTTTCTCCGGTTCGTTCGATGTCCCAGTCGCCCGCGACGGAGGTGCCGCTGAATGCGGTCTTTAAAATCGCCAGGGGTTTGTGCTCGCGGGAGGCCAGCGTTCTTGCCAGGCCGATCTCCGGTCCGAAACCGCCCTTGGATTTGCGGTTGAAATTTCCGTACTGGCGCCCGGTCTTTTTCGCCGCCTCCCCAGACATTGCCTCGGTGCGGGGTTGAAACTGCAGGTGGGTCCACTGGCGGGCGCTGGTGCCGTCAAACTCGTCGGGAGGCGGATCCCCGACCCGCCACCAGAACAGGGTTTGAGCGTCGCCCGCATCCGCCGGCAGCTCTTCGGCGTAGGCGTCGTAGCCGACGGCGTTGGACTGTCCGGCAACGACGACGAGGTCGCGTGATTCGCCGCGGGCGTGGGCGGTCAGGCAGAGCAGGAGGAGCAGCGGGAGCAGTTGGAGCGCGGCGGCGCATCGAAGAGGGGCGTGGGTAAGTTTCATGCGACGCCTGATAAGTAGAGTAGAGGAGCCTCGCAAGCCACACCCGAGTCACAGGTCTTGCGAGTGCGGGAGGCTGCGGTGCGCCGGAAAAAGTGTATCTGATCAAACTTGCAATCCCTCCGGGGCGAAGAGTTCGGGATTGAATGAAACCCGTTCGGCAGACGATTATCGCGGTCCCTCGCAACTAAATTTTCATCCCTCACCCGTCGCTCGACGGCCTTGGTACTTTCTCCCATGAACAACCATCTTGTTTCCCTGGCGGCCTTTGCCGGGATGTCCATCTCGCTTTTTGCGCAGACCCTCAACACAGCGCCCCAGAATGCCGCCCACGCTCAGATGCCGGTGCCCGAGACCGCGGCGGCGAAGCGGCCCCAAGCGGTGGCCCCTCCTGAAAAGGGAGAGCGCATCGTGCTCATCGGCAACGGTCTTGCCGAGCGTGACGTGCATTACAGCCGGATCGAAACCGAACTGCACATGCGCTATCCGCAGAGCGAGTTGTTCTTCCGCAATATGGGCCACGTGGGGGACACCCCGGGCTTCCGGCCGCATCCGTCGCGTGCCACCCAGTGGGCGTTTCCCGGGGCGGAAAAGTTTCAACCGGAACTCAATGTTCATAAAGGGAAGGGCTTCTTTCCGATGCCCGATGAATGGCTCGCGTTTCTGAAAGCCGACACGATTGTGGCTTTTTTCGGCTACAACGAGGCCTTTGACGGACCCGGGCGGGTGGCCAACTTTGAGGCGGAACTGGACGCGTGGGTCCAGCACACCCTGAGCAAAGCCTACAACGGCAAGGCTGCTCCCCGGCTTGTACTGGCCTCGCCAATCGCATTCGAGGACCAGTCGGCCAAGCGCGACCTGCCCAACGGAGAGAGGGAGAACGCTAACCTGATCCTGTACACGACGGCGATTCAGACGGTTGCCAAGCGGCACGGCCTGACGTTTGTGGATCTTTTCACCACCAGCAAGGCCCTCTACGCCAAGGCCAAGCAACCCCTGACCACGGGAGGTTTTGTGCCCAATGAGGAGGGCTATGCCCTGCTGGCTGAAGTGCTCTTCGACGGGATCTACGGGCCGCGGCCGCGCGTTTCCAAGGCGGACCCCGCCAAGGTGCTGGGGGCCGTGCGCCAGAAGGATTGGTTCTGGAACAACGACTACAACCTGCTCAACGGGGTGCACACCCATGGGCAGCGGTACAACCCCTTCGGTCCCCAAAACTACCCGGCCGAGGTCCAGAAGTCCCGCCAGATGGCGGCCCTGCGGGACACGCTCATCCACGAGGTTGCGTCCGGCAAAAAGACCGAACTCACGGTCGATGACAGCGGAACGTTGGTGTTGCCTCCGGTTCCGACCAATTACCAGCCGAGCGTGAAGAACGGCAGTGAACGCTATCTGTACGGAGATGAGGCGGTGAAGAGCCTCGCGGTTCCCGAGGGTTACAAGGCGGAGCTTTTCGCGAGCGAAAAGGAGTTTCCAAACCTAGCCAACCCGCTGCAGCTTTCTTTCGATAACAAGGGCCGGCTCTGGGTGGCGGTTGCTCCCACCTACCCGCATTACCGTCCGGGCGACGCACTTCCCAACGACAAAATCCTCATCTATGAGGACACCAACGGGGACGGCAAGGCCGACAAGGAAACCGTGTTTGCCGATCATCTCCACCTGCCCATCGGGTTTGAATTCGCCCCCGAGGGCGTCTACCTCTCTCAAGAGCCCAACCTTGTGTTGCTCCGGGACACCGACGGGGACGACAAAGCAGACAGCCGCGAGATCGTGCTGGGCGGCTTTGACACCCACGACACCCACCACGCGATCAGCGCCTACTCGGCTGATCCGAGCGGCGCGTTCATGCTGTGCGAAGGGGTGTTTCTTCACACCAACGTCGAAACTCCCTACGGCCCTGTGCGTTGCGTCGATGGCGGCTTCCTGCGTTACAGCCCACAGCGCGGCCATCTCGAGCGCACCGCGCAGCTCTCGATCCCCAATCCCTGGGGAGTGGTCTTCGACAAATGGGGACAGGATTTCTTCCTCCACACCTCCGGCCCGAGCATGAACTGGATGCTCCCTGTGTCGGTCAAACCCGCCTTTGGCAGCAAGACGCCCTCCACGCCGGACCTGATCCCCGAAGGTCAAAAGGTGCGCCCCACTTCCGGACTCGAAGTGGTTTCCTCCCGCCACTTTCCCGACGAGGTTCAGGGCGATTTGATCCTGTGCAACGCCATTGGATTCCTTGGCATCAAACAGCACCACATCGAGGACGACGGGACCGGTTGGAAGACCTCGTTCCGGCAGGATCTCCTCAAGAGTTCAGACGGGAACTTCCGGCCGGTGGATCTGGAGTTTGCCCCCGATGGCTCCCTCTACGTGATCGACTGGCACAACCCGCTTATCGGCCACATGCAGCACAACGCGCGGGATCCCTTGCGCGACCATGTGCACGGAAGGATTTACCGGATCACCTACCCTTCGCGCCCGCTGGTGAAGCCGCCGCAGGTGGCCGGTGCGACGGTTGCCGCGCTTCTCAACAACCTCAAGGAACCCGAACTGCGCACCCGCTACCGCTCTCGTCGCGAGCTGCGTGCCCATGCCCCGAGCGAGGCGCTGCCTGAGATCAAGCAGTGGGTAGCCGCGCTGGACAAAAAGGATTCGGAGTACGAGCGCCATGCTTTGGAGGCGCTGTGGACCACATGGGGGCTCAATGCGTTGGATGAGACGCTGTTGCGCCAGTTGCTGCAGGCAAAAGATTTCCACGTCCGTTCGGCGGCGGTGCGCGTGTTGCGCTACAATACCCACCGGGTTGCCGACCATGTGGCGCTGCTGGAAAAAGCGGCTGCCGACGAGCACGGGAGAGTGCGGTTGGAGGCCATCGTTGCGGCGTCGTGGTTGCCGCAGGCTGAGACGGCCGCGGCCAAGAAGATCGTGGCCGTGGCGGCCGCGCTGCCGTTGGACAAGTGGAGTCAGGCTGCGGCGAAGACGGCCGCCGACCGGCTTGCAGGTCTCGCTGAGAAGGAGGTGCCCGAGCATCCTCAAGTCGCCGTGCCGGCACATCTTTCGGCCGAGGCAAAGACCCAGTTCATTTCGGGGCAGAAGATCTACTTCCGCGAGGGCCATTGCGTGACCTGTCACCAGCCTAACGGGAAGGGACTGGATCCCGCCTTCCCCTCCTTGGAGAAGAGCCCGTGGGTCACTGAAGACAGCGACCGCCTCATCAAGGTGGCTATGTACGGCTTGATGGGTGCGATGGAGGTGAATGGCAAGAAGTACGATGGCCAGGTCCCGATGACGCCGTTTGCCGGGATGCTCAACAATGAGGAAATGGCCTCGGTGCTCACCTTTGTTCGCAACAGTTTCGGGAACCAGGCCGCACCGATCAGCGCGGCGCAGGTCGCCAAGATCCGGACCGCCTATCAGGGGCGGGTGAACTTCTTCACTGTGGACGAGCTGGCGAAGGACCACCCTTCCCCGAAGTAGTCGCCTCCGTTTCGGCGGGGGCGGCGGGCGTCACCAGTTTGGTGAGGACCTCCTGCTGCTCCCGCGTGTTGACCACGACGAGGTGGCCGAACGCGGCGTAGTACGTTGCGGAGGCACCCCTTCCAAAGCGCACCCCTTTGCTTTGGAGAAACTCCTTCCAGTCGGAGGAGTCGAACGGGCCGTCCTGAAAAAGCGGAGTCCCCGGCACCCCGTAGGTGGTGCCCCAGAGGCCTTTGGGGACCTGCGGCATTTCGTAGGCGAAGACCCCGTCGATGTAGCAGGCCCGTCCTCCTGACGGTGTGGGTTTGTAGGAGATCCCCTTGCGCGGCGGTCCCGCAAGGACCTGCCCCGCCAGCAACACACTCAACGCGCACACTACGAACCGTGTTTTCATGGTATTCTGGGATTTCCGGGCACGGCAGGAAAGCGCTCGGATCCCGCACCTCGGACTTCGCAAATCTACAACCGGTTCCGGAGCAGTTCCAGAGTCAGCAGGCAGTACGATGTGACGAGCACCTCGTTTTTTTCCATCCAACGTCCGGTGTCGTTTACCCAGAAACCGCCGGATTCCTGCCGGTTGATCAGTTCGATCCCCAGTTCGCGGGCCCAGTCATGGGTGGCGCCCTTTGTTTCGAGCGTTTTGGTGCCACTGGCGGCAAGGGCCTTTGCCATGAGGTGGTAGTAGTAGAACAGGCCCTGTTTTCCCAGGCCCGGATTTTCCTCGAGCGTGAAGTTGTCGTGGAGCCACGCCTGGGCGGCGGCTGTGCGCGGGTCGTTCTCCGGAATCTCGGCGTAGATGAAGGAGAGCAGCCCGGCGTAACTCATGGAACCGGAACTGCGCAGGGCTTTGCGACCGTTCTCCTGCTGGACCTCCCCGGCATTGCTGAAGCCAGGGTAGTAGACAAACCC
>JBILKV010000331.1:0-3177 GCA_044376515.1 Chthoniobacteraceae bacterium | reverse complement strand
ACGAGGTTGTGGTTCTCGATGAAAGCGCGGTAGGGGTCGTTGTGGTTCTGCGGAACGCCGAAGTGATAATCAAAGCCGCACTCCAGGGGGCCGGTAATGGGTTCTTTGTTCCAGTCCTTGCTGTACCCAAGATGCCACTTGCCGATGGCCGCGGAGCGATAGCCCTGCGTTTTGAGCATCGAGGCAACGTTCATCCGGTCCTGCTCGAGGTGGTAGTCGTTGTTTTTCTGGTGCAACCGCCAAGGGTAGCGGCCTGAGAGCAGCCCGTAGCGCGATGGCGAACAGACCGACGCGGGCGAATGAGCGTCCGTGAACCTCCTGCCTTCACTCGCCAGGCGGTCGATGTTCGGGGTCTTGATCTTTGTCGCCCCATAACAACCGACATCCCCGTAGCCGAGGTCATCGGCGAGAATGACGATGATGTTGGGCTTCGGCTCGTCGGCGGCGCGCAGTGCGGCAAGCGGCGCGAGCAGAGCTGCGATGAGGAGTGTGAGCGGGGGGTTCTTTGAAATCGGTGCAACAGTGTTCCGGGGCGATCCGTACCGCGAGAGCGAGTGAGGCGGAAAATCCCGACCGGATCTGCGGGCGCCGCGGGCTGGAAAAAGGCGAACTGGACCCCGGCGGCAGTCTCGATCACGGCTGCGACTGGACTCAATCCCCCAAACCTCGCCCTTGCCCATGCGTCCCCCTCGTCTAAACAACCCGTCTTCGGTGCACCAACGACCTTCGGCACGCCTCAAGGCCGCAGGGTCGAATCTCCAGAGATTAAGGGTCCGGGAGCCGGCCGTGTTGTTCGTTTCTGTTCCTGCGTCGCCATTGCGGGCTGTGGCGACGCACTCGATGCGGTGGCTCACCGGGCTGAGGCTCAGACCCTGCGTGCCCTGCGTCCAAGCATGATGGGAGATGCCGCGGCCCAGATCCCGCACGGCGGAAGCGCGAAGCCCCGGCAGCGCCGCTTGCATAAGCGGCCCGCCGGCGTCGGTTGCGTTGCGGCCATTGAGGCGATTGAGATTGGGTTGCTTCATTAAGCAGCACAGAGGTGAGAGGTCACACCACCTTGACCCGTAAAAATACACAATATTAGTCTGGGCATCCGTTGTCAGCGGCTGAATTCAGCAGGCCAAAAGCGCCCGCCGGAAGCAATACACAATGAGACGCACCGTCTCCGGGTAAGCCAGTGCTGGATCTGGGGACCGCGGGCGTCTTAAAGGAACTCCTCGTCTGAATCCAAATGCCTTTTTTTCACAGTAACAGATCCATCGAACCGGTTTGTGGACGGCGTATTGCTCCCAGCGCAAATCAAAAAAGCAGCTGAAAGTGAGCAAGGAGTGACCCCACCACGGAGCCCGAAACAAAACCCACACGACTGGACTTCACACCTGAATAAAAAGTCAGTTTTTTGTGCGAACACACATTTAACCGCTTTGAGTGGGGTTTGGAAATCTGAGCCGTGTCAACGGGGCGGCAGCGGCGCAGAATCGTCGAAAACGGCGAGAGAAGGGATGATGGACCGCGGGGGATAAAAACACCGCCGGTGCCGGAATCTGGGCCCGCCCCTACCTGCTTACGCCGCCACCTTTAGACTTTGGCCAAAACTACGGGAAGCCTTTCTGCCAAGCCGTCCATGACGACGCACACGTGTCGCCCCAGTACCCGGCTCATGCCACTCCCTCCAGCGCCGCACCGCACTACCGGTTCGTGGCCGCCGGCATCAGATGACGCCGAAGAAACTCAAAGGACCCCACGCCGTTGATCGTGTGCGGGCCGTCGAAGTGTTCAATGGTGGTGCGCTCGCCCAGACCAAGCTTTGCGTACAACCGGCGGACCTTGGCGTACTCGTAGTTGACCATGGAGTCGGTCCCGCACCCGTCGTCGTGACCCCGTTCAACCATGAAGGGACGCGGCGCAATCAATGCAGACATCTCTCCGTAGTTGAACGTGCGGGCCAGATTCCATTCCCAGATCTCGTACTCATTGGCGTGCATGTACCCCGGAACAGGCAACTCGGTACTCACGCAGTAGCGCACCCACTCGTCGAAGTCGCCGCTGCAGATGCTCAAGCAGTAGTCGGTGAGCACGGCGGGGATGCGCATCGCCGACTTTCCGCCGTAGCTCAGGCCATAGAAGGCAATCCTGTCCGCCTGTGTGAAGGGCTGCGCCTTGAGCCATTCCAAGATGCGCTGGTGCTGTCCGTTGATCACACTGTAAAGCGTCAGTCCCAGAGGGTTGAGCTTCCGCTGAAGTGAACGAAATGCGTCCTTTCCCCGGTAGGGATTGTGCGGCGCAAACGTGATGAACCCCTCCTCCGCAAGACGAAGGGCGAAAGCCTTGTAGGCACTCCATGCCCGCACCGTCTGGTCTTCGGTGACGGTGTCCTCCGGCAGTCCTTCCAGCCCATGCTGACAGACAACCACCGGCCGGCGCTCGTCAGGTTTGAGGTCCTTCGGCAGGCAAAGCCAACCCCACGCAAACACGTCCTGCCACACGTCGAGCGTGACCTCGTGGATGGCGACCTTTCCCGTCTCGCGCACCAACCGGCTCTTTGCATTCACCGGGCGGTCCGGGTCCGGCAGCCGGCCGATGACCTCCTTCCAGAACCGCTCGCGCTCCCGGGCGGTTTGCGCTTCAAATGCGGAGGGTGGACTGAGCGGCAATTGGTTCCAAAAACGCGTGTTCCGTTCCGCCTCGCAGGCCACGATGAGCCGCTGGCTGAACTGGCCGAGCTCCCGGACGGTCCGCTCTTCACGGGTTCCATCCACCGCAAGCGAGGGCGCGGTGAGCTTTGCTCCCAAGGACTCCAGCACGGCTTCCGCCGCGGACGCTGGAAGTAGATGGTGCACGATCTCCTTCATCGATCCATTCGCTCCGAGCGCCAGCAACCGGCTCCCCGGTGCAATTGCCTTCGCACGTCCAACCTCCGCGTCAAACGCGCCGCGCTCCGGTGTCCAAAGAGCCCCGGGCGCAGCCGCGGCGCGCTCCCCCTTTGAAGCGGTCATCGAAACCGCATGCTCCGGATAGCGATGATGCTGGAGCACGAGCGGCCGCGGCGCTATGAGGCTCGCAATCTCCGCGTCTCCAAAATCGCGCAGCAGTCCGAAGACGTTGCGGTCGAGCGGTTCCCTCCACATGCCCTCGCGCGGCGCAAAGTACCCGGCAGAGAACACTCCGTCGATGCGC
>JBILKV010000156.1:0-10184 GCA_044376515.1 Chthoniobacteraceae bacterium | reverse complement strand
CTTCCCGAAAACCAGCGCACCGCCATCGTCCTGCGCCGCTACGAGGACCTTTCCTACGAGGAGATCGCCGGGATCCTCGGGGTTTCGGTTGGCTCGGTCAAAAGTCTCCTGTTTCGCGCCCGGACCACCCTCAGGGAGCTGCTCGCGGATCACCTCGGCTAGGGCGACGGTTGATTCGAGGCGCGTCCAGGGCCATACTTCCCACATTGAGAGCACGCACTGCCATTTTGTCTCCCCAGACGCACGCCGGGATCGCCGCCCTTGCCGCCCTTCTGGGACTCCTCCTTCCGGCGTGTGACTCGCACCGCCCTACGAAATTGGCAGACGCCGGCACATCGGAAAAATCCGCAGGCGCGTCCGGGTTCCCTTCGATTGAGAAAATCCAGAGACCCGGCCAGCCGTCGGAAGAAAAAGCGTGTTGTGAAAAGCCTCCGAACCGGGCCGCGCTTCTCAAAGGCGTGGTTTCAAACGGCAGTCCGTAGCTTTGTTCTGGCCGGGCGCGTGCACCGGGCGGGGATTCCGTCCACGGACGTCGCGCCGTTTACCTGCTGAGTTTTCATTCCCCACACCTTCGCAAAGAGCCGCACCTTCCATGCTTTTCAGAAACGCCCGATTGATTTTATCCGACCGGATCCTCCCCCCATGCGACCTCAGGGTGAGCGAGGGCAGGATAGCCGCTTTTGGAGACACGCTGGTGCCGCAACCCGGGGAGGCGGCCATGGACCTGGGCGGCAAGTTTCTCGCCCCGGGCTTTGTGGACCTCCACGTTCACGGTGCCCGTCGGAGGGACGCGATGGAGGCCACGCCGGAGGCGTTTGCCTCGATTTGCCAGTTTCACGCCTCCGGGGGCACCACTGCGCTCGCCCTGACCACGGTGACCGCTCCCGCGGACGCCATCACCGCAGTGCTCGAGGCCGCCGGGCGGATCGACCCCAACGCCACAGCGGGAGCCCGCCTGCTGGGAATCCACATCGAGGGGCCCTATTTCTCCCTCGAGAAACCGGGGGCCCATGCGCCGGAGTTGATCCGCAACCCGCTCCCCTCTGAATATGAGGCTTGGCTGAAGCACCGGGAGCGCATCACCCAGATGACTGTGGCGCCTGAACTGCCCGGCGCCCTCGCCCTCATCGAGGCCTTGGTTGCCGCGGGGATCCGCGCCAGCGGAGGCCACAGCGATGCATGGGATGAGGAGGCTGCCGCGGGCTTCGCACACGGCATGCGACAGGTCACCCACACCTATAATTGTATGTCCAGCGCCCGCCGCCGTGGTGCCTTTCGGGTGGCGGGTTTGCTGGAGTTCGCCATGGGGGAGCCCGACATTCTTTGTGAACTGATCGCGGACGGTTTTCATGTCAGTCCCACGCTGATGAAGGCGCTCTACCGCGCCAAGGGTGCGGGCGGGATTGCGCTGGTCACCGACGCCGGCGGGGGGGCGGGCCTCGGCGACGGGGAAACCTTTGTCTTGGGCGGGATACACGGAGTCGTGGACGGGGGCGTCGCGCTGACCGCCGACCGCAGAGCCCTGTGTTCAAGCACCTCGACGATGAACCAACTGGTGCGCAACATGGTCGAGCAGGTGGATGTCCCTTTGTTTGAGGCGGTCCGCATGGCCACCTTGAATCCCGCGAAGGCTCTCGGTTTGGAGGAGGAAATCGGCGTGCTTCAACCAGGTGCCCGCGCGGATTTGGTGGTGTTGAATGACGCGTTGGAGGTGGCCATGACCTTTGTGGACGGTCAGCGCGTTTTCTAAGCGCGTAGGGTCCGTCCCGATGAGCCCTGAGCTGCATGAAAATCACTTCGGCCATTTTTGACTTCAGTGCCCCGGACTACGCCTCCTGTCCGCGGGAGACCGTCCCCGAATTCGCATTGATCGGCCGGTCTAATGTCGGAAAGTCGACCCTGCTCAACCGGTTGGCCGCACACCCGAATCTGGCCCGGATTTCGGACAAGCCGGGTTTTACCAAGACGCTCAATTTCTACACCATCAACCGCCGCTGGCGCTTGGTCGACCTCCCGGGTTACGGCTTCGCAAGGATTTCGCACGCAGAGCGGGCGCGGTACACCCGCTTGATTGAGGAGTACCTGCTCAAACGGAAGATTCTGGCCGGGGTGCTCGTGCTTTTGGATTCCTCCCTCGCGCCCCAGACGGTCGATCTGGATTTCGTGCGCTGGATCGGACTGGCCGGCAGGCCTTTTGCCCTCGTTTTCACCAAGGCCGACAAGGCCAAGGGCAACGCCGCTGCGGAGCACGTCACACAATTTCAGAGCGCCATCTCCGGATGGTTTCAAGGGACGCCCGATGTGTTCGTGGTTTCGGCAAAAAGCGAGGTTGGGCTGAGCGAACTGCAACACAGCATCGCGGCGGTCGCAGGCGGCGGTGCGCTGTTGGAGGGGGAAGCCAGATGACGTTGGCCGATCTGGGCTGGAACGCGGGATTTGAGGCGGCCTTCGAACCGCTTCGGAAGCAGGGGTTGTGGCCCGCTCGTCTTGTGCGCGACAACCGCATCACCTATGGCGCGCTCCTGGGCGACGGGGAGGAACGGGAGGTCGTCCTCGGAGGCAAGGTCTACCACGACGCCGCTACCAACGCGGAACTCCCCGCGGTAGGGGACTGGGTGGCCCTTGAACTGGGAGGCGAGGGGGAGGAAACGGTGATCCGCGCCCGCTTGCCACGCCAGACGTGCCTCTCACGCAGGGCGCCGGGACACAGCGCCGAGGAACAGGTCATCGTCGCAAATGTTAATGTAGTCCTCGTCGTCACAGAACCCGGAGTGGACTTCAATCCGAGGCGACTGGAACGCTACTTCGCCATCATCGGCCGCAGCGGGGCCTCCCCGGTGGTCGTGGTCAACAAAGCGGATTTGTTCCCGTCGGAACTCAGCGCGGATGTCGTCGACTCCATCCGCCTGCTCAACCCGGAGATCCCGGTTCACCTCACCAGTGCGGAAACCGGTCGCGGCATGCCCGCGGTGCGCTCCTTCTTCAAAAAAGGGGTTTCGGTTGCGCTGGTCGGCTCTAGCGGGGTGGGAAAATCCGCACTGGTCAACCGACTGCTGGGGGATGAATACCAGTGGACCGGTGAGGTCAACCAGACCACCGGCAAAGGTCGCCACACCACTTCCGCCCGTGAATTGATGGTCCTGCGCAGGGGAGGCATCCTGGTCGACAACCCAGGGATCAAGGAAGTCCAGATGTGGACCGATGAATCCACCTTGCGCGAACAGTTTGCCGACATCGAGGCGCTCGCCGCGCTTTGCCGCTTTTTCGACTGTAAGCACCGCTCGGACGCCGGGTGCGCGATTCGCGCCTCCGTGGACGCGGGCGCTCTGGACCCAGCCCGATACGCCGGTTACCTGAAGCTGGATCTCGAGATTGAGAAACTCAGAAACAGCCGCAAAAAACGCCAGATGACCATCGAGCGCCGCTACAAGCGCGAGGTTCGCAAAAACGTGCGCAACCCGGAGGACCGGAGGGATTTCGAGCGGGACGCAAAGCCTTGGTAGGCACCCGTCGACTCTGCCTGCAGCGGGGCAAGGAGCCGGAGAGTATGGCGCACCGCGTCACAGCTTGGGACGTTGGTCGGAGCTCTTGGGTGGGAGCCGCGGCCGGGGTTGTAACGCGAGGCAGCCCTACGGGTACATCAGAGCCGAACGCAGGTCCACCGCCAGCACGCTAGTACCGTCATGGATCACCGCCGCTTCCCAGAGACGCTTGATCGGCGGGGTACCATCTTCCCGCTTGCAGAGTAGGTAGTTTATGTGGGGTTTGCGCTTCCAAACGGCGTCCGTTTTGGGTTCGCAGGTAAAACCCTGCTTGGTCATGTACTCCTTGGCCACCTCGATCGACGTTCCTTTCGGCAGCGATTTGTTGAGTTTGGTCCCCATCTCCGCCGGACTGGCAATGTCACCGGTGGAGGTGTCCTCCCAGCATCCTGACAGCCCAAGGGACAAGCCAAGGAGCAAGACGGTCGCCACACGCTTCGATACCGCCGTGAGCCACCGGAGCACCTGTATTGCTGAAGATGAATCATTTCTTGACACAAGAGTCAGACTGTTTCCGATTTTCATGGGCGGCGGGGCTGCGGTACTGTGAAGCTCCCTCTTTTCAGGGTAAAGGTCAAGATCTCGATGCCCGCACAAAGGGAGTGTCCACCCGCATTTCGGTGCGGCGGGCGTGCAAGTTTAAGTTTGCATAATTTGGAATTGGACCAGCTGTTTCGAGGCCAAAACAGCGCGGGAGGTCTGCCCTCGCTCAACCGGTTGCCCCATCGAGGGGGCGGTTTTTCCCAAAAATTTAAGACTTTCCAGCCTCCATTCCCGTAGCAAGGGGCGGGGGAAAAGGTTGCCGCAGAAGCCGCGTGGGCGGTGCGTTTTCTGGGCCAGCGGGCCGGTCTCCGCACCAGCGGGACGGTCTCCGCACGAGAGGGTTC
Source organism: Chthoniobacteraceae bacterium (assembly GCA_044376515.1). Taxonomy (GTDB): domain Bacteria; phylum Verrucomicrobiota; class Verrucomicrobiia; order Chthoniobacterales; family Chthoniobacteraceae; genus Chth-196. The sequence goes on along the minus strand of JBILKV010000156.1, from coordinate 5,755 downwards.
ACGAGAGGGTTCACGAGAGGGTTCACGAGAGGGTTCACGAGAGGGTTCACGAGAGGGTTCACGAGAGGGTTCACGAGAGGGTTCACGAGAGGGGGGCAATCCGGCCGACCGGGGCGCAAACTAGGGGGAACCCGCAAAAATACCCGAGAGGGATGCAACGCAAATGGCTTACAAAAAGGAGGGGGTATGGCTTACGCAAGCGGGGAGGAGCAGGAATCCGGTCTGCGGATGTACTTGCGAGAAATCGGGCAGGTGCCGCTGCTGACTCCAGAGCAGGAGTTGAGTCTGGCCCGGCGGGTGCGCTTGGGGGATCCGGAGGCACGAGCCCACATGATCCGAGCCAACCTCAGACTGGTGGTCAAGATCGCCCACGACTACGGGAGTTTCGGGTTGCCGATGGCCGACCTTATCTCCGAGGGCAACATCGGGTTGATCAAGGCTGTGGAACGCTTTGACCCCGGCAAGGGCAGCAAATTGAGCACCTACGCCGCCTGGTGGATCAAACAGAGCATCAAAAGAGCGCTGGCCAACCAGAGCAAGACGATCCGCCTGCCGGTCCACATGGTGGACAAGATCGCAAAGCTGCGGCGGCTCGCCGCGGGGATGAGCGAGGAGTTGGGGCGCGAACCGACGGATGCGGAACTGGCGGAGGAGGTTGGAATTTCAGTGGGTAAGCTGGCGCAGTTGCGCACCGTCTCCCTCAAGCCCGCCTCGCTCGACGCTCCCGTCAGCGAGGAGGACGGCAAGGAACTCGGGGAGACGGTGAGCGATTTGGAAGCGCAGAGCCCCCTTGAACAGCTTAGCGACAGCAACCTGCTCGATGAACTTGCGGAGGTGCTCGGCGTGCTCGACCAGCGCGAGCGGCGGATTATTTCCGCCCGCTTCGGGCTGGAGGGGGAGAGCCCAAAAACGCTCGAAACCGTCGGGCGCAAATTCGGGGTGACGCGCGAACGCATCCGGCAACTGCAGAACGGCGCGCTCAAGAAACTTAAACGCGCGCTGGCCAAGCGCGACAAACCGCTGGCGGCCCTTTCGATGACCGGTTCCGAGGGATGATGCGCATCTGCGGCGCACGCCGGGAGGCCCCCAAGCCTCTGCGCCGTTCCCGAGGGATGTCGCTGGGGCCGAACGCCTGCGGCAGCCCTTGGGAAAATCGGCAGTCGCGGCGGCAGTCTGTCCTACGCGCCCGCACGGGGCGATCTTTCGCGCGACGGTGGAGGTGATTGTCGGCGATCGAAGTCGGCCCGGGCGCGGGGGGCGCGCAGGAATTATATCCGAGCGTCGCTCGTTTGTTCCGAGTCCTTTGGCGTCTGAATAGGATCCCGCTTCGAGCGGGTCCGCTCCCTTGGATAGCCTGGCAAAAGTGATGTCGGAAAATCGCTTTACGGACTGTCTGGCCGGCTTCCGGTACACTCGGTCCGGAATGGATGGGGATGCGTGCTTGCCAGATGGCCGCCGTTCAGTCAGCGCTTAGTCATGACTTTGTTTTCAGGAATTTCCGGTTCTTTGCGTTCGTGGATTCTATTCGGGTATGTCTTGGGTACCTGCGTGGCGCCGCTCCCCGCCGCCGCACAGTCTGCATTGATCCGGGGAGAGGTTTTCTTGAAACAAAATGCCAAGCGTGAAGGGGTGAAAACACTTCCCAGTGGGCTCCAAATCAAGGTTCTGGCGGAGGGGCAAGGCCGCCACCCCAAGGGCACGGACACCGTGGTGGTTCACTACCGGGGAAAGCTGATGTCAGGGACGGAGTTTGACAGTTCGTTTAGGCGTGGCGAACCGGCAACATTCAAGCTCAACCAAGTCATCAGGGGCTGGACCGAGGGAATCCAGTTGATGAGGGAGGGAGCCAAGGCCGAACTCTACATTCCCTCTGACCTCGCGTATGGGTCGAAGGGCTCCGGGTCCAGCATCGGCCCGGACGAAGTGCTGATATTCGAGGTGGAACTGTTGTCGGTAAAATAGGGCCTACTCTCTCTGAGAGCCTGCCGTGCGGCGGGGATGACGCTCCGTGCGCAGTTGACCGCATCCGGCCGCAACGTCTATTCCCCGAAACTGGCGAATAGTGCAGGGAAGGCCCCCTTGCTGTACGCGCGCCCTGAAGGCTTCCGCGGCCGCGTTTGCAGCCCCCACTCCGTTGAATCCCGCGGTGGCATTGAGTCGGATGAGGTTCACGTGGGCATCCACTCCCCTGAGGAGGCTCACCAGACGGTCGGCGCTTTCAGCGGAGTCGTTCCGGCCGTGGATCAAGGTCCACCCGAAGAAGATGCGCCGGCCCGAGAGACGCGCGTAATATTTGCAGGCGTCGATCAGTTCTGAGAGAGGCCAGCGCTGGTTGACGGGGAGAAGGGAGGAGCGTTCCTCGTCAGAGGAGGCGTGCAGGCTGATGCCAAGAGAGTAGGGTTGGCGCTCGTCTGCAAAGCGGATGATCCCGGGAACAACACCGACCGTGCTCACAGAAATGCGCGAGGGCCCGATGCAGAGTCCAGGCGAACGCGTCGCAGAGGACAGCGCCTGCATTACCGAATCATAGTTTTGGAAAGGCTCGCCCATTCCCATCACCACCAGGTTTCGTAGCGAATTTCCCTCCGCGCGAAGGAGGCGCTGGCATTCGACAATTTGGGCAACAATTTCACCCGCACTGAGATTGCGACCAAAACCCATCTGGCCGGTCGCGCAAAACACACATCCCATCGCGCAGCCCACCTGCGTACTCAAGCAGGCCGTAAACCTCCCCGGATAACCCATCAGCACGGTCTCAATGATCTGACCGTCGCAAAGCTTCAGCAACATCTTGCGCGTGTCGCCGTCGCTGCTCGCGACCCTTTCAACGACACTGGCCCCGTGGCCCGCAAGAAACGCCTTCTGGCACGCCCTGAGCCACCGCTCCACTGGAGGGGAGAGCTCAGGAACTGATTCCGGCCGCGTTTCGAGCCTCGCATAAAGAAGTTTCCACAGATGTTCCGCGTGAATCGACTTCAAACCTTCCGCGACTAAACGTTCCTTGAGTTGCTCATAGCTAAGGTCGTAAAGCGAAGGCGGGCGGATGGGATGTTCGGTTGAAACTTGCACGTGCAGTGTCGATTGCGGTTCGTCGGCCAGTCGCCGCTCAATCCAGTATCACACGAGTGTCTGCTGTCGTTTGCGATAGGGAATCTGAAAAAAGAGGTTTCGAAAATACGACACTCGCGCGATCGCCGTACCCTCGATCGCCCGCCGTTGAAAACCATCTGAACTCAAAAAGCGAGGTAAGGATTCAAGGACCGTTTTGAAGGGGGATCCTTGTAGCCTGCGGGGTGTCGGTGCAATAGGTTGGGAATACAACCGAATCCCGGTTACAGTCCGGCTTGGTAGAGCGGCGCCTTATTCGCAAAAATTGTCTCCTTGCCTTTTTTGCGCCTCCTTTCCGGGTATTCTGGAAGACTGAAGGCTTGAACCGGTCGGATCAGCCCGAACCTGCGAACTGGGGGAGAGCAAAAAGCTCGGTTTTGATCGTCCACAAAAATCGCCGCCCGCCCGTTTCCTCGGGCCATCACATGATAAAAAGCCCCTTCAAATTGGACGCGAATACACCTCGCCATGCCGTGACCCATAGTTTGCTGACCACTAGTTTACTCGCGGTGCTGGTGTTCCCAGAGGATATAGACCAAGGCTTCTGAGGGGCCGGTTTTTACCGAAAAAAGCAGATCGGCTTCGAACCCGTGCATCTGGTCGTCGATGAAGGAGCCGGAAAGCAGGGCAAGGGAGCTTCAGTCAAAGGAGGAAGCCTCACCGCCGCCCAGGTGGTGGCGGAGAAAGGCGGCCGCGTTCCGGGGATCCGAAAAGGTGGCGCGAAAGAGTTTGTCGTGCGGTTGGTGCAGGGGATCGTGCGGCATGGAGTCGCGCGCTCGGCGGAAGAAACCGCGGCCACTCTAAGGAGTGTGTCGTTTCCGGCGGGCGGTCCGGCCGTGCCGAGCAGGACCGGTGGGGTCCCTGCGGACGCCTCAAAGGACGGAGACGAAGGACTCCAAGTCCGGACTGGTCAGGGCCGCTCTGTGCAGTGCCTTGAGCCTCTCCAAGTCGGAAACAGTCGACAGGGTCTCAGCGAGGCCGGCTGGAAGCCGGCTAAAGCGCACCTCCAGCCCTTCGAGCAGGCCCTCCAGTCTACCCGCTTGCCGACCTTCCTCGCGGCCTTTTTGAAGGCCTTTTTGAAGGCCTTCCTCTCGGATACTATCTGCGAGTGTCATGGCGAGTTCGGTTAAGTTTTCGGAGTGCTTTAGTTTCACCTTCTCATCAAAACCACGTCTGTCAACGTTGGCATTGAGCATGTAACGAAAGAAACGTTCCACCGCCTCGCGGCTCACTCCGGCGATCACGGCGCGGTCCCACACCAGGTTGTGGAGCAGTTCGCCCAACGGTTCGGCTTTGAGGCTCCGCAGGGTCAGGATGCCCTCCGGCGTGCCCCGGATGTCTTCGTAAGGGAGGTTCACCAACTCGAGTAGGCGGAAAGCAAAGTCCGGGGTGCAGTCGCGCACCGCTTTCCAGTCGCCCTGTGGAAAAGTGAACAGCTCGTGAAAACGTGTGGAGGTCTTCCATTGGTCGCTGTCCTGGGCCAGCACCAGCGGCAGGATGGGCGCGAGTTTCGTGGAGGGGCCGCCCTCGCTGGCCTGCCTCTGCCAGACGCGCACCATGTAGGAAAGCAGCCGCAGGCCCATGAGCGGGGCCTCACTGCGCTGGTGTTCCCACAGGATGTAAAACAGGGCGTCGGAACCGCCGATCCGGGCGGAAAAAAGCAGGTCGGCTTCGGAGCCTTTCATCCGGGAGTCGATGAAGGACCCGGGCAGCAGGGCGAGAGAATCCCAGTCGACCAGGGCTGGGAGCGGGCCACCCAGGTGGTGGCGGAGAAAGGCGGCCGTGTTCCGGGGATCGGAAAAGGTCGAGCGAAAGAGTTTGTCGTGCGGTTGGTGCAGGGGATCGTCCGGCATGGAGACGCGCGTCAGGCGGAAGAAATAGCAGCCGCGCGATGAGGTGCCGTGTCCGGTGGGCGGTCCGGCCGCACCTGCACGCTTCCAAACGCAAAGTGCCTGCAAATGCGGGGAAGTCCACTTACCAAGCCGAGGCGAACGCCTCCAGATCGGTGCAAACGGCAGCATATTTTAGAAGCTTCTCAAGCCGTTGCACATCCGAAACCGCTGTCAAAGCCTCCAGCAGCCCCGCCGGGACCACTCCGAAACGAGCCTCCAACACATCTTGAAGGGCCTTCCGACGTGAGACGATTTCGCCTTCCTGCCGGCCCTCTTGCCGGCCTTTTTGAAGGCCTTCCTGACGGAATTGTTCTGCGAGTGTCATGGCGGCGGAAGTGAGAACTGCGGAGTCCTGCGACAACACCCTCGTTTTGAAGGACTCCCTGTCAACATCGGCGTTGAGCACATACCTGAAAAAACGTTCCACCCACTCGCGACTTACGCCCGTGATCAGGTCGCGGTCCCAGACTTCGCTGCGCAGCAACTCCCCAACAGGCTTGGCCTTTAGGCTGCGCAGAGTCAAAATGCTCTCGGGCGTACCGTGAGTGTCCTCGTAGGCAATTTCTGCCAACTGCAGCAGGCAAAATGAAAAATCCGGGGTGCAGGCCCGGGCCGTCTTTTCAATCGCCTCTGGAAAGGCGAACAAATCCTGAAACTGAGAGGAAGTCTTCCAGCGGTCTTTGTCCTGGGCAAGCACCACCGGCAGGATGGGAGCGAGCCTGGCTGGCCGGCCTTGTATTTTAAGTTGGTCGTCC
>JBILKV010000155.1:0-10191 GCA_044376515.1 Chthoniobacteraceae bacterium | reverse complement strand
GAACTTTTTTACGGCCATTGTTTTTCATAACGTCAATAGGTGAAAAGTTTTTGAAATTGAGGTTAAAGAGTCACACGACGCCCCGGACGCAATCATGATCGCGAGCGGGTTCAGGGGTGAGCTTAGTTGCAAGCTAGCCCTAGACGGTTCTCCGAGGTTCTCATGAGTCCCCCCAGACTTGACGCTCAGCCTATTAATACAAGCCAAGAATTCTCGTCAATATGCGCTTAATTTCGGCCTCACCCCCGATGCGATTGCTCCCGTAGTCGCCATCGTAGTGGACTGTTCGCCTGGGGACGGTTGCCTGTTGAATGCAGCCCGTTGTCCCCGGCTCACGACACCTCGGCTACCACCGCCTCCACCCTATTCAGCCAGCCCTTAAGAAACGCCCGCTGTTCCGGGTCGCGCTTCGCCAGTTCTCGGTAGAACGCGATGCGCTGGCGGGCCAACCGCTCGGCCAGCGCCCCCGGGGCCTCGCGCGCTAAGACCAACTTGAGCGCTCCCAGCGTGAGCGGGCCGATCAGACCGTCGTCCCGGGTGCCGACTGTGCGTTGCAGGAATTTGGCGGCCTGGGTGACGCCCGTGTTCACGCAGGCGTCAAAGTGCGCGAGGCTGACAGGCCACGGCATCCGGTCGCAGCGGCCGGCGAGCCAGTAGTCGTGCAGGTAGATGTCTTCCAGCTCGGTCTGGAGGATGTCGTGCACATCGGCGGCAGGAAGTCCCTTGCGGCGGCGGTACTGGTTGTATTCGCGCTGGAGGATGCCCTTGTTGGTAGGGCCGCCTCGGTCGGCGGGATGGTTGGTGTACCCGCCCTCGGCTTTCAGCACGAACGCGAGGGCGCGTTGAAAGTCGGGAGTCACAGTTTGGGGCGTAGGGTGCGTTCGTTGCGGAGGACGTCCAATAGACCGAACACTCCCATGACTGCGCTGCCGATTGCGCCCCCGACTCCGGTGGAGTACAGCCCCAAGGCAGCGCCGAGTTTGGCGAGGCCCAGCCAGGTCGATGGCTGGCGCGCGTAGGTTTTCAGCGTGTTCATTTGATTTTGTTGGAGAGGAACTTCTCGATGAGGAAGAGACCCCGGTTGCCCATGTGTCCGGCGATTCCGACCAGTGCGGCGGTCAGCACGGGCGGGAACTGCGCGCTTTCGCACAGGTAAAACGTCAAGACACCGGTGAAGGCCGAGGTGCAGAGTTCGCCGATGAACTCGATGAGGTTGAACACCCGGGCGTTGCCGTCCCGCAGCTTTTGCAGGAACGCAACCACGCCGCCCATCAGGCTGAGCAGAAACACCCAGGCGTAGGTCAGCAGGTCGTAGGCGGCGGGATCCTTGTCGTTCATTCGAGATTACAGGCGGGCGGTGAGCCACGGGTCGTCCAAAGCAGAGCGCGTCTGGGCGGTCCTCGCCCGCGGCACTGGGAGTTCGATGGCGCCGGAGCGGATGGCGAGCGAGACGGCTTGTTTGTAGGCAGCCTGCAACGAGGCTTCAGAGCGCAGGGGCGCGAGTTCGGGCTGCACTTCCAGCGCGATGCTGCACGCCAGCACCTCGGCAAACGCGGGGTCCCACGTGGAGGCGTCCGGCATTTGTGCGATGTAACGCAACCGCAGCGGGGGCGTTTGGTTGGTCAGCAAACTGCGCCCCTCGACGGTCCAATCCGCCGTGTCCTCCTCGGGCGCGGTGGTGAGGCATTCGTCTGGGAGCGTGAAGCTCCAGCCGTAACCGAAGGCGGGAACTGCGTCCGCTTCGGCAAGCAACACGCGTTTGAGCGCAAAGCGCCAGCGGTAGGCGCGCAGCACCCAATCGGGTAGACTCGTGAAACACACGCCCACCGCAAGTGCCGAAGGGGTGTCTTCGGAAAGGGCGTTGATCCGGGGCGCGCCGATCTTGATGAGCGCGCGGTTGCAGACTGCGAGGATTGTCGTGGCCATTTGTAGGAGTCGTTGAGGGCCGTTAGCCGGCGCCGACAAGGAAGGCGTTCATCCCGGTGACGGCCGCGTCGGCGGAGATGCGGACGCTGCAGGCGGGCAGCATCAGATCCACCAAGCAGAGCGTGGTGAGCGTGGTTCTCACAAAGCTCCCTGCGAACACCTGGATGTCGATCCACGCGCCCGAAGGGCTTTGCGCCTGAAGGGAAATGTTCCCAAGATTCGTGGCGCTGTTTACGAACAGGACATACTCACCTCCTTTTATCGGGACGGCGGCTCCTGTGGCTGACGCGTTGTTGGCAAGGGTGTAGCGGTTATCGTCGGCGCGGCGCGTGGGCATGGGCGTCAGGGCAGGTTGTTGGATTGGATGACGCAGTCCTCGAAATGTCTGAGTGCTTGGAGGAGCTGCGTCTTCGTGACGGGTTGGGCGGGCCAGGTGTTGAGCACCAGCTCGATGTCCTTGCCGGTGGTGGCGGTCGTGCTGACAACCACGGCCAAGCCGGGCGTGGGCGATTCGAGCGAACCGCCGATGGTGATTCCGATGTAGGCGGGCATGGGCGTTGGGTGTGGTTAGGTGGCCTGGCTCACAAACAGGTCCACGACGAGCGTGCCGGCTGCGGGCAGGTTCGCGCCGGAGATGGTTCCGAAGATCGGTTCCTCAGCGGCAAGCGGCTCCGTGGCGCCAGCTATCACTGCGGCTCCGAACAGGTTGGGCCAGTCAACCTGCGTCATTGGGGAAGCACCCCGGTATCTCGTGAGAGCTCCCATGGGGCCTACCGCGAAGTTGGCGGTGCCAAGGCTCACGGAAGCTGTGATCAGGCCAAACGCCAAGGTCGCTCCGGGTGGCAGAACGCACAACTGGATCTGATCACCGTTGAGCTGGCCGGCGAGCGTGATGGTGGCGCGGTAGCGTTTGAGTCGGGCGTTGACGACACTGCCGCGGGTCTTGGTTCCGGTAGGCGCGGCGAGGGTTTTGCCATCGAGCGTCCCGGCGAGTTCGTTGGATAGGTAGGTAGGCATGTAACTTCGTTACTTTTGATGCGCCTTCGGCGCAGGGGTTTGTGTGTGTGGTGGAGTGACTCTGAGTTGGCGCGTCGCTACCGGACAGGGCTGGGCGCTTGGTGCACGCCCTGAGCCGGAAGCGAATCAAAAGGGCCTATGGCCTTCAGGCGCAGACGATGTAGCCGCAGCGCTTTTCTTCGAGGCGCGTGGCGCCGTAGGTGCCGGAGAGGAACACCTGCTGGGCGCGGCGTTTGTCGGGGCGGATGTCGCAGCCGACTTCCAGGTCGTTCCAAATGCCCAGGCACACTCCGCTCTTCGCCCAAAACGGCACAAAGTTCTGTCCCGCAGGAACGGTCAGCGCAGGGTTCAGTGCCGTGTTGAAGGAGCCGCCCCCGGGGATGCGTTCGCTGTTGATGAAGTTGAACCCCATGAACGCGTTGATGCGTCCATTCACCAGCACCGGGGTGGAGTTGTAATCCAGCGAGATGGCCTGCGCTTCGTTGAGCAGGTCGTCGTGCTGTTTGGCCGTGATGGCCATGTAGAGCGGGTCGTTGTCCACATCCACCTCGGCGCTGAGCAGGAGCCGTTTGGCCATCCGGAGCTTGGCGATGTTGAGGCCCGTGTTGCCGGAAGAACCGGTGTTGACGGGAACAACCTGGGAACCGCCATTCCACGCCCCGAGCAGGCCGGTGTCGATGGTTCCGTTCTCGCCGGTCTTGTTGGAGTTGAAGAAGCCCGCGATGATTTCGTCGTCCATGGCGCGCCCAAGGGAACCGGAGCCGTTGACGCAATAGGCGGAGGTCGGGTCGATGAGCATCCGGAGCTTGTCGTGGCGGTCGATGAGATCGGCCCAGTCGTAGTCGTTGGGAAAACACCAGCGGCGGTCCTGCGGCGTGGAGATGAGAGGGGTGTCGGAGTGACGGCCCGAGTTGCGGACGGCGGTCACGGGGCCGAACTGTTCGACAACAGAGACAGCCTTGCCGACAAACGCCTGCACATTGACGGCCGGGCGGAGGCGGCTGCCCTGTTGCTGGAGCAGCAGGGAGACGATGGTTTTGAACTCTTGCACGGAAGCCGTGCTGACTTGGAAAGACATAGGAGGATGGGTGCGCGAACGGCTGCAGGAGCAGCGGTTGTGGTTGAGGCACGCGAAAGCGTGCTTGGAGCGACCCAGTGCTGGTGGCTTGTCTTCCGTTGGAAGGGCCGGCAACCGAGTGTCAGGGATTCACGGAACCGGGCACCTGTCCCGGGGGACGCGGTGTTGTCCGGCGCACTGCCCCGCCCGAGACGGGTAGGACATGGAATGTCTGACAGGCTGAGTTATGCCTGCGCGGAGGTGAGGCGCGCAAGGGGGAAGTGGAAATATTTTTGCGGGCGCTACGGCAGGCGCCCGCGGCGCGGCGTCTGTTTCCTCGCAAAAACAACGGTGGAATGCCACGCTGTTGACAGCCATGCCCCATACACCGACGCAAGTTCTCGACACAGTGGCTCTCGTGGCGGACCTGCCAGAGTTGGGATTGCGAGCGGGAGAAGTGGGCTCGGTGGTCGAGCGACTGGGGGGTGAGGTATTCGAGGTGGAGTTCGTGAACGAAGCCGGGCGCACCTACGGGCTGCACACGCTGGAAGCGTGGCAACTCTTGCGCCTGCACTCGCAAGGCTTGGCGCTGAAGATTCTGAACGAGTAATTTGTGCGGAAGTCTTCTCCCCCAAATCCTGCGGTGCCGGGTGCAACGGTGCCCTTCCGTAGCAAACGTGGCGTTGCTTTATTTAAGACATAAAGCAATGTGTACTAAATAAAGGATCAAATGCCCGCCGCTCCGTCCGTAAAAAAGATCAAAGCCCTCTTCGACCGAACGCCACTCATCAGGGCCTCGGATGCGGTGAAGGCGGGGGTTTCACGGACATCGCTCGTCCGCGTGACCCGCTCAGGTGAGGTCGAACGGGTGGGGCGCGGACTCTACCGTCTAAAAACCGCTGAGCCCTACAACCATCCTGACTTTGTTGAAGCGGCGATTCGGGTTCCCAAAGGCGTCATTGTGCTTTTGAGCGCTTTGAATTTTCACAGGCTCGGGACGCAGACCGCATGGAAGGTCTGGCTTCAGCTCCCCGCCAACTTTCCATCCCCCCGGGTGAACCATCCGCCCCTCCAAGTCATCCGCAGTCGCAAGCCGGAAGCCTTCCGCCTGGGGGTGGAAACCCACCAGATCGCAGGACACCCCGTTCGGATCACCGACCCTGACCGAACCATCGTGGACTGCTTCAAACACCGGAATACGGTCACGCTGGAGGTCTGCCTCGAAGCCCTGAAAGAACGCCTCCACCAACACCGACAAAGCATCGAAACCCTCCAACATTACGCGAGGGAGTTTGGCGTTTCCCGAGTGATGCAGCCATACTTGGAGGCGCTAGCATGACAAATGTAGCAGCCTCCGTTCGTGCCCGTCTGGGCAATCACGCGAGGGCGACTGGCATACCACTCGCGGCGTTGATGGAGCGGTTTGCCTTGGGGCGGTTGATGTGGCGACTGAGCAAGAGCGAGTCAGCCGAACGCTTCATTCTGAAAGGTGCGCAGCTTTTCAGTCTCTGGACGGGAGCCGCACACAGGCCGACTCGAGACGTGGATCTGCTTGGGTCGGGAGACCAATCGCCCGAGCACTTGGAACGTGTTTTTACTGCTCTCCTGGCTGATCCGAGTGATCCGGAGGACGGTCTGATCTGGGAAGCCCTCACGGTTGCGTCGATCCGTGAAAATCAGCGCTATGAAGGGGTGCGTGTCTCCATCCGTGCAATGCTTGCCGGTGCGGTGGTTCCCGTGCAGGTGGATATTGGTTTTGGAGATGTGATCACGCCCGCTCCGGTCGAAGTCGAATGGAAGGAGTTGCTTGATTTTCCAGAAGCCACACTCTTGGCGTATCCACCTGAGACGGTGATAGCCGAGAAACTGGAGGCCGCAACCTTACTCGGCATGGTCAACAGCCGCATGAAGGATTTCTTCGATCTCGACTGGCTGTGCCGCCACAGGGAGTTCGATCAGGCGGTACTCGGGGAGGCGGTCCGGAACACCTTTACTAGGCGTGGAACTGCTCTGCCCGAGACACTTCCAATCGCTTTGACTCCCCAATTTTCGTCAGACCGGAACAAAGTGACGCAGTGGGCCGCTTTTCTCAAAAAGAACGCATTGGCCGCGGACGACCTTGGAACCATCGTCGGTCGCTTGGCGTGTTTTCTGGAACCTGTCCTGCGTGCTCAACCAGGGGATGCTCGCTGGATTCCGGGTTTCGGATGGCAGCCAGCCGATGATACTCCCATCCAAACGAAGGCATCTTCAATGGAATCGCTTGGAACCAGTGCTTTGGCTGAAAAACTGTCCGCCTTGGACGCCGAACGGTCTCTGAACGAACGTGCATTGCGCGCCAGGGAGGTGGACATTAAAGCCATCCTCGCCAAGGTTCCAAACACGGAGCCCGAACCGGAGGACCGAATCGGCGGGTAAGTGGAAACCACTGTGGGAGCCGCCAGACCCGAGTGAACGACACCGGACTTTCTGACAAACCCGGCTTCTAAATTTTCAAGATTTGGAATGATACGCCTTTGCTTGGGATGGCCCGAGTGCGGGCAAGCGGATGTATCTGAAGTTTGGGATCCGCCTCAGTACAAAAGACTCCTCTCCAACCTTCCTGTATCTCGACTGTCATGAAGACGACCCGGACAAAAAGAATCGGTAATTGGCAAATGCCCCCCGAATGCGTCGCTTGCGGAGCGGAAGACTCCTACGTCAAAGCGCGAACCACGACGGAGAAGGTGTGCCATGGCGAGACCCTCCGGGTGGAACATGCTCACTGGAAGTGCGAGCAGTGCGGCACGGGCATTCTGGGCCCTGAAGAGGCCAATGAAGCGGTGCGCGCGACGGTTTCGGCGTACCGTTCCAAACACGGTCTTTTGACGCCCGAGGATCTCAGAAACGCAAGAAGCGCAAAAATCTGAAAGTCGATGAAAGCGCCTTTAAGCAAGAAGTCAGTTCATTTTGTTCTCTCTCTGATACTTGCGTTGTTTGGACCGTTTTAGCGCGCCCCGCGACGATGCCGCGCGCGCGGGCTGCGGAAACCGAGCAAAAAGCAATTTCTTACCAATTTCGCCCTCTCGGTCATTCCGCTGGAACTTCGGATTTCAGATTGAATTGCGCGGCGCTTTTAGATGTGTGAGCCCTGCGGGGCGGCGCCTTCCCTCTTGCCCGCGCCCGTCCGGTGCGGGTAACTGTCAGAGGGCTTCTGCGGAGTCTTGCGGCCGAGAAGAAAATGCCGCGCCGCAGGGGCTTGCCTGTGGACCGTCTGCATCGTTGCGCATCGTTGACTCCCCATCATTTTCCGACCTGTGGATGCATTTTATGAACAACACCCCCGAATCATTCAGCGTCTTGGGACGCAGGACTTTTTTGAAGCATTTGGCGATGGCGAGCGGCGCGGGTTGGGCTGGCCACTGCTCGGAGGCCCTGGCGGAAGCGACCAAGTCCACCTCGGGGGACGGCGGGGAAATCGACTTCCAATTGAGCCGCTTCCTCATGAAACGCGACTACCCCCGCCTGGAGGTGAGGACAAACGCGTATCGGTTTGTGTGGCACGGTCGCTGGCTCGGCTTCCGGCTGTGCGGCCTGCCCGGGAGTTTTGATGAGCGGATCTCGTATGTGAGCTTCGGGTCCTTCCAGGTCGGCGGGCCGGATCTCCTCAATGCGTTGAGATACCGGATCCAACCGGTTTGGGAGGATGGAACCCCGGCGGGAATGGACAGGCTGACAGGCGACCTTTTTGTGCCTGAAGGAGCCGCTCGGCCCGGCGAGTATCTTGTGCGTTACGGCAATCTCATGAGCATCCGGCTGACGCTGGCCTCAGAAGCGCCCCACCTGCGCCTGACGCTGATTCCCGGCAGGACGGACAAAACATGCCGGCTGCTGTTTCCTTTCACTGGACGGGGCGTCTACCCTCAAGTCTGGCAGGGCAAGCGGGCGGGAGCTTATTTTTCGCCGGGGCTCGGGATCGGGCTGAAGGTCTCAGGCGCCGCGGATGGAGACGTGGTTGTGGAGGGGGATGGAAACGGGGATGCGAAGCTGATTTGTCGGGTTCCCTTCGATCGGGAGACCACCTGGGAACTGACGGTGCTCGACAAATCGTGGGTGCCCGGCGAGGGGACCGACGTTGCTGCCCAGGTCGGCGAGGTTCGCCCGGAGCGCTTTGTTCCCGTGGACGTCGGAACGCTTCCGAAGTGGGAGTGTCACGCCATGCGGAGCGGAGGACTGGAGGCAAAGAGAGGCGGAACAAGGGAGCGGGTCGCTGGCATCTACATGACTTCGCCCGAAGGCGGGCATTCTCTTTCCAGCGACCCTTCCGGACAGTTCGAGGCGGTCGAAAAGCGTGTTTTGGATGAGGTGATAGCGGCGGGTGCGTTCCAGGCGGTCGGCTTCAGCCGGGACGGCAAAAACTTCGATGCGTTGAACGAGCGATGGCTGAAGTTGGTGGAACGGGTCCATGCGGCCGGGCTCCGCGCATATATGAAACCGGGGGATGGCGAATTGCATGCGCGATCCGAGGGGGCCGCGTTGGCGTCGTGGGCGAGGGCCTGTTTCGAGGCGAAACCGGAGCGGCAGGTGGATGTGGTGCGTTTGTGCTGGGAGGCCGTTCTGACGCCCTGGGAGACGGCCGATTTGTGTCAGCGCCGCCACAAGAGGACCTATGCTGGAGCGACGGATTGGGGCGAACTGCGCAGCGGCATTGCCAGCGAGGTCGCGGATCGATTTTCGAGGATCATCGAGGCGATCCGGGCTCATGCGCCCCGGGTGACGATCGACCTCGAGTGCGGCGATACGGTCGTGTTCGAAAAACTTCTGGCTCGGCATGAAAACCTTAGGGTGATGTACATGTGCTACGGGCCGTATCCGCGCGTGGGCGAATACCTGGACCTGTACGCCTCGGCGGCTCGCAGCCAGTTCAAGAGCGGGGGCGTGGTGCTTGAGACGGACTGCTATTACACGGCGCGATACGACGACCTTTCAAAGCTCTATCGGCAGCCCCTCGAGGGCATGTACTCGGAGGATGAGATTTCCAACATGGCGGACAAGCACCGTCATTTGAACGCGCTTTCCTCGGAGGCCGCGTGGGCGTGGGGCATCAACGTGTGCAATTCACGGGCGAAATTCGACGCGATCTGTCGCGCTCACACCCGCGCGTAGATGGGCGCAGGCACAGGCCGGATCGAACCGGCCACACGGGCGATCCCCGCGCGCTTCCCGACCGTTTGCCGAGCGGCAAGGCACCGTGGTTTTACCGTAACGTTCGCCGCCGAATCCGGAAATGTCCTATGATGAAACCACTGCTCATTGCCGCCGCAACTCTCCTGCCGCTCTCGCTTTCGAGTGCGGCGACTTAAAAACCAGCGCCCACAGTGATCGTCTCGACGGAAGATCGCGAGAGTGCGGTTGCCGGGCCTGGAAAAACGACGATCCGACGGGAAACGACCACATCAACGGGCAAACGACTGAGTTGGTCTGTCACGGGCTCCGACCCGGAGTTCGAAGGCACCGAGGGTGTGGAAAAAGAGCGGACGCTAAAATATCGGTTTGTTGTGTCGCCTTGCGAAGGGGGCTACAAGGTGTCCTACAAAGTCTCTCTGGCGAGAGCCGGGGCGGAATGTAGCGTGGAGGGTGAGACCTCTTGTTCGGCCGGTCAGCCGACTCTCCTCTGCGCCGATGACCTTTTGACGAAAACTCGTGGGCTCAGCGAAGGGCTTCAGCTCACGATTTCACCAGCGACCCGCCAAAATTGAGCGATCGGGGAGGCTTGACCGCTACGGCCGGGGGCCGGTGCGGGCTTTCGGGCTTTGCCGGTGAGTTTTTGCACCGGTGCCAAAATGGGGCAGGGTGCCGACATTCCGATTCGCCAAGTGCTTCTCGAAAAACGCGGTCAAGCTGGGCACATCGAACACATGGCCGCCTTCGTGGGCCACAAAAGAGAGTTTTTCGATCTGCCCAAGATCCCGATAGGCGGGCTCGATCTCTTTGAGCGCTTCACGAGCCACCTTCACCGGAAATTGTGAGGGCGGCTCTTGAAAACCGTTTTGACACTGAAGGGGTCTCGGCGCGTGGAGCGAAAAAATATCGGCGAAGTCCACCAACTCCCTCAACCCCGGGAGCTTCCAGCACATGCAGTGGTCCTTCTCCATTTGGTTCATCTGAGTGAGAAACCCGGCGCACACGGTGGCGCTTACTCGATCGTCCAT
>JBILKV010000330.1:0-3188 GCA_044376515.1 Chthoniobacteraceae bacterium | reverse complement strand
CACTTAACTTGCCCACCGGCCCGTGCAATCCCTCAAACGACTCCGTCAATCGTCGGCTCAGGTCGATGAACTGCTGGTTGTAGCGGTCGCCCACGCGCTCGAGGCTTTCCTGTAGCTTTTGCGCGGAAGCGGTGATCGCATCGGAGAGACCTTCCGAGCTGCCCGTCCGAAAGTCCTCGTTGGTTTTGCGCACAGACTCCACAAAGGTGGCCACTGCGGGCTCCATCGCCTCCTTGATCGCCACGCTTGTGAACTGACTCACCTGATTCAGTGCCTGCTGCATGTGACTGCCGATAGACGCCGCCAGTCCTCGCAAAATGGATACAGATTCGGCACTGGAGTGTTCCAACCGCGAAAGCGATGACTCTGGCGCGTGCCGTGGAAATAGCGCATCTAGCCGATCTTGAACCGAGTGGACTTGAACAAGGGCGATCCACACAAGGGGCTTCTCAAGCACATTGAATGCGATGCTGGTAAGGATTCCCCAAATCGACGCGGAGAACTTGACCGAAAGGCTTGAAACCAGATCCGGAATACTTTTTTCGATCTCACCCGCTCCGAGATTCAGCCCCTTCAAGCCAAGTTGTAGACCAACAAAGGCCCCCAAGACGCCAAGCGCGGTAAGCAGTCCGGGGGTAGCGGCAATCATCCGGCTGTGCACCAACTCGGATGCCAAACTTCGCTCGTTGAAAATGTGACTCGCGTCCACCGTCCGCATCACCCTTGACTGCGTGGCAGGGGAACTTTGTTCGCTCAGCAGAGTGTCATCCCAATCCAGCCATAGCCGACTGCCCGCCTGCCGTAACTCCTCGCGTTTTTCTCCGACTGTTTCCGGCGTTAAATCACTGACCGCAGATAATAACGCACGGCACCGCGTGGAGATGTTCAAAAGTCTTGCGAGCGAATACAAAAACATGATTCCACCTGCGATAAGCGTGCTCCACACAAAAAGGGAGGTCAGTGCGTTGGGACCGCATTGGCAAAAATCTGATTGGTGGTCCGCTCCAAGCTGCAGCTTGTGAAGCGCCTCTATCGGAGAAATGCTCAACGGTTCGAAGAGAGGTTTAATGCTAAACTTTTCTGCGGCCATGAGGTGTTACGGTGGTAAGCGGCTTTGGTTTTATTGCGGAGTTGCAGCGGATGAGGGGCCGTTCCGCGCCTCAAAGAAGGCCCAGGCGGTGCGATAGTCTTCCTCGCGGTGGGCGAGGGCGAAGGGGGCGGTGTAGGTGCGCTCCACACGGCGCGGGCCGCCGGGTTGGGTGTCGTCGGTCACGCTCATCCGGATTTGCGCGCCCTCTGGCAGGCGGCCCTCCTCCTGCAGGCGCCGGACTTCGTCCCAGCCTTCGACGGGGCGCCGGCCGCCTCCGGGCGTTTCCAGCAGGATCTCCGGGTCGGTGCGCTTGCGTTTGCGCGGCAACCCCACCCCCACCAGCCCCTTGCTGTTGGTGAACACGATCCGGCCCCCAAGGTCGTACCAGGTGTCCCGCTCGTATTGCTGCATCACCGGAAACTGCACCCGGTAGATGAGCTGCAGTTCCTCCAGACTCAGCCCCAGTTCGCGGGCCACCAGCACATCGATTTCGACCAGCGCCATCCGCCGCGCGTAGTCGCTCCGCAACGCGCACCCGCGCTTCCAACTCCGTGTCAGCCCGCGGAAAAATCCCTGCGGCAGCCGCGGATTCTTCGGGTGGCTCCACCCCTCCTCACAAAAGGCCGGTTCGAAAAGCTCCTCCCACAGCGGCCCGTAATCCGACGTCAGGCAGTTCAGCGCCAGCGTGCGGACGCTCAGGGCGAGTGTCGGGTAAACTGCAGGCAAGCTCGTCCACATTCCATGAAGGTTTGTGCGGCCAGTCGATTTGATGAAAAAATCAGAAACAATGGCGCTGGATGCGATGCTCGATTCCAAGAGGGACTGAGAGCTTCTAAAAACGCCGGTCTGTACGCCGTTAATGTGGGCGACGCGCGGAGGAATGATCGAGCTCGTAAGCGTTCTTTCTCCTGAGGTAGGGAGCATCGCTCGAAAGGCTAACCTAAAATACTCCGTGACGCGTTTGGGGGCGGGTTGGCCGGGCTCGACCCAGCTCACCGTGGGGGTGCGGCGTGCGTACTCTTCGCGGTCGCCCATCGGCCGGTAGTTCGTCCGCGGCAGATAGTGCTCTGGCAGCGTTTCCAGATCCAACGGGTCGTACTGTTTGTTTCCTGCACAAATCGACCGCGGCGTTTTGTTGAACGGGTTCGCCAGAAAGAAGTGCGGCCCCGAAAGCACCCACTCCTCCGGCGTCGCCGCAAACGGCGCACTCCGGTCCGGATTTCTGGTGATCGTGCCGTCCCGCTGGGCATACGTTTCGTCAAACATCACGGTGGAGTAATAGTCGTCACCGAGATTCGCCAACCGGCGCGGATACGCGGCGAGTTTCCGCAGCACGCTGGAAAGGGTGCCTGCATGAATGGCGGGCAGGCGCGCCCGCAGAAGCGGTGTCCCGGGTTCATCGTACAGTTGCGCAAACACCCGCAACTGGGCTTCCTCCACCCGCACGATCCGGTCCGCGTGCCCGGCGACGTTCCATTTCCCCTGCGCATTTTTGTATCCCCCGACCTCACCCGATCCATCATGTGCGTACGAAGCGTCCACGGTGGCGGGAACGAAGAGGTTCGCGAGTTGATCGAAAGCCGGGGCAGCAACAGCCGGAGCGTATATGTTCACGCTGTACCTCGTGTGATTATCAACCTCGGCGAACAACTTGGTTTCGTTCACAAACTGAAAATGCGCTCGGAGCCGGCGGTACAGCGCTTCGCGCAGCGGCCCGCCCTTGGGATCGTCGTACGGGCCTTCCGGATGCAGGTAGCCGACAACCCCTCGTTCTCCCGCCAGCATCCAGCCCAGCGGCAGGAAGCATTTGTAGAGGTTGGTCTGCACCCCGCTGAGCAGCGGGTAGTTTTGCGTGGCGTTGAGAAAGTTCTGCGTAGCCTCGGCTTCCTCCAGTTCGGCCGTCCATTCGGCCTGCAACCTTGGGGTCGCCTCAAACGCCTCCGCTCGGCTGCGAGCCAGCTCGGTAGCGTTGAGCTTGCGGATGGCCACCAGTGGATTGGCTTCGCCGAGAATCCCCGCCTCGTTCCATTCCACTTTCAGCCAGGGCGGATTCCCCAGCACGAGATCGAACCCGCCGCGCGCGGCGAACACATCGGCG
>JBILKV010000395.1:0-10234 GCA_044376515.1 Chthoniobacteraceae bacterium | reverse complement strand
CAACACATCGTTGCCACCCAACACGAGGACGCCCCCGTTCACCGTGGTGTCTCCCGAATAGCGGTTCTGCCCGCCCAACACCACCGTGCCCCCCGTAGACTTCACCAGCGATGCCGTGCCACTCAACACCGAGGCGATCCGCCCGCTCTCCACCGCAAACTGCGTCCCCTCGAGCGTTCCACCCAGAATCTCGCCTCCACGGAGCGTCAGCATCCCAACCGCTTGTGTGGTTGTCCCAAGCGCCAGCACTCCGCCGTCCACCTCCAGCGGATGGCCATCGCCCAAAGCACCGCCCACCTGCAACTCAAGCGTGCCGGCCCTTAGCCAGGTGCCGCCCGTGTAGCTGTTGGCTGCCCCCAGAACCACCGTTGCGGCGGTGCTCTTCACCAGTCGCGCAGAGCCACTCAGCTGCGCATCCACCCTGCCCGCCTCCAAATTCAAGGCCGTGCTCCTCAACGTTCCCTCTCCGATGTAGCCTCCCTCCAGCGTCACACTTCCAGCCACCTGCTCGACCCCGCCCAACAGCAGGCTCCCAGCCGAGACCACCAGCGCGTTGCCCGACCCGACTGCCCCGGCCACCGACAACCGCAGTGTCCCTTCCGAAATCCGCGTCTCGCCCACATAGAGGTTGGCGCGATCCAGGGTCACCGTTCCCGAACCGCTCTTGACCAAAGTGGCCGTCCCACCCAGCACCGCGCTCACCAACCCGCTTCCCAGTCGGAACGAATCCGTGGCGAACAACGTCCCTCCGTCAATCACTCCGGACTGCAACGTCCCGATCGAAACCGTCTGACTAAAGCCACCCAGGTCGAAGCTCCCCCCATTGATCAACAGACTCCCCGCGGCATTGAGCAGATTGTCGCCGCCCAGTCGCAGCGTCCCGGCACTCACTGTGGTCCCACCGCTGTAAGAGTTCAGTGCCGTCAGCAACACCAAGCCGCCGCCCGCAGTGCCATCGGAAACCTTGTTCAAACCACTGGTGCCGCCCAACCCGGAACCCAAAACTCCCGAGCTCGCCTCATAAGCGTCGGCCTCCAGTGTGCCACTGACAAGCGAGCCCCCGCGCAGCTGCAACACGCGGATCCTCTCAAAGAAGCCACCCAGGTTCACCGTGCCCCCCTGCTCGAGCACCAGTCGCACCGAGTCTCCAATCCGGTTCGACGCCCCCAACAGCAGGGTGCCGCCGTTCACCGTCAGATCCCCAAGGGCCAGAATTTCGCCGCCCAGCAACACCATGCCATCCGTACTCTTGGTGACCCGTCCATCCCCCCCCAGCACCGCGTCCACCGTACCCGAGGCCAACGTGAAGTCGGCCGCCCTCAGGGTTCCGTTCCGAACCAGTCCACCCGTCAGCGTGTAGCTGCCTGAGCCTGTCGCAAATCCCCCAAGGTCCAGCACGCCTGCACTCTGGAGGAATCGACCTGCCGACGTGAACACGTCATCGGCACCCAACACCAGACTACCACCGTTCAGGATGGTGTCCCCGGCGTACCGGTTGCGGCCCGCCAGCGATACCGTGCCCACCCCCTGCTTCACCAGGCCGCCGCCTCCGGCAACGTCCGCCAAGATGGAGCCCGACAGCAGCAGCACATCCACTTCGCTCCGAAGGGTCCCGTTGGTGATCGTCCCGCCAGCCAGCTCAAGCGAAGGCGTCCGGACGTCCAAGCCGCCCAGGTTCAGCTCCCCTTCGTTCACCCCGAGGCCCGTAGTCGAAACAAGAGCGTCTGCCATGCCCAGCGTCAACCGGCCGCCACCCTGTTTGACCACCGCCCCGGCAGACAACAGCGCGCTCACCGAGCCGCTTTCAAGCGTGAATCCAGCCGTGCTCGACAGCGTTCCGTTTCGCACCGCCCCACCGCTAACGCGTACCGTCCCGGCCGTCTGCAACACCCCGCCCAAATCCAAGACACCGCCTGCCAACTCCAGGAACCCGCCGGCCGCCAGCACATTGGTGCCGATCAATCCGAGCGTCCCGGCGCTCACCGTGGTGCCACCCGTATAGCTCGAGGCACCTGACACCCATACCGTCCCTTCCGTCCCCTTGGTAAGGGAGGCGCTCCCCGTCAGCTTGGCGCTGATCATGCCACGGCTCAGCGCGAGCGAGTTACTCGCATTGAGGGTTCCAGCCTCTAGCGTTCCCCCCAACAGCTCGAGCGTACTCACTCCGGTCGTTGCTCCGCCCAGATCCAAAATCCCTCCCGAGAGGGTGACCCCGTGAGCAACGCTCAGCAGGTTGTTGCCCGCAAGCTCCAGTCGCCCTGCCTCGACGAACGTTCCTCCCGTGTAGCTGTTGCTCTGGCGCAAGCTCACCGTGCCCTCGCTGCTCTTGAACAATCCCGCAGCACCTGCCAATTCCGCATCCACCACCCCGGACTGCACCAGATAGCTTCCACCCGTGAGCACCCCGCTCTTGATTGTGCCGGCAGCGAGCACCACCTCCCCGGTCGTCTGCGCAAACCCTCCGAGGTCGAACACCCCGCCGTTGAGCGTAAGCGCGCCGGTGACGGCCAGCCGCTCGGCTGCACCCAACAGCAGGGTCCCTGCATTCACCACCGTTCCGCCGGTGTAACGGTTGGCGGCGTTCAACAACACCGTCGCCCCGGTGTCCTTGGTCAACAACGCCGTCCCGCCCAGCACTGTGGAAATGGTACCCGCCTCCACCGCGTAAGCGGTTCCGGTCAGCGCACCGCCCGAGAGGCTTCCGCCGCTCACACGGAGAACCGCCACGGACTGCTCCGTCGCGCCCAACGCCAGCAACCCTCCGCTCACCGTGACATTACCCGAGGTGGCCAACGCGTTGGAGACTTCCAAGCTCAGCGTGCCGACGTTCAACGTGGTGCCGCCTGTATAGCTGTTCTGTGCCGCCAACCTCACCAGACCGGCTCCCCTCTTCTCCAACCCGACGCCTTCACCCGCAAGCAGGGTGCTCACATACCCAGACTCCACAACATAACCGGAACCGGTCAGCACCCCACCGGTGAGCGAACCGGAAACCAACGTCAACGCCCCAACCGACTGCTCAGTCACCCCGAGCGACAGCACGGCCGAAGCCCCGTCGATCGTCACCCCGCCTACGCTCCACAGCACGTTGTTGACGCCCAGTGCCAGCGTACCTGCGCTCACAGTCGTGCCTCCTGTGTAGCTCGCAGCCACGTTCACCAACACAGTGCCCGTCCCGCTCTTGACCAGCGAAGCTCCCCCGCCCAGTTCCCCGTCAATGACCCCGGCCTGCACCTCAAAGGACGCGGCTTTCAAAGTGCCCGCGGCAATCCGTCCGCCGACGAGGGTCAATGTCCCCGTCGTCTCAACAAAGCCGCCCAGATTGAACTCCCCGCCGTTGATCGTCAGCGCCCCCGCGTTCGAGAGCCGCTCGGAAGCGCCCAGCAACAGCGTTCCGGCGTTCAACGTCGAACCCCCCAAATAGCTGTTACTCCCGGCAAGCAACAGCGTGCCAGCGCCATTCTTGGTCAGGGAGGCGGTCCCACCCTCAACGTTCGCGCTGATTGTCGAAATGCCAGAGGCGATGTCGGCCACCGCGAAACCGTTCAAACGCAGTGTCCCGTTTTCCACGGTCCCGCCCGTGAGCGCGAGCTGGCCTATGCTCTGGTTCAGTCCGGCGAGGTCCAGCCAGCCACCGTTGATGTGGACCTCGCTGTTCGACAACAGTGCGTCCGTCACCCCCAGCACCAGTCGGCCTTCGTGGAGCGTAGTGCCTCCCGTGTACCGGTTCTGCGCCGCCAGGGTGACTGTGCCGGACCCCGTCTTCACCAGTTCCACGGCGCCATCCAGCACTGCCCCCACCCAGCCGTTCCGCACAGCCAGCGCACTCGCATTCAAAGTGCCGCTCAGAATCGAGCCGTTCTCCAGCAGCACCGCGCCCGTGGTCTGGGTGAAGCCGCCCAAATCAAAGTTGCCACCCGTCAGTGTCACCGAGCCGGTCGACAACAGCCGTTCGGAGCCGCCCAGCGCCAGGGTCCCCGCGGTGATCGAGGTCCCGCCGCCATAGTTGTTGGCCCCCAGCAGACGCACCGTGCCGGCCTCGTTCTTGGTCAGCACCGCGGAGGCTCCGGAAAGAACGCTGCTCACCGTGCCGGATTCCACGGTGTAACCGGCCGCCGTCAGCGACCCGCCACTGAGGATCCCGGTCACCAGACGCAGCCCCGCCACTCTCTGTGCCGTCTGGCCCAGCGCAAGTTCACCCGCGTTCACAGTCACCGCGGTGCCCAGCGCAAGCGCTTCATCCACCGCAAGCCTCAGGGTGCCCCCGTTCACGATGGTTGCGCCCGTGTAGCTGTTTACACCGCTCAACACCACCTCCCCGGTGGTGAGCTTCGTGAGCCCAGTCCCATTGCCACCCAGAATCGCGGTGATGCTGCCGCTCTCCACGCTGTAACCCGACGCCGTCAACGTGCCGCCATTTCCGCTGATCAAACCACGCCGCAGCGTAAGCGCGTCCACCGTTTGCGTGGTCGTTCCAATTGCCAGAGTCCCGCCATCCACAAGCACCGGCGCGTCCAGTGCGATGGCATTGCTCACACCGAGCGTCAGCATGCCCTCGGAGACCGTCGTCAGACCCGTGTAAACATTCGCCGAGTTCAACACCACCTCGCCCGTGGTTGTCTTGTTCAAAGCCACTCCCAGTCCGGCCAGCACGCTCGAGATCATCCCGGCTCTCACGCTGTAGAGCGTGCCGGTCAACGTCCCCCCGGTCACGCTCCCGCCGTTCAACGTCAAGGCCGATACCGTCTGCATCGTACTGCCCAGAGCGAGTTCGCCGGCCACCACCACCACGCCCGTCCCAAGCGCCAGCGCGTTGTCCACCGCCAAACTCAGTCTGCCTTCGCTCACCGTTGTCAGACCCGTGTAGCTGCTCCTGCCGCTCAACACCACCTCGCCTGCGGTGGTCTTGCTCAATCCCACGCCCTCCCCGGAGAGGATCGCACTGACACTCCCGCTCTCCACCGTGAAGCGCGTCGCCGTGAGCGTGCCGCTGCTGCCCACAATCCTTCCGCTCCGCAGCGTCAGCGCATCGACCGCTTGCGCCGTCACCCCGATTGCAAGCGTCCCACCGTCCACCAAAACCGCACTGCCCAGGGCCAGCGCGCTGTTCACTCCCAGTGTCAGCGTTCCGCCGGAAATCGTCGTCGTGCCGGTGTACAGATTCGCAGCGCTCAAAATCACCTCGTCCGCCGTCGCCTTGGTCAGCGCTCCGCTCCCGGCGAGAACCGTCGCGACCGCACCCGACTTCACCAGATAGGAGGCTCCCGTCAAAACCCCGCCCCGGATGGTGCCGCTATTCAATGTCACGGCAGCCACATTCTGCACCGTCGCACCCAGCGCGAGTTCCGCCCCGTTGTTGAGCTCCACGTTCGTGGACACAGAAAGCGCACCATTGACGGCAAGGGTGAGCGTGCCCGCGTTCACCATGGTCGCTCCGGTGTAGGTGTTCATTCCACCAAGCACCACCTCGCCCGCCGTGCTCTTGGTCAAGGCAATCCCGCTTCCCGCCAGCACCGCGTCCACCACGCCGCTCCAGACCTGATAAGCCGCTCCGGTCAGGGTGCCGCCTGTCAGCGAGCCGCTCTCGAGGGTCAGCGTCCCACTGGCCTGAGTATGCGTTCCGAGGTTCAGCGTGCCGCCGCGCAGAGTGATCGCTCCAGAAACCGGCAACCGATCCGGACCGCCAAGCAAGAGAACCCCGTCCTCGATCACCGTTCCCCCGCCGTAGTACGCGGGGCTGTTGAGTACCACTGTGCCGGACGTGGTCTTGCGCAACTGCCCCGCTCCCGTAAACGCCGTGGATACCAACCCGCTTGCGACATTGAACGCGGAGGCCGCCAACGAACCGCCACTGAGTGCACCCCCCAGCAGGCGGAACACATCAATCGTCTCCGTCTGCCCGTTGAGATCAAACAGGCCACCCTCAACCGTTACCACTCCCTGATCGAGGAGACGCTCCGGCGCCCCCAACCGCAACGTTCCCGCCCTGAGGGTGAGGCCGCCGGTGAACGTCGCACCTGTGTTGAGTGTCACCAGCCCATTCGTGTCCTTAACCGCCAATCCGCTTCCGTCCAACACCGCATTCACCGTGCCGTTGTTCAGCGCAAACGTGCCCGCGGTCAACGTGCCGGCAAGCAGTTCGCCGCCATTGAGCGTCACGGTCGCAAAAGTCTGGCTGTTCCCACCCACGTCAAAGGTTCCGCCGTTCACCATGAGATTGGTCGAAGTCACCAGACGGTTGTCTCCGGCAAGCAGGAGTCGCCCTGCTTCCACTGTCGTGACGCCCGTGTAGGTGTTCACATTGCTCAAGGTCAGTAGACCGTCTGTGCTCTTGGTCAGGCCGACTCCGCCGGCAAGCACCGCACTGACCAAGCCGCCCTCCGCCACAAAGGTTTGCGCACTCGACAAGAGCGTTCCATTGCGGACCACCCCGCCGCCGATCGTCACCAGACCACTCGTGCTCTGCGTATTGCCGCCCAGGTCAAGCGCACCGCCCGTCACCGTGATCGAACCGCCATTCCACAGGCGATCGGTCCCTCCATTGAGCAACAGTGTCCCCTCAGTCACCAGCGTCAAACCCGTGTATTGGTTCGCCTGATCCAGCAGCAGCGTCCCGGCCCCGCTCTTCACGAGCCCGCCGTTGACCAGAAGCGCGCTAATGGTCAGCTCCGCGCCTGCATTCATCGAACGGCCAATGTCGAAGGTTCGCGGCCCGCCCATATCCAACGTTCCACCCGCAATCACCGCACCGCCCGGCCCGCCCACCGCGTCGTAGGTGACCGTTCCGCCAAGTCTCAGGGAACCTCCTCCAAGCGAAACCGTCGCAACACTGGAAGCCGTCCCCCCGCCCAGTGCCAGCGAAGTGATCGACTGATCCGTGCCGTTGAGCTCCAGAGTGCCTGCATAGACCCGGAGCGCCGAGTTACCCAGGAGCCCCGAGCCGCTCAACCTCAGGCGCCCGGCCTCGGATCCGCCGGCTACCCCGATCGTTGTCGGGCCGCTGTAGCTGTTTGCGCCAGTCAGCAGCACCGTTCCCGCACCGGTCTTCACCAAAGCAGCCGAACCCGCCAAGACCGCACCCACCGTGCCCGACTGCAGCGCGTACAGGCTCGAGAGCAGCGTCCCGTTCGCGATCTCGCCCGCCGCCAGCGTCAGCAAGCCAGTCTGCTGCGAGAACCCTCCCAGATCAAACAACCCGGCCTGCACAACCACCTCTCCAGCCAGCGGCAAAAGGTCGTTCCCGCCGAGACGCAACGTGCCGCCCTGAATTTCCGTCCCTCCCGAATACGTGCTTACCCCGGTCAGTTCGACCAGCCCGTCGGTCGTCTTGTACAACCGGCCGGTTCCAGCGAACAAAGAACTGATCACGCCGTTCTCCACGTTGAAGCTGGTGGCCCTCAGTGTTCCGTTCAGGATTGAGCCGCCCCGCAGCGTCAGCAGACCAACGGTTTCCTCAAACCCCGACAGATCGAAGGTGCCGCCCACGACAGTGAAGGATCCAGTGTTGAGGAGGAGCTCGCTCGCCGATAGCGCCAGAATCCCCTGTCGCAGCGTCGTCCCCCCAGAGAATGTGTTGCTCCGGCTCAGTGTGACCGTCCCCACGCCGTCCTTTTCAAGACCGGCCGCGCCCGTCAGCACCGAATCGATGGTTCCGCTGAACACGTTGAAGCCGATATCCGAACCCAGCGTCCCAGTGCGGATCACGCCGCCGTTCAGCGTGACCAGCCCCAGCGTCTGCCCATAGCCACCCAGATCCAACGTGCCACCATTCAGCGTCAGTGAACCGCTGGAAAGCAGTCGGTCACTCCCGCCAAGCAGCAACACGCCCGCTTCAAGAGTCGTGCCTCCGGAGTAGGTGTTTACTCCAGAAAGCGTCAGCGTACCGGAGCCAACCTTCACAAGGCTACCATTCGCCGCACCGTTCATGATCGCCCCGGAGAAGAGGCCTTCATTCACGCTGAGCACGGTCCCGTTCAGGCTCAGCAGGCCGTCGCCGTTGAGTACGCCAAGCGTCTGCGCCACGGTGCCGAAGTTCACCGTGCCCGCATTTCCAAGCTCCGTCGCCACGTTCAACGCACCGCCGCCTGCAATATTCAGCACCGCCCCGGAGAGCACCTCCACCGTCGTCGTTCCCGACAGCGTCCCACCCAGCGTCAGGCTCCCTGCTCCCACGGTCGTCGCACCCGTGTAACTGTTGAACCCGTTCAAGGTCAGCGTTGCCGCTCCGAGCTTCGTCAGACTGCCTCCTCCACTGATGACGCCGGTGCTCACCACCGCGCTCGCCACGCTGACCGTCGTCGCCTGAGTCAGCACCGCGTCGCCGCTCAGGGTTAATACACCGCTGTGGATCGCGTCGCCCAACGTCAGACTGCCGGAAAGCGACAGTGCGTTCCCCACCGTACGCGCGGCCACACTGTTGCTACTCACCGTCCCGCCGCCAATCGTCAGGGTCCCTGAGCCGAACGCTGCGTTGTTGGAAATGCGCACCGTCCCACCGCTCAGCGTCACACCGCCCGTGAACGTGTTGGTTCCCCCGATCTCCAACTCCCCGCCCGCACTCTTCACCAGCGATCCACCTCCTGCGATCACCCCGTTGTACGTCCCGCTGTTGAGCGTCAGCGCGGTGTTGTTGAGGTTCAACAGTCCGCCTCCATTGAGTGTCTCGATCGTCTGCGCCACTGTGCTGAAGTTCACCGTCCCGGCGTTCCCAAGCGCCGTGACCACGTTCAGCGAGCCGCTGCCCACCACGTTCAGGAACGCTCCGGCGGACACATCCACCGTCGTCCCGGCCAGTCTTCCACCCAACGTCAGTGATCCGGCCCCAACCGCCGTCGTCCCGCTGTAGGTGTTCAGCCCGTTGAGTGTCAAAGTTGCTTCCCCAACCTTCGTCAGGTTGTAAGTACCGCTGAGCACACCGCTCAACTCCACCGCACTGCCAATCGTCAGCGTTGTCGCGTTCATCAGTTCCGTTGTCCCGCCGAAGCTCAGCATCCCGTTGTTGCTCGCGTCACCCAGCGTCAGACTGCCAGAGAGCGCCAAAGCGTTGGTGATCGAACGAGCCGCCGCTCCGTTGCTGCTCACCAACCCGCCGCTCAGCGTCAGTGTCCCAACGCCGAACGCTGCGTCGTTGCCCACCAGCACCGTGCCGCCGCTCAGGTTCACCCCGCCCCCAAACGTGTTGCTGCCGCCCAGCATCAACACTCCGCCATCGTTCTTCACCAGCGAACCCCCGCCGGAGATCACCCCGGTGTAGCTGCCGCTGTTGAGCGTCAGTACCGTGTTGCTCAGGTTCAGCAACCCGGCTCCGTTGAGCGCCTCGATGGTCTGCGCCACCGTGCTCAAGTTCACCGTTCCGGCGTTCCCAAGCACCGTGAAGGCGCTCAGCGAGCCGCTGCCCACCACATTCAGGAACGCTCCCGCGGACACATCCACCATCGTCCCAGCCAGTCTTCCACCCAACGTCAACGTGCCCGCCCCAACCGTCGTCGTCCCGCTGTAGGTGTTCAGCCCGTTGAGCGTCAACGTCGCCGCCCCAACCTTCGTCAGGTCGTACGTCCCGCTGAGCACTCCGCTCAACTCCACCGCACTGCCGATCGTCAACGTCGTCGCATCCGTCAACGCGGCCGCACCGCCAAAGGTCAGCGTCCCGTTGTTGGTGGCATCTCCCAACGCCAGAGTGCCCGACAGCGCCAGCGTGTTGGCGATCAAACGTCCCGCCGCTCCGTCGCTGCTCACCAACCCGCCGCTCAGCGTCAACGTGCCAACGCCGAACGCTGCGTCGTTGCCCACCAGCACCGTGCCGCCGCTGAGGCTCACCCCGCCGCCAAACGTGTTGCTGCCGCCGAGCAGCAGCACTCCGCTGTCGCTCTTCACCAGCGAACCCCCGCCGGCGATCACCCCAGTGTAGCTGCCGCTGTTGAGCGTCAGCGCCGTGTTGCTCAGATTCAGCAGCCCAGCTCCGTTAAGCGCCTCAATCGTCTGCGCCACCGTGCTGAAGTTCACCGTTCCGGCGTTCCCAAGCACCGTGAGCGCGTTGAGCGAGCCGCTGTCCACCACGTTCAGGAACGCTCCCGCGGACACATCCACCGTCGTCCCCGCCAGTCTTCCGCCCAACGTCAACGAGCCCGCACCAACCGTCGTCGTCCCGCTGTAGGTGTTCAGCCCGTTGAGTGTCAGCGTCGCCGCCCCAACCATCGTCAGGGCGTAAGTGCCACTGAGCACTCCGCTCAACTCC
>JBILKV010000329.1:0-3212 GCA_044376515.1 Chthoniobacteraceae bacterium | reverse complement strand
ATGCAGGCCGCTGATGGGCGTGACGCTGTCGCGATGTTTTTCCAAAGACTGCATCGGCCCGGTGAACTGGTAGTCGCGGCCGGCCTTGGCGATTTGCCAGGTCAGCACATTCACACCGTTTGGAATGTAAATGAATACACTGCGGCGTGGCGCGGGCGCGGCGGCGGCACGCCCCCGCGAGGGGATCATGCAGTTCAGCAGGGGTAGCGCGACGGCGGCTCCGATGCCCCGCAGGAAGTGGCGGCGATTGAGGAGCCAGTCTTGGGTGAGGATGTTGCTCATAGTGGATTGATCGTGGGGGTTAGCGTTGTTGGAACAGATCGGAAAGGACCAGCGCCTCGACGAGCGCGCGCAGCGAATAGTCCGCGCTCTGGCTCTGTGCGGCGATCCTGGCGAGCGCCGCACGGTCATCGAGAGTCATCGTCCGGCGGAGGGCGAACATCGCGAGCTTCTCGGTTAGCGCAGCATTGAACTTATCGAGGTCCCCGAGCAGCAGGTGCTTGAACTCGACGGCGTCCGTAAATCTGCGTCCATCGGAAAGCACGCCGCTCGCATCGACGGGTGGATTCGCGCCGGTGCCATCATTCACGACCTCCTCGGTGCGCCAGCGTCCAATGGCGTCGTAGTTGTCAAAGGCGAAGCCGAGTGGGTCGATCTTGCGATGGCACTCCGCACAACTCTTGTCGGACTTGTGGGCGTCTAGCTTGTTACGCAGCGTGGCTTTCCTGCCCTCGGGAGGCGTGGTTGGGATCGGCTCCACATTGCCCGGCGGCGGGGGCACAGGTTTGCCGAGGATCGACTCCACAAGCCACTTGCCGCGATGCACGGGACGATGCCGCGTGCCATCGGAGGTGAGGCTCAAAACGGACCCCTGCGTGAGCAGGCCACCGCGGTGATCTTCGGGCCGCAGTGCCACACGGCGAAACTCGTCACCCTCCACGCCCGGCAGTTTGTAGTGCTGGGCGAGCCTCCCATTGAGCATCGTCCAGTCGGAGTGCAGGAACTCGCGCTGTGTGAGATTTTTTTCGAGCACCTCGCGGAAGAACGCGGTGGTCTCACGCGCCATGCTCTTCTCCAGATGCTTCGAATAATCCGGATAAAGCACCTTGTCCGGCGGGAAGGTGCCGAGCTTGCGCAATTGCAGCCAGTTTCGCGGAAAGGTCTCGGCAAATCGCCGCGCCTTGGTATCGGCCATCATGCGCGTGAACTGCGCCTTGAGCACTTCGGGTCGGTGCAGTGAACTGTCGCGTGCCGCGGCAAACAGCGCCTCATCCGGCATGGTACTCCAAAGAAAATACGACAGCCGCGAGGCCAGCTCCCAGTCGGTCAGGCGGTTCGCTGTCCGCTCCGGGGCGCCTTCAACGAGATGGAGGAAATCCTTGGCACAAAGTGCACTCACCATGGTCGTCTTGAGCGCCGCGCGGGGCTTCTCACCCGCCGCCACCTCACCCTCGTAAATTTTCATGAGCCGCTCGACTTCATGCGGTTCCACCGGGCGACGGAACGCGCGCTCCGCGAAGCGCGATACTGCGGCGCTCACCTGTGCGCGGTCGCCGGTATCGGCAGGAACATAATTCCCTTCGGCAAAAGAGGTCCCTCCCTCCAGCAGCGGTCCCTCCCACTCGATCCAGTCCACAAGCAGGAAGGGCCAGAGCGGCTTCGCGTCCTCATCCGTGAGCTTGTTCTGCCAGGGCTGGCGACCCGTGTTCTGCGTGCTAAAGTAGGGCGAATAGGCCGAGCCTGCCCGCGCGGAGTAGCTTTTGAGGGACGGGCCGCTCGCCTCGTTGCGCAAAAAAATCTGATGCGTGCCGGCTGGCAAATGCGTAGTGAATTCCAAGGTTACGGGCTTGTCCTCCGGCACGATGACATCCTGCTCGAACAACACGCGGTCGAGATTTTCCGCATAGACAACGAGGTGCGGTGCCTCCCCTCCTTCGGGCCGCAGTCCGCTGAGCTTGATCCTCATGCGATAAACGCCATCCGCAGCCAGATGCGGCGGGGCTCCCCGCCGAATGAACCAGTTCGGCCAGACTTCATAGCGCACCTTCTCAGCGAAGCCTCCCTCCACAGCCCTCTTCCAATCCGCCGGCCCGCCGCTCATCTCATAAGCCGAGCGCCGCAACTTCATCACTTCAGGACGCTTCTCCGGGAGTGCCTCAGCCAGCACCGTCTGTGCGGCGGCCATGTATTTTTGAATGTGCGAGGGCGCGAGCGTGAGCACTGAACCGAGGCGCTCGAAACCATTCCACTCCGGATCCTCGGTCAGCCCGTTGGGATCCGTCGCATCGTAATGCACCCCCAACAGATCACGCAGCGTGTGCGCATACTCCTCGCGCGTCAGCTTCCGCAAGGACACCGCCTCGCGCTTTGCCAGCCTCGCGGCCTCGCCGTCCTTGATCATTTCATTGAGCGCTTCCACAAAGCGCGCAGCCTCGGTCACTGAAGGTTGTTTCTCGTCTTCAGGAGGCATCTCCTTCGAGTGGATTTTTTCAATTACGTCCGCCCACCGTCCTGCCGCGCCCGGCTGTGCGAAATCGCGCGACAAGGTGTCGATGCGCAACTGTCCCTTTTGCTTCTTGTCGTCATGGCAGCGGAGGCAGTGTTCCTGTAGGAAGGGCAGCGCAGCCTTCTCGAAATCGGCCCCACTGAGCGTGCCGAGCGAGACAAGCAGGCAGGAGCAAAAGATGAGCAATGTGTGTTTCATGGGGAAGGTCTTCGGAAAAGGTGGTGTGGAGAAAATGCGATAGGCGGTGGATTGCGCCGCCTTTCACGTGAGGGTGCTGGCGGTTCAATCCGGCCCAAGCGAGGGAGTGCTTTCCGCTCTGCACCGGCTCTGCTCGCGTGAGTTCGCGGAAGGTCGCGTCCAGGTTGTCATAGATCGCCAGCGATAAGTTGCGGCGCATCTCGAGGGTGAAGAGATGTTGACAGCTGGTGCTGCCGTCTTCCATGCGCGCAAGACGAGAGCGACAGGAGACAGTTTGGGCGGAGGCATCATGCTTTTTTGGGGATGGTGTTTGTGAATGCGTCTTGGCGGGATTCCGGATGCGCCGGGCGTTAACGCGGCCAGTTTGAGAGCTGGGTGATCTCTTCCGCGGTGAGCCGCCGGCTGTAGATGCGGAATTCATCCAGACTGCCTCCGACAAAGCTGCCGCCCGTATTCGCGCGCCCGAGCGTGCACCCGCCGGACGCGGTGCCGCCAGCGGGCCCCGAAT
>JBILKV010000328.1:0-3213 GCA_044376515.1 Chthoniobacteraceae bacterium | reverse complement strand
GAGCCAGACGCTGTTGCGAGGCTGTACAAACGCAAATGGTTTTTCAGTCACCGGCAGACGCAACACTGTTTCGCCAAAGCGGGCCGCGCTGACCTCCTTGATTTGAACCAGGCTTCCGGGCGGGATCGCGAGGCCGGCCAGGTCCAGGGTGAGCGGGTAGTCCATGCGGCTGTTGGGCTGCGGCAACCAGAGGTGAATGCGACCGTTGCTCGGATCGCGTGAACAGAGTGGGTTGACGTTGATGTCGGCGCTCCGGCAGCCCGTCTCCAACAATGGCCGTGCCGCGGAGAAGCCTTCGGCGAATAGTCGTGTCACCTCGGCGTTTTTGGTGCAGTCGCCGATGTCGCTGGTGTCAGAACCGGCGGGATCGTCGGGATCGTGCTCCCGGACCAGGGTTTTGCAGACGCTGTTGGATTTCCTCTGCCCGTCGGCAAATTTGAACTGATACAGGGCCTTGGCTCCGGCACGG
This sequence comes from Chthoniobacteraceae bacterium, assembly GCA_044376515.1. Classification (GTDB taxonomy): domain Bacteria; phylum Verrucomicrobiota; class Verrucomicrobiia; order Chthoniobacterales; family Chthoniobacteraceae; genus Chth-196. The sequence continues at coordinate 2,744 of JBILKV010000328.1, read as the reverse complement.
GTGGCCAGTCCCCAGACGGAAGCCTGATTGCGAAATACCACTGGCGTATCGCAGGTAAAGGTGGTTTCGGGCCGCGCCCACATGCGGCCGGTCGAGTGGTTGAACTCCGAGTAAATGATTGGCAGGGCTTCGCCATCGGGGGATTCCTCCCGCATCATCACGTTCATCTCGTCGATCTCGGTCGGAAAGGAACGGGGCCTGCTGTTGTAGCGGTGCTTGCAGAACCACTCCACGAGTGGAGGATCAGCGCGGCGACCTTCGAAATCGGTGCGGATCGTGCGCATCATGGTGCGGGCTAACTCGCTGCTGCCGCTGCCCGCCAGAACCGGGGCGGCGAAAACCGGTTTCAGCGACATGCCGTGCAGGCGGTTGACATCAGCGATGGCGCTGTGAATTGCGTCCGCGTGAATCTGGAGGCTGCGCACGTAGACCCCGGGCTTCAGCTTGAAGGCGAATGTTTCTGGTTCGTTGGCGTATTCATAGTGACAGACGCCAGCGGTGCGAGCCTGGTGGAAAACCCATGCGTAGAGGGTCGCCCAGTTGCGCCAGGCGGTCTGCCAATGCTCGTCCCAACTGGCCCCGTTGAGTTCGCAGAGTGTTGTGACACCCAGCTTTTTGAGCAGAAGATTCGCATAATCCACCGTTACGACCGGCTTTTTGGGTTCAGCAAAGCGGTGGGCGGCCCGGTTTGCGATGGCGTCCCAGTCGATGACACCGCAGCGGATCGGATCGGCGCGGACCTCCGCCCGGCGTTTTGCGAAATCTTCGACCGTAACAACGGGAGCCCCAAGGTGAAGGTCATCCTTCTGCACATGGCGGTTGGCGGTATACCAGGTTCTCATGCCGTTTACGCCGAGATAGCGGAGCCATGCTCCCTGATTGTCACCTTCGACGAGATTCGGGGAACTAAATCCAACATAACTCATGCTGGTGCCGACTCCTTGTGGGGTGGGACGCAGGGTGAGCACAGGGCCTTCGGGCATTGGATGGGACAAAGACCGATAGACCGCAATTTCGGACAGGCCTCCTCCGCCGGCAGTTCGGATCTCGATGCGCAGGGCCCCTGCGATAACGGCAGGGAAGGTTCGCCCCCCTGTTTCGATCCCGCCGCCTTCGTAAAGCACCCGCCAGCCATCGCCATCGTGAATGCTGACCCGGTGCCAGAGGACACTGCGCTGGGGTTCGGTGATGACTATTCGTTCGATGGGCGTGGCTGCGCCCAGGCTGGTTTCTATCCAAGCTTCAGTGACTGTCTTCGCCAGGTGCCAGGCGGTCTCGAATTTGCCGTCGATGGCGTTACAGGGTGAGCTGCCGCCGTCCCTGTAACTGCTTGCATGGGTGTAGTGGTATGCGATGGCAGCGAGGTTGATGCGACCGTCAGGGCCGTCGCCGCCCTCATCGCCGCTGTGGGTTGATTGGTCCGCATCGACGAACGCGAGGACCTTGGATGTGGCGGTATCTTCCGCGGCCTGCGTCGGAGGTTGGATCAGAAGCGGTAGTGAGTGCAGGACAAGCAGGAAGGCGCACGGGATCCGGGGCATGTCGCTTATCTAGTCTGCGTTGCCAGGGAACTCCAGTCCCAGTCGGTCCGGCGTTCGGAAGGGAAGCCCTGCTAAGCGCCCTTTTTTGAAACGGATAGCAGAGGATGGCTCAAAGGATAAATGCGTTTGTTGAAGTATCCCGAATTGGGTGCCCGACGGGTAATACCACTTATCTGAGTTTTCTGGATGATTGACGATCTGGCGCCCCGTAAGGGGCACTTCTCTTCCAGCCCATGGCAACGCCATGGGAAAACCGTCCCCCAAAAAGAATACGCCCTGAAAGGGCACCCCGACCTGCCCGGCCCGTTCCAATTTGCGCGTAATCATGAGGCGCCCTTACAGGGCTTGTTGTTTTTATTACGAACCATCCCCATGGCGTTGCCATGGGCTGCGAGTTGCCTGCCGCTTCGGGGCGGAAAAACTCCGATTATTACTGATAGTTGGTACAAGTCACTGGACCGACGGGCGGTGACGAGTCTGCTCCTGTGGAAGGACGCGCACGTGGACGGGTAACCAGAAAGTGCTTGTCCCCTGTCCCACTCCTGTGCGGGACGCACCTCAGGTTTGTCTTTGGCGTATCTTTACTTCAAGCCGCTCGACCAGCCGGGGGTCTGCCCTAAAAGTCGTGTTTCGCAAGTCATTCAGGGAGGCCAGTCCATTGAGCAGACCCATTTCGTCTGCAACGTCTATCAAGTTCAACGTTCCCACTGCCAGCAGTCCTCTGGATTGCGCGATTGCCCGGCCTTTTCGCTCGTCCAGCAGAACGATGGCCACTTGCCTTTCGAGCGCAAGACTGATGGCTTCCACCTCCCCCTTACCGAGCGGGATGGTATGGTCCATTTCCCTCACACGGACCAATTCCGACCATTCTGGACGAGATTGACTCCAGCGCGCCACCGCATCCGGTGCCTTCGGGTGTCTGAGTTCCGCAAGAACTCCCTCGGGAATCAGCACCTTTCCTAACAGAGCCCTCAAGGCGTGAACCTGTCCGATGATCGTTAGGTAATTCAGCGGCGTGGTGTCCGCGACGACCAAGGAGGAACCCTTCATTCCGCAATTTTAGAGCGCAGCTGACTCGTTCCGGCTTCCAATTCAAGCCGTGTCGGCTGCTGCTCCGCTTGATACTCCGCCAAAAACAGCTCTGTTTCGTGAAAGCCCAACTCCAGCATTTCTGACACCTGGCCTCGTGAAAGCCGGCCTTCC
>JBILKV010000327.1:0-3218 GCA_044376515.1 Chthoniobacteraceae bacterium | reverse complement strand
CGAGCTGTTCGATGGTGAAGCGGTCAAAGGGCATGTCGGCGTTGAGGGAGTCGATGACCCAGTCGCGGAACTTCCAGATCTGGCGGGGCGCGTCAACGGAGTAGCCGTTGCTGTCGGCGTAGCGGGCCTGGTCCAGCCACCAGCGCCCCCAGCGCTCGCCGTAGTGGGGGCTGGCGAGAAGGGTCTCGAGCAGCCGCTCGTAGGCGGCCTCGGCGTCCGGTGCGGATTCCTTTTCAAACGCGTCGACCTCGGCGTTGGAAGGCGGAAGTCCAGTGAGGTCGAGGCTGAGCCGGCGGATGAGCGTAGCCGGGGGCGCAGGCGGGGAGTGCGGGAGGCCCACGCGCTTGAGTTCGGCCCGGATGAAGGCGTCCATGGCGTTGCCGGAAGCGTCCGGGGGGACGGCCGGGCGCACAGGGGAGACGAAGGCCCAGTGCGGTTCGTACTCTGCCCCCTGCTGGATCCAGCGCCTGAGGGTGTCGAGTTGCGCCGGTGTCAGGGGGTTCTTGTGCGCCTTGGGCGGGGGCATCACCTCCTCCTTGTCGGTGCTCTGCAACCGCCGGAGGGCCTCCGATCTGGCGGGGTCGCCCGGGACGATGGCGCGCGTGCCGTCGTTGTCACGGGTCGCCCCTTCAAAGGTGTCCAGCCGCAGACCCGCCTCACGGTGCTTTGGATCGAAGCCGTGGCAGGCCAGGCAGTTCTCGGCCAGAATCGGGCGAACATCCCGGTTATACCGGATGCGCGCGGGCTCCAGCGCGGAGACTCGGCCAGCCGACAAGGACGCAAGGAGAGCAGCGAGCAGCAGTGGGGAAAGACGTGTCATGGCGGGCAACGGCCGGAAAAGATGATGGAATCGCCTCCGTAGCTCAAGGGCAGAGCCGGCGCGCTCCATTGCAGACCATCCGCGGAGGACACGCCGCATTAGCACACTTCGCTGCTCCAACGCTTGAGCGCGGGCGGAGCTCCACTGGATACGGATTCTTCGGACAGGGCCGGCTTTGCGTCGAACAGGCCCCGGCGGCCCGCGAGAAAGAAGACAGCCCCGAAAACTGCTGACACATCCAGACGGGGCTGTCTAGGGTGCCACCCCACCCCATGAGAACGAGTACATCGCGGCTGATTTTTTACACTTTCCTTGCAATTGCAGGTCTCCTGTGCCACGCCGAGGAGATACTCACTGAAAACAAACCTGCATCACAAACAACTATATTCGAGGAGATTGTAGTTGTAGAAAAGCGGTCGGACCTACTCGGAATCGCCCCGGCGGCATCCGAGGGTGTTGCAAGTGGAGTGGAACTGCGGGCGCGGCCCCTGATGCGCCGCGGCGAGGCCCTGGAGACCGTTCCCGGCATGATCGTCACACAACATGCCGGGGGTGGAAAGGCCAACCAGTACTTCCTCCGCGGCTTCAATCTGGACCACGGGACCGACTTCGCACTCACCCTGGACGGGATGCCCTTGAACATGCGCACCCACGCCCACGGCCAGGGCTACGCCGACCTCAACCTGCTCATCCCCGAATTGTTGGACCGGGTGGACTACTACAAGGGCACCTACGCGGCCAGAAACGGAGATCTTTCCAGTGCGGGAAGCGCGGACTTCCAGCTCTACAACAACCTGCCCAACAACTTCGCCTCGGTTGAGTTCGGACAGTACGGCCACTACCGGGCGGTCGCGGGCAACACGTTCAACACCGGTCCCGGAGCCAACTCCGGCAAGCTCACGATTGCGGGCGAGCACACCCAGTACGACGGACCGTGGGAGCTCCCCGAGAAGTTCAGACGCTGGAACGGGTTCTCCCGCTACTTTAAGGGCGACACCGACAACCACCTCGCGCTCACCCTCATGGGTTACCATGGCCGCTGGCTGAGTTCCGACCAGATCCCCCTGCGGGCGGTTCACTCCGGCGAGTTGGACCGGTTTGGAAACCTCAACCCCACCAACGGCGGTAAAAGCTCGCGTTACAGCCTCCAACTCAACCTGCAAAACCGAGGGACCGACACGACCACCAAGTTCAACCTGTACGCGGTTCGGTACGCCCTCGACCTTTTTTCGGACTTCACCTATTTCGCCTCTGATCCAACTAAGGGGGACCAGTTTGAGCAGGCCGAGATCCGCTACATTCTCGGCGGGAACCTTTCGCGAAAGTGGGAGGCACTCCAGTTGTTGGGACACGATGCGGACTTCACCCTCGGCATCCAGTCGCGCACGGACCTGATCAACGGCATCGGCCTCTACAACACCGAGCGGCGCGCCCGCTGGAACACGGTGCGCGAGGACGACGTCCACGAATCGAGCGTCGGCGTCTTTGCGGAGAACACGGTGCGCTGGCTTCCGTGGTTGAAGACCATCACCGGGCTCCGTGCGGATGCCTTCCTCTTTGACGTGAAGGCGAGCCGGCCCGGGAATTCAGGGGGCGAAATCGCCGGCATCCTGAGCCCGAAGTTTAGCGCGGTGTTCGGGCCGTGGAACAAGACGGAGTACTACCTCAACCTGGGCACCGGGTTTCACAGCAACGACGCCCGCGGGGTCCACACGACGGTGGATCCGGTTTTCGGGAACCCGGTTTCCACGGTGCCGGCTCTGGTGCGGACCATGGGCGGCGAAGTGGGCGCTCGGACGCAACTGGTTCCAAATGTGACGGGGGTGTTGAGCCTTTGGTATCTCCAAAGCCGCAGCGAACTGGTCTACGTGGGCGACGCCGGAACCAACGAAGCGGGGCCCGCCTCCAGGCGCTACGGCGTCGAGGCGGCCGCCTACTGGACCCCCTCCGACTGGCTCGGGTTGGACGCCGAACTCGCCGTCTCGCACGCCCGCTTCACCGACAGCCCCGGACAAAACTACATCCCCACCAATGTACCCTGGATGTTCAGCGGCGGCTTCGTCCTCGGGGCGCAGGGGCAGAAAACCGGCTGGTTCGCCGGCAGCCGCGCACGTATTTTCGGACGCCGCCCCTTGACCGAGGACGGCGCGGTCCGCGGGAGGGAGACCGTCATGATCAACGCAAACGTGGGCTACCGGACCACGCGGTGGGAGGGAGTCTTGGAGTGCCTTAACGTGCTTAACCGGAGAGACCGGGACATTGAGTATTTCTATGAAAGCCGGACGCGCACCGAGACGGACCGGGGAATGGACCCAGTGGCCGGAATCCATTTTCATCCGGTTGAGCCGCGGATGTTCCGGGCGCGTCTGACGTACAAGTTTTAGCCCTTTCCGGCAGG
>JBILKV010000154.1:0-10287 GCA_044376515.1 Chthoniobacteraceae bacterium | reverse complement strand
TACTGCCGTCATAAGCTGTGAATAAGTTGCGAACAAGTCGACCGACAGCTCCTTCAGCCCGCCTGTTTTCGCCCGGCAGAGCCAATCAAAGGCAAGCGCCGCAGCCGCTCTCAATCGAGCGGGAAGACTAGATCCTCTGCGCCTGCAATGGCGAGCCATTCATTTTTTCAACGGTCTGTTGGGGACGACGCCCCAGCCCGTTGGGGACGACGCCCCAGCCGATTCAGGCACCCTCGCCCCCCAAAGAAGCGGGCCTCCCAGCCTCTGGTGCCCCGCTACGGCCCCTCGGACTCGCCGCCGCGAATCTGCTCGTTTTCCTCGATCTGCCGGAGCACATCCGAGCGGTCCTCCACTTCCTCCCAGACTTCGCGCGCGACGTAAATGGGGGCCTTCTGGGCAACCGCAAGGGCAATGCAGTCGCTGGGGCGGGCATCCAGCTCAATAATTTTGCGCTCAAAAAGCTCGTTCTGACAGCTGACAATCAGCCTGGCAAAGTAGGTCTCGCTCTTGACGTCGTTAATGACGACCCGCTCCACCGTTGCACCCAACGCCGTCATCAGGTGGCACATCAGGTCGTGCGTCATCGGCCGCTCCCGGCTCACCCCCTTCATGAGCAACGCGATGGTGCCCCCCACCCCTTCATCAACATAAATGACGAACACCTTTTCGTCGTTCCCCAAGAAAATCGCGCGCCCCGCGTTGAAGGGCAAAACCGAACGCACTTCCACCGGTACCACAGCCTTGTTCATAATATTAAGATAGCTCCTTGGAGCGGGCTTCTCAAGTCTGAGGCATCAGGTAAAGTCCCGTCTTCCCTAGGCCCGGCCCCTCTGCGCGGGGCGGCACTTGTCCGTTCTCATGAAAAAAGCCCTTCAGTTTGTTGTTTGGTCCATCCTCGCCCTCGTCGGAACCGGCGCCTACGCGGTCATCGCGTTGCGCAGGGGCGAACCCGTCAACTCTGTCTACCTTCTCACCGCGGCGCTGTGCACCTACCTGATCGGGCACCGCTTTTACGCGAAGTGGATCGAGACCAAGGCGCTCATGCTCGACGACCAGCGTGCCACCCCCTGTGAACAACACGAGGACGGACGCGACTTCGTCCGGACCAATCCCTGGGTCGTGTTCGGGCACCATTTTGCAGCCATCTCCGGCCCCGGCCCGCTGGTGGGACCGGTGCTGGCGGCCCAGTTTGGCTATCTGCCGGGAACGTTGTGGATTCTGTTGGGCGTGGTGCTTGGCGGGGCGGTGCAGGACATGGTCATCCTTGCGTCCTCGGTGCGCCGCGACGGCAGGTCGCTGGCACAGATGGTGCGCGAGGAGATCGGAACCGCGGGCGGGGTGGTCGGCACAGTGGCGGTGCTCTCGATCATGGTGATCCTGCTGGCGGTTCTCGCACTCGTGGTGGTCAATGCCTTGGCGGAAAGCCCGTGGGGGGTCTTCACCGTGGCGGCGACCATTCCTGCGGCGATGCTCATGGGGGGCTACATGCGGTTTCTGCGGCCCGGACGGGTGTTGGAGGCCTCGAGACTCGGGGGGGTGCTCTTGCTGGCCTCGGTCTGGGGCGGACAGTTCATCCACTCCAGTCCGGCACTTGCGGCCCTGTTCCGACTGAAAGCGCCCCTCCTGGCGTGGAGCGTCATTATTTACGGGCTGACCGCCTCCGTGCTTCCGGTCTGGCTGCTATTGGCCCCCCGGGATTATCTGAGCACGTTTCTCAAACTAGGCACCATCTTCGCCCTGGCGGCGGGGGTGTTCGTGATTTTGCCGGACCTAAAAATGCCGGCTCTCACTCAGTTTGTGGATGGCTCCGGCCCAGTGATTCCGGGAGCGCTCTTTCCGTTTTGCTTCATCACAATCGCCTGCGGCGCAATCAGCGGGTTTCACTCGCTGATCGCCAGCGGAATCACGCCGAAAATTATCACGCGTGAACGCTATATCCGGCCGGTTGGCTACGGGGGGATGTGTCTGGAATCATTGGTTGCGATTCTGGCGCTTGTGGCGGCATGCACTCTGGATCCCGGGGTTTATTTAGCCATCAACGTCAAGGCGGCGGGCGCGGACGCGGCGGCCGTGGCACAGGCGACCGTGGCAAAAGTAAACGCCTTCGGGGGGCCCTTCACGGTGAGCGTCGAACAAATGCGCCAACTCGCCGAAGCCGTGCAGGAAGAGAGCCTGTTTGGACGGACCGGGGGGGCGGCCACCCTGGCGGTGGGGATGGCTCAACTGTTTGCGAAGGTCTTCGGGGAGCGGATGCTGGGGCTGTGGTACCACTTCGCGCTGATGTTTGAAGCTCTCTTCATTTTGACGACCCTCGATGCCGGCACGAGGGTGGGTCGGTATCTGCTTCAGGACGCCCTGGGTCACCTTTGGAAGCCGCTCAAAGACCCTTCAAACCCTTTCTCGAACCTCTTCTGCAGCTTGCTCATCGTGGCCGCCTGGGGCTTTTTCCTGCTCAACGGGGTGGCGGATCCCGAGGGCGGCACCAAGGCGCTCTGGCCCATTTTCGGAATCGCCAACCAACTGCTGGCGAGCATCGCCCTGTGCCTCGGCACATTGATCATCCTCAAAAAACAGCTTGGCCAGCCGGGGGGACGGCCAGTTTATGCGCTGGCAACGCTGCTCCCATTGGTCTGGCTGCTAAGCGTTACGGTCACGGCGGCTGTGGAAAAAATCGGCCATCCCGAGCCGCGAATCGGGTTCCTCGCCGCCGCGCGCAAGGCGGACGCCGATGTTGAGCCCCTCGTCCAAGCGGCCGCGACAGCCACGGACCCCGAGGCAAAGAATGTGCTGCTGAAGAAAATCGCCGCCAACCGGCGTCTTCACACCAACATGCTCACCGACGCCTTCGTGGCGGGGGGCTTTTTGACACTCGTGGCGATCCTGCTCGGCATCACCGCCCGCGAATCTGCACTGCTGCTGCAGGGGCGCAAGGAGCCGCAATTGTCTGAAAACCCCGTGGTCTGGCTGCCGGCGCCCGACGCCATCAAACCGGGTGTTCCGGTGGCGGGCATGTTGGCGTTGGGCGCCGCTCTCCTGCAGGAGCTCTCGGGAGAGGCCGCCATCGAAAGGGAACGAACACTTCAACAGGCCGAGTGCAGCTGTCCCCGCGGGAGCAATCCCCGCGCGAACGCATTTTTGCTCAGCGCCGAGAGGCGCTTCCAGTCGCCAAACCGCTGCTGCTGAAGCCGGGGACTCGCCACTTGCGGAGGGGCTGAAGGGGATCGCGCTTTCGGCGTTGTGTGGTTTTTGGGGAGCGCTTCCGCTGCGGTCCGCCGGCGGGTGGACCGCTCAGGCGGAAGGGCGTCTGGACCGTGGCTACAGAAATACAGTTTTCTTGCCTGGCACCGCAAAAGGAGCCGATCGGTTCGCGCTCCTGTGGTCCTTTGATGTGGGGTCGCAGGATTTCTATGCGAGACCCTCGATCGCGGTGACCTTCACGCCTCGGAACTACCTGCCCGCAGGTGCCCTGAGGGCTGAAAGGTAGGCAACCAGATCGACCAGATCGTCGCGGGTCAGGGCCTGATTGAGGCCGCTGGGCATGAGCGATGTGGGCAGTTTGGTCACGCGCTGCACCTCAGACTTTGGGAACTTCTGGAGGGCCCCGCCGGGCAGCACGAGCACGAGTTGATCCGGCGTGTCGCTCCGGACAATGCCCATGGCGGCGCCGCCCCCGCGCAGTTGGACCTCGACGGTCTCAAAGCCCATTGAGATACCGGCGTTCGGATTGAGAATTGCATCGAAGATCGCCTCCTTGGGTAGTTTGCCGCCGATCTCGCTCAAGGCCGGACCGAAGTCCACACCCTTCTCGCCGATCCGGTGGCAGGCGACGCACGAACTGGACGCGCGCTCAAAAACCCCCCTGCCCTTTTGGGCGTCCCCCGGGAGCTTCACCAACTCGACCACGGGCGGCAACGTTGCCCCCCCAAGTGCGCTCGGCGGCGGGAAATGCAGACCGATTTCCTCGCGAAGGGACGCGTACTGGACCTGGGCAAGCGACTCCGCCGCCACCGACCGCAAGCCAGCGGGAAAACGGTTTTCCTTCGCCAGCTTTACCAAACGCTGCGCCCCGCTCTGCGTTCGGGCAAACGCACGCACCGCACGGGCGGAGCGCTCCGGAGACTTGCCCTGAAGCAGCTCGGTTTGGAGCATGTCGAGCACATCATCCTTGCCAAGGTTGCCCAGCAGTTCCACCAAGGCGGCAGCCTGCGCGGAGTCCCCATTTGCGAGCCCCTCCCGCAACTGCGCGGCGCCCCGCCCGTCGCGCGACAGAAGGCGCACGGCGTCCAAGGCTTCCGGGGCCTTGCCCAGAGCGAGCGCGGTCTGCAGGAGGGCTTCACCCCGGTTGCCCACACCGACAGCCTCGATCAGTTCGACAAACTCCACGCGCCCCTTGGCGCGCGCCAACGCCTCGTCCGTGGCCGCACGCACTTCCGGTTCGTCCTTCGAAACGGAACGCGAAAGCCGTTGCAACGCCTCACTAACCACCGCCAATCCCGGGTTGGCCTTCACCAAGCGCAGAAGTGCCTCGGAACGCTCCTTCGAGTCGGGCACAAAATCAAACGCTCGCATGTAGCGCATCTCGGAGGGGTTTTCCAACAGCAGGGTGGCGAGGTAGGACGCCACTTTAGGCGTTCTGAGCCGCCAGAGGATGTCCCTCCCGCCGGGAGTGTTCCAGTTGCCCTTCACCTCGGAGAACCACGCGTCGAAACAGGAGTCGTCAATGCCGCGCGCCCCGATCCCGAGCGCCTCCAGGTACCAGCGGTCCTTGCCATCGTGCTGCGCGGCAAGCTTCGCCCACATCGGTTCGGTCTGCTTGGAGTGGAACAGAGACACCGCGAGTTGGCGGCGCACCTGGGGATCCTTGTGTCCGACCAACCGGCCGATCAGCCCCGGGGTCGCCTCCAGCGTGGAGGTGTCCAGTTGGCCGGCGGTGGCCAGCATGGTGGCAAGGCGGATGGCTGCGATGACAATGTCGGAATCCGGGTCGGTGAGCGCCGCCCTCAGCGAGGGAAGCGCCGCCTTCGAATTTCTCGCCAGCAACGCAAGTGCGCGGGCCCGCATGCGGGGTTCGCCCTTTTCGGCAAGCGCCTGTAGTTCGGGCAGCACGATGTCCCCCATGGTGTTGAGCGCCTTATAGGCGAGATGCTGCGTCGCCTTGTTGGGAGACTGTAGAGCGGCCACCGCCCCCTTTGGAGTTGCGAGGTCGACAGCCGGCACCGAGGGCTTCCCCGGCCTCACGCTGACCCGGTAAATACGGCCGCGAAGGAAGGGCTCCTCATGGTCCGCCATCGCGTGTCCCCCAACGCCCGCGTCATACCAGTCCGCCACAAGAAGGGAGCCGTCCGGATGAAGCGCCACATCGGAAGGACGGAACCAGTTGTCTGAGGAGGTCAGGATGTCGACGATTTCCGCCGTGAAACCGGCGCCCGCCTTTTTCACCGGATAGGACCGGACCACGCGCGGGCCGGCATCGCAATGAATGATTTGGTTGGCAAAGCGGGCACCCAACCCGCTGCCCTCGTTAAAAAGGAGACCCGTGGGCGAACCCGCCCCGGTTTGGAGGAGGTTCGGGATCGTGCCGGGGTCGTTTTGGTGCCAATGTCGGAGAGGGATCTCCGGCTCGATGTTCGGACGCTTGGTCCGCCATGCGGCGCCGGTGAGTTCGTCGGAGTAGCCGTAGCTGCCATGCTCCATGACGTAGTTGATGCGGACGCCGCGGTTGCCGTCGTCGTCGTTGTCGCTCTGCCAGAGGTTCCCGAAGGAGTCGGGAGCGGCCTCGTAGTTGTTACGGAAATTGTAGCCGAGAACTTGGAAGTTGGAGAGTTTCCCTGCCGCGTAGTCTGCGCGAAAAACCATTCCCTGCTGGTAGGGCTTCCGGGCAGCCTCAAGAACGTTTCCAGCGAGGTCGACAATCGGAACCGAGTGCTCCTTGACGTCCTCTGGGCTGATGACGCCGTGCAGGGGTATCTGGAGCAGTTTGCCCACGGGTTGCCTGAAGTGCTGCCCGGTGTTGCCAAAGTTGAAATACAGCTTCCCGTCGGTCCCGTGCACGAAGGAGTGGAAGGAGTGGTCGTGCTGTTCGCCCGCGGTGCCGGTGAGCAAAAGTGCGCGTTGATCAGCAACTCCGTCTCCATCGGTGTCGCGGAGCACAAACACGTGGGGCGCTGCCGAGACGAGTACATCGTCACCAAGCACGGCGACGCCGAGCGCCGAGTTGATGCTGGGATCCTGATAAAAAACGACCGCCTTGTCGGCCTCGCCGTTCCCGTCGTTGTCTTCAAGCCTCATGACGCGGTCCCCCTGCGGCCGGATCGGGGGATTGGCGTGGCGGCGGTAGTTGGCTGCCTCGGTGATCCACACCCTGCCGCGCGCGTCGACGTCCATCGCAGTCGGGTTCTGCACCATGGGTTCGGCGGCGAACAAACCGACCGAGAGACCGTCGGCGGCCTTCATTTTGGAGATGGATTCGCGCGCCTGCGCCAGGCCGTAGTTTTCGGGCTGGCTCTCCTTTTCTTGGGCAATGGCGGCCGTGGACTGGACGGCGAGCGAGGTGGCGAGCAGCAGGAGGGGTGTCTTCATTTTCAGGGGAGGTTTGCGAATGGACTCTGAGTGTTGCCCGAGGGAGAGGGCCTTGGGCACGAGACTCGGATTGGTGAGGTGAAACTTCCAAGGCAGGGCCTACTAGCCGACGAGCGGACGGACGACCCCGGCTTTTTCCACGCCGGTGAGACGAAAGTCCAGTCCCTGCGTGCGGAAGGTAAACCGTTCGTGGTCGATGCCCAGCAGGTGCATGATCGTCGCGTGAAGGTCGCGCACGTGGACGGGGTCCTTCACAATGTTGTAGGAAAAGTCGTCGGTCTCCCCGTGGATGACACCGCCCTTGGCGCCGCCGCCCGCCAGCCACATCGTGAAACAACGGGGGTGATGATCGCGTCCGTAGTTGTCCTTGGAAAGACCGCCCTGAGAGTAGACCGTGCGTCCAAACTCGCCGCCCCAGATGATGAGGGTGTCCTCGAACATCCCGCGGTTTTTGAGGTCCTGAACGAGGCCGGCGGTCGCCTGATCGATATCGGCGCATTGCGAGGGCATGCGTTTACCGACGTTCGCGTGGTGGTCCCAGTTGTTGAGGTAGACCTGCACAAAGCGGACTCCCCGCTCGGCCAGACGGCGCGCCATGAGCACGGTGTTGGCGTAGGTGCCGGGCTTGCGGGCCTCTTCTCCGTAGAGTGCGAACACGCTCTCGGGCTCGGACTTGAAGTCCGTCAACTCGGGCACACTGCTCTGCATGCGGTAGGCCATTTCGTATTGCTGGATGCGGGTGCTGATTTCGGGATCACCGATTTTCTCGACCCCCAACCCGTTCAGGGCGTTGATGCCGTCGATGCTGCGCCTGCGCACCTCAGGCGGAACTCCGGGCGGGTTGTTGATGAACAAAATGGGATCGCCCTTGCTCCGGAACGAAACCCCGGCGTGCTCCCCGGGAAGGAATCCGTTGCTCCAGAGTCTCGCCGAGATGGCCTGCTCCTGCTCCCGGTTGGTCGGGTTGGCGACGAGGACCACAAAGGTGGGCAGGTTCTGGTTCATTGAACCCAGGCCGTAACTCACCCAGGAGCCCATGCAGGGGCGGCCGCCAATCTGGGAGCCTGTTTGGAGTTCGGTGATGGCCGGTTCGTGGTTGATGGCCTCGGTGTGCATCGAGCGGATGAAGGCGATGTCGTCCACGTACCGACCCAGGTTCGGAAGCAGTTCGCTCAGCCACATCCCACTCTGGCCGTGCCGGATGAAATTGTATTTGGTGGGCGCCACTGGAAAGCGGGCCTGTCCGGAGGTCATTCCGGTGAGGCGCTGTCCGTTGCGCACGCTGTCCGGGAGGTCCTTGTCGTACATCCCGCCCAGTTTCGGCTTGTAGTCGAAGAGGTCCAACTGGGACGGGCCGCCAACCATGTGCAGGTAAATCACCCGCTTCGCCTTGGGGAGAAAATGGGGAACCGAAGGACCATTGGCGGCGTGTGCGGCAGCCTGCGCGCCTTGCGGCAGGCCCGCGCCAAGGAGGGTGCCAAGCGCGGCCGCCCCCAGAACGCTGCTGCCCGAGGACAGCAACTGACGGCGGGTGAGTGCGAGTCTCGCCTCGGAGGAAAGGTTGCGAAAGAGATGCGAGTTACAGTTCATAACGCTCTGATAAAAGGTTACTTGTTGAGAGCTTCGTCAAGGTTGAGCACCTGGTTGCAGACCATTGTCCACGCGGCGAGCGTGGCGGGGGCGACTGCGGCGCCGGCCTTGCTTTCGCCCACGGCGAGCAGCGCGGAAGCGTCCTCGGGCTTCTGTTTGTAATGGGCCAAAAATGCGTCGTTGCTGGCGAGAAGTAGGGCGCGTTCCTTCTCTGTCACCGGGCGGGAGAGCACCTGTCGGATGATGAAGTCGATGGTCTTGTTGCGGTCCTCGCCGGCCGCGAGCACGGCGCCTTCGGCGAGCTTGCGGGCGGCCTCCACGAACTGCGGATCGTTCATCGCCACGAGAGCCTGCAGGGGCGTGTTGGTTCGTTCCCGCCTGACGCAACTGACCTCCCGACTGGGTGCGTTGAAGAGGTCCATGCTTGGCGGCGGTGCCATCCTTTTGATGAAGGTGTAGAGCGCCCTGCGGTAGAGCGACTCGCCCTTGTCCTGCACGTAGTTGCGCGTGTCGCCGTTGGGAAGTCCCACCACGTCCCAGATGTTCTCGGGCTGGTAGGGCCTTGTTCCCGGGCCGTACATTTTGGGCGAGAGCAATCCGCTGGCAGCGAGGGCGTAGTCGCGGACCATCTCGGCGTCCATCCGGAAGCGGGGGCCGCGAGAGAGAAGGCTGTTGTCGCGGTCCTTCTCCAGTTTTTCGGGGGTGACGGCGGAGGACTGCCGGTAGGCGGCGGACATAAACATCAGCTTGAAGAGCCGGCGCACGTCCCCTCCCGAATCGCGGAATTCGGCGGCGAGCCAGTCGAGCAACTCCACGTTGGCAGGGGCGCCTCCCATGATCCCGAAATCCTCGCTGGTCTGGACGATTCCCTGCCCGAAGACCTCCTGCCAGAAGCGGTTGACGGTGACCCGCGGGGTGAGCGGGTTGCGGGGGTCGACCAGCCACTGGGCGAGGCCGAGGCGGTTCTTGGGCGCCCCCTCGGGCAGAGGATGCAACACCGCCGGAGGGAGTGCCTCCACCGGGTCGCCGAGCTTGCTGTACTGGCCTCGCATGAGGATGTTGGCCATCGGCATCTTGTTCTTGACCTCTTCCTGGATGTGAGTGAGCGGGCTGCGCGACTTGATGGCTTCACGCTCGGCCTCGAGCGAGGCTATCTGGTTCTCGGCACTCTGGTACTGGGCGTCCAGCGCGTTGAGGTAGTGGTCGAGAAGAAGCGTTTTCTGCTGGGCTGAGCGCTTGTCATCGGGCGTCTGCAGAGCCTCCCGAAGCGGTGGAAAGCCAGCAAGCAAGCGGACCTCCGCAGCGGAGAGCGCCCGGGAGAAAATCTGAACATCCTGCACGGAGCCGCCGTTAAAAACGGGTCCGCCTTGGCGTTGCCCGACAAGGAAGGGAACTGCAGCCCGGATGTCGGCCTCCGGCTTCAGGGCGTTGGATTCCACCTTGGGCTTTTCCTCCTTGCCGTCGACGAAGATCTTCACGCCGGCCGCCTTGGCGGAGCCATCGTAGGTGACGAAAACGTGCTGCCAGACTCCCGGCCTGACAACGGGGCCCGTGGAAACCTTGATGGCCGACTCCGGATACTTGTCGACAAGGTGGACGGAAAAATTCTTACCCGACTGCAGCAGGTCATACCCGCGGAAGGCTTTCTTGGAATCCATCCTGGCTAGGATTCCTCCGGAATGGTCCGCACTGGCGGTCTGAACCCAGGCTCCGTAGCTGAAGGCCTGCTTCGCGTTGAAATCGGCTACATCCCCCAGGGAGATCACCGCACCCGGCTTGAGGATGGGTGCCGGTCCGGTCTTGCCGTTGGGAGCCCACTGGAGGCCGTCGACCGGTGCGAAGAACGCCTCGGCGCTCCCGACCAGTCGGCCCGTGATTCCAGTCCCCTCATCGAGCGGGGCCCAAAGCACGCGATTTTTCGACGGCAAACTCTCGCGCAGACTCGCGAGCGGGACCGACGCCGCCCATTGTGTGAATTCGGGCTGGGCCTCTTTCCGCCGGTTTTCCCGCTGCTCGCGGGCGGTTGCGATCAGGCCGGGCAGCGCGTTCCAGCGGGGCCGGTCGGAATCCGAGGGCAGGGTCAAGACGGCGGAACGCCCGTCCTTGGAGTTGCCATCC
>JBILKV010000153.1:0-10301 GCA_044376515.1 Chthoniobacteraceae bacterium | reverse complement strand
CCAGCCTTCAGCAGAGGAAATCGGGGACGCGCTGGCCTTCCTTCAGGAGCAGGCGGCGGTGCTCAACTGTCCGCCGGAAGATGCGCGGCCGTGGGCGGACCTTGCCCACGTGTTGTTCAACACCAAGGAGTTCATCCACATCAACTAGCCATGTATCCGTGCAACCACACCGCTTCCCCCTTTGTGAGCCGCCGCGAGATGCTGGCGCGCTGCGCCGGAGGCTTCGGCGCGTTGGCGTTTACGGCGCTGCATCCCCGACGGGTCTTTGGCGGTGCGGCCAACGGGGCGCAACCAGGCCAACTCTCGCCAAAACCCGGACATTTCGCGCCGAAGGTCAAGAGTGTGATCTTCCTCTACATGGATGGTGGCCCGTCGCAGGTGGACACCTTCGACCCGAAACCGAGGCTCACCGCCGAAAACGGCCAGCCGTTTGGGATGAAGATGGAGGCCACGCAGTTTAACAATAACGGCGCGACGCTCGCCTCGCCGTGGGAATTCAGGCAACACGGCCGGAGCGGCATTCCGGTCAGCAGCCTGTTCCCCTGTGTGGCCCAGTGCGTCGACGATTTGGCGGTGGTGCGTTCCATGACGAGCGAGTTTTCGGAGCACACCAACGCCAACTACTTCCTACACACCGGCAGCGGTTTGCAGGGGCGGCCGAGCATGGGCGCGTGGCTTGGCTACGGCCTCGGTTCGGAGAACCTGGACCTTCCCGGCTTTGTGGTCCTCAATGGAGGACTGATTCCGCCGGGCGGTCTGGACAACTTCAACTCCGGCTTTCTGCCCGCCACCTTTCAGGGCTCTGTGTTCAAGCCCGGAGCGCTGCCCCTGGCCAACATCACCCCCTCAGAGCCTTCGCTTGAACTGCAACAGCGCAAACTCGCCCTTGCGCGCAAACTCGATCGCGGACTGCTCTCGCGGGTGGGCGCGCACGACCAGATCGAAAGCGCCATCCTCAACGGGGAACTCGCCTTTAGAATGCAGGCGGCCGTTCCAGAGCTTATGGAAACCAAGGGCGAGTCCGAGACACTCAAGGAGATGTACGGCTTCAACGCGCAGTTTGCGCCCACCCGTACCTTCGCGCAACAGTGCCTGATCGCCCGCCGCCTTGTCGAACGCGGTGTGCGGTTTGTGGAACTCACCTGCCCGCCGGTCGGAGGGGACCGTTGGGACCAGCATGGCAAGCTCAAGGAGGGGCATGAAAACAACGCCCGCGCTGTGGATCAACCGATTGCGGCACTGCTGCGCGATTTGAAGGCCTGCGGGCTGTGGGAGAGCACGCTGGTGGTCTGGTCGGGCGAGTTCGGGCGTACTCCCTTTGCGCAGGGCAAGGACGGGCGCGACCACAACCCCTTCGGTTTCACCATCTGGCTGGCGGGCGGCGGGATCAAAGGCGGGACGATCTATGGCGCGACGGACGAGTACGGCTACAAAGCCGTCGACAAGCCTCTGATGGTCCACGACTTGCACGCCACCATCATGCACCTGCTCGGAATCGACCACACTCGCCTCACGTTCCGCTTCAGCGGTCGGGACATCCGCCTCACCGACGTCCATGGCCAGGTCATCCACGACATCCTTTGCTGAGCCAAGCAGAGCGGCGAAATCAGCATTGCGGGCTTCACCCACCCCGGACGCCGAGGCTCCAGAGGCAAATTTTACTAGAAAAACAGGCCGAACTGTTTCCTCTTCTCCTCGGCCCGGACACCCCCGTCACCCGTGATCAGAGGACGGTACGCACCTGGACCGAATCAAAATGCTGCTCGCCCCCCGGCGAATCGCTGATGATGACAAGCTTGTCCCCTTTTTTTATCAAACCCCGCTCGAGGAGCAGTTGCTTGGCGGCGGGGATCACCCGGTCCGAGGGGGCCTCGAACGGCAGAAAAAAGGGCACCAAGTCCCGGTTGAGGGTGAGCCGCCGCGCCGAAGTCGGCGTCGGGGCGAACGCAAAAATCGGCGCATGCACCGGTCGTTGATTGGAGGCGAAGTCGGCCATGACGCCTCTTCTGGTGAAAACGACCAACTTCGACCCCGGCATCGAGTTGGCAAGCACGACCGCGGCATGGGCCGTTTTTTGGCGGTCGTCGCTCAGAACGGCCTCCGCCCCGAAACCGGCGCCGCCGCTGCGTTCAATGCGCCGGGCGACCCGGTCAAGAACTTCCACGCATTTAACCGGATATTTTCCGACAGTGGTCTCGCCCGAAAGCATGATGGCGTCGGCCTGTTCAAAGACGGCGTTGGCGACATCGGTCACCTCGGCGCGGGTCGGGACCGGATTAAGAATCATGGACTCGAGCATGTGGGTGGCCACGATCACAGGGCGTCCCGCGCGGATGCACCGCTTGACGATGCGCCTTTGGATGATGGGGAGATCCTCCATGGGGCACTCGATGCCGAGGTCGCCGCGGGCCACCATCAGGATGTCCGCCAACCGGATGATCTCGTCGAGGTTGCGCACTGCGAGTTGGTCCTCGATCTTGGCCACAATCCGGGCGCGACTTCCACGCACGGTCAACTCCTCGCGGAGCGCGATGACGTCGCTTCCCTGCCGGCAAAAGGAAAGCGCCACAAAATCCACCTCCAGTTGGCAGCCCAACGCCACGTCGTCCAAATCCTTTTCCGTAAGCGGCGGGAGGTTCACACGGACCCCGGGCAAATTAATATGCCGTCGTGACCCCATCAGTCCCTCGGTGAGCACCTCGCAACGGATCCGGTGCCCCTTTTTTTCAAGCACCTTCATGTGGATCACGCCGTTGTCCACCAGCACGGTGTCGCCCTCTGAGATGTCGTCGATCAACCCGTCATAGTTCACATCAACGGAGTAATCCTCCTCGCTCTTTTCCCCGCGCACCGTGAATTCAAAGATGTCGCCGGCTTTGAGCTGCAGCTTGGCCGGAAGGTCGCCCGTCCGGATGGCGGGGCCCTGCGTGTCCATGAGGATGCCGACCGTCTGGCTCAAGGACTCCGCGACGGAGCGGATACGCGGCACAAGCATCCGCACCCAGTCGTGCGGCGCATGGCTCATGTTCAGTCGGAAAACATTCGCGCCCGCCTGAATCAACTCCCTCAGCATTTCCTCCGATTCGGTGGCGGGGCCCAGCGTGACGATGATCTTTGTCTTGCGCATGGGCCCGAGGAGAGCGGAAGCGGCCTGTCGCGGCAAGCCGGAGGATGTACAGGACACGCGAAGTCCCCTAGCGTGGCCGCTGGATCAGTTCGACCTCGTATCCCTCCGGCGCGTCGATGAAGGCGATGATGCTTCCGGAGGAGGTCTTTGTGGGGCCGTCGGAAAGCGGAAAACCCTCCGCTGCGGCGTGAAGGGCGAAGCGCTCGAGATCATCTACCTCAAAAGCGAGGTGCGTCAAATCCGCTCCGACCACGACGGGGCCCGACGCAGGGTAGCAACAAATCTCGATGAGTTCCTCGCTCTGGGGCGCTTTGAAAAACACCAACTCCGAACCCCGCGGGGAACGGTGCCTGGACACTTCTTGGAGGCCAAGCACCCGTGTGTAGAACACAACGGTGCGCTCCAGGTTTTCAACGCGGTAACGGGTGTGAAGGAGTTTGGTGATCATGGGCTTCTTTTTTCGGGCTTCCTGTCGGGCGTCTGTTGTGGACGATACTGCGGCGCCGCGGAAGAGACAAAGCGGCATCCTTCAAATCACACCTATGATTGCTCTGGGCATCGACAGCGGTACGCAGTCCACCAAAACCATCGCGCTGGATGTGGCCACCGGCCAGGTTCTGGCCTCCGCACAAAAGGCGTACGGACTCATCGAAGGCCTACCGCCCGGCCACATGGAACAAGATCCGCAAGAGTGGGTGGAGGCGGTAGACGCGACGGTCAGGGAGGTGCTGGCTGCTCTTGGCGCGCGGAAACAGGAGGTCGCTGCCATCGGCGTCAGTGGCCAGCAGCACGGCTTTGTACCGCTCGACGCCAAGGGTGGGGTGATCCGGCCGGCGAAGCTGTGGTGCGACACCTCGACGGTAGACCAGTGCAAACAGTTCGAGGCCGAATTTGGCGGCGCCGACGAACTCATCAAACTTTCGGGAAACGCGATGTTGCCCGGTTATACCGCCCCCAAAATCCTCTGGCTCAAACAAAACGAGCCACAGCACTACAAGGCGCTCGAATCGGTGCTGCTCCCCCACGATTACATCAACTTCCACCTGACCGGCGAGCGCTCCATGGAGTTCGGGGATGCGTCGGGTACAGGCCTGATGGATGTGCGGACCAGAGAGTGGTGCAAGCCGCTCATTGATTTCATTGATCCTGAACTGGCGGCAACCCTGCCGCCGCTGGTGTCTTCGCGGAGCGTGGTCGGCCTGTTGCGCGACAACCTGCGGGTCGCGTGGGGCCTCGGGCGCAGCCCGGTCATCAGCGCTGGCGGAGGCGACAACATGATGGGCGCCATCGGCACGGGCAACGTCCAGCCCGGCGTGGTCACGGTCAGCCTCGGCACCTCGGGCACCGTCTTCGCCCACGCTGCAGAACCGATCGTCGACGAGGAGGGGGAGGTCGCCGCGTTCTGCGACTCCACGGACCGCTGGATGCCCCTGGTCTGCACGATGAACGTGACGGTCGCCACCGAGCAGACCCGGAAACTGTTCGGCTGGAGCCACGAGGAAATGGAGAAACAGATTCTCACGACGCCCCCCGGCGCCGCGGGCCTCCTGTTTCTCCCGTACCTTAACGGCGAGCGCACCCCGAACCTTCCCGCCGGCACCGGCATGTTCCACGGTTTGACCACGTCCAACATGACCCCTGCCCACATGGCCCGAGCCGTCATGGAGGGAGTCACCCTGGGGCTCGCCTACGGGCTGAACCGTTTCCGTTCGCTTGGCATCCGCCCCACCGAGATCCGGCTCACCGGCGGGGGCAGCAACAGCGGGGTTTGGCGGCAGATCTGCGCGGACATTTTTGGAGCTGCGACCGTCTGCTTGGCCAGCGCGGAGGGGGCCGCCCTCGGAGCCGCGATTCAGGCGGCCTACGCCTGCCACGCAGCCCAGGGCAAGCCTGTCACCTTCCGCGAACTGTGCGGACGCGTGGTCCAACTCGATGCGGCGAGCCGCTGCGTTCCCGATGAAAAACTGCAGCCAGTCTACGCAACGCTTCTGGCGCGCCAAGGCGAGATCACCCGCCGGATGCACGCTGCGGGCCTGCTTTAGGCCGGAACGTCCACCCCGATGAAAATCGTCCTCGCAGCAACGGGAGCCAGCGGCGCCATTTATTTGCAGCGACTCCTGAGCCGTCTGGACGCGGCCGCCCACGAAATCCACCTCGTCTTCAGCACCTACGCCCGACAGGTGGTGCGCGAGGAACTCGGCGAACTGGTGGTCCCCACCGGCGTCCAACAGCACGGAGACAAGACGATGAACGTACCGTTTGTGAGTGGCTCGGCGCGGTTTGACGCGATGGTGATCGTGCCCTGTTCGATGGGAACCCTCGGGCGCATTGCGGCCGGCACGAGCGACTCGACCATTCTGCGGGCGGCCGACGTTTTTTTAAAGGAGCGCCGCAAGCTACTGCTGGTTCCACGGGAGATGCCTTGGAACCTGATCCACGCGCGGAACGTGGTCACCCTGCTCGAGGCCGGCGCCACCATTCTCCCCGCCTCCCCCTCCTTCTACGGGGGCGCCTCCACCCTCAACGCAATCGCGGACACCGTTGTCGATCGGATCCTAGACCAACTCGACCTGCCCGGCCCCGGGATGTTCCGCTGGAAAGAACCCGCAGAGTGAACTGGCAATCCCTGGTGGTCGGCCTCGCCACCATTCTGCTCAAACTCCTGGGAGGCACACTTCGCTGGAGCTATACGGACCTCGCGGGCTACCGGACCCGGAGTCCGGGCAACCCCTTCATCGTCGGGGTCTGGCACAACAGGATCCTTGTCCTGCCCCTGATCTTCGAGTGGTTCTGCCGGCGGTGCTATCCGGTCAGTATCCTGACAAGTCCGAGCCGCGACGGCGCCCTACTTTCGGCTTTCATGGCCAACTTTGGAATGCAGGCGGTCCGCGGCTCCAGTTCCCGTGGCGGCGTGAAAGCTCTGATGCTGTTGCGGGCCCAACTCAGGGGCGGAGTGGACGTCGCAATCACCCCCGACGGCCCGCGGGGGCCCGTGTACGAGGCCAGTCCAGGCCTGCTCCGCCTGGCGATAAAGACGGGTTTTCCCGTCATGGCGATCCGAGTGGACTACGAACGCTACTGGGAAATCAAAAGTTGGGATAGATTCAGAATCCCCAAACCTTTTTCGCGCGTCACCGTTACCATGCTTGCGCCCGTGGTGTTCACCACTGAGGACACCGCCGGACTATGCGCGCTGCTGGGTGCGCCACCCGAGAGAAACGAAGCCGGGGCCCGCACCGCGAGAGCCACAACAGCCCCTTAACCAGAGGCGCCCGCCACCGTTGCGGGCCTTCTCCTGCTGCCTTGTCTCCTGTAGCGCCGCTGCCCACACTCCCGCCAACTATGACGCTCATCGACGGCAAGGCCATCGCCCACAAGATCCAACTAGAAACGCTCGCCTCCGTGGAACGGCTCAAGGCCGCGGGCCACGTGCCTGGTCTCGCAGTCGTGCTCGTAGGGGAGGATCCAGCCTCCCGCGCTTACGTCCGTTCCAAGGACCGGGTATGCCGCGAGATTGGAATGCATTCCGAAAAATTCGAGTTGCCGGCGTCTACCTCGCAGAGCGACCTCCTTGCGCTGGTGAGGCGGCTCAACGAGGACCCAGCCATCCACGGGATTCTTGTGCAATCCCCGCCGCCGCCGCACATCGACGAACGCGCGATCATCGAGGCGATCGATCCGTGCAAGGACGTCGACGGATTCCATCCGGTCAACGTCGCCAAGGTCGCCCTCGGGGATCCCGAGGCCTTTGTGCCCTGCACGCCCCTGGGCTGCCAGCGACTCCTAATCGAGGCGGGCGTCGAAACGGCGGGCGCGCATGCGGTGGTTCTGGGGCGCTCGATGATTGTAGGCAAGCCCATGGCGCTCCTGCTCATGCAGAAGGGCCCCGGGGGGGACGCCACGGTCACCGTCGCCCACTCCCGAACCCGGGACCTTCCGGGGGTTTGCCGAAGCGCGGATATTCTTATCGCGGCCATCGGGCGGCCGGAGTTTGTGACGGCTGACTTTGTGCGTGAAGGCGCGGTGGTGATCGATGTGGGCATCAACCGCGTCGATGATCCGGGCTCGCCAAAGGGCACTAAACTTGTCGGCGACGTTGCTTTCGAGGAGGTCGCCCCGAAGTGCCGCGCAATCACCCCGGTGCCGGGCGGTGTCGGTCCCATGACGATCGCAATGCTGATGCACAACACCGTGCTGGCCTGCCAGAGGCTTACGCATCAGGCCCCACGCCCGGCGGCCTAAATCCGCGTTTGCCGGAAGCGCTCCGGCGGACCATGCTTTCCATTCCACCCTTTCCACCTCATGTCTGTACTCGTTGTTGGTTCCATCGCCCTTGATACCGTCAAAACCCCCGTGGAGGAACACGCCGACCTGCTCGGCGGTTCGGCCAGTTACGCCGCCGTCGGTGCCAGCTTTTTCACGCCGGTCAAACTCGTCGGCGTGGTCGGGGAGGATTTTCCGGCGGAACACCTGACCTTCCTGCGCGGGCGCCAGATCGATCTGGGCGGTCTGCAACAGCTCCCGGGCAAGACGTTCCGATGGTCGGGCGAGTACATGTGGGACATGAACGTCCGCGAAACCCGTTCGGTGGAGCTCAACGTGTTCGAACACTTCACGCCGACGCTTCCCGCCCCCTACGCGGATTCGCCCTTCGTGCTGCTGGCCAACATCGCCCCCTCGCTCCAAAGCCATGTGCTCGACCAAATGGAGCGCCCGCGCTTTGTGATCGCCGACACCATGGACCTCTGGATCAACATTGCCCGGGGCGACCTCGAGGCGCTCCTGCGTCGCGTGGACATGCTGATCCTCAACGACGGCGAGGCGCGGCAGTTCACCGGTGAGACCAGCCTCATCAAGGCAGGCCACAAGATCCGCTCCATGGGACCGCAGTTCGTCGCCATTAAAAAAGGCGAACACGGCTGCCTCCTCTTCGGGCAGGACGATTTCTTCTCCTGCGCCGCCTATCCGCTCGAGGACATCCACGACCCCACCGGCGCTGGGGATACCTTTGCCGGCGGCCTCGCCGGATACCTCGCGGCAAACGCCACAGGCGCGGTCAGCTTCGAGCAACTCCGCCACGGCGTCGTTTTCGGAAGTGTGCTGGCCAGTTTCAACGTTGAAGCGTTCAGTCTGGAACGGCTACGCACCCTCACCCAGAACGACATCGCCGCGCGCTACCAGGCTTTCCGTCTGCTCAGTCAGTTCGAGGTCCTCCGGTGAAGACGGTTCTGCGGGTCTTCCGCTACCTGCGGCGCTACCCAAGATGGGCTGCGGGCACGCTCTTGTGCGCGCTGCTCTCCACCGCGCTGGTCATTGTTTTCCCAAAGGTCACGCAACTCATCATCGACGAGGTGCGCCAAGGGCGCGGCGAAAAGCTCGGGGAACTGGTCGGCTGGGCGCTCGCAGCCTTTGTGGCGCGCGACATGCTCAATTCCCTCCGCATCCTGCTCAACAACAGTTTCGAGCAGAAGGTTATTTTCGACCTGCGCAGCGACCTCTACTCCCACATCCAGAGGCTGCCACTGCGCTGGTTTGACAACCGCTCCACAGGCGACGTCATGACACGCGTCATGGAAGACGTCAACGCCGTCGAACGCGTCCTCATCGACGGCGTCGAACAGGGGGCGGTGGCCGCCCTGCAGGTGGTCATCGTCGCATCGATGCTTTTTTCCTACCACCCCTCGCTGGCACTTTGGAGCCTGGCACCCGTGCCGTTTCTGGCGGGCGGCGCGCTCGCCTACACCCTCACCGCAAAGCTCCGCTACCGCGGCCAGCGCAAGGCCTCCTCCGCGATGAACGCGCTGCTTCACGACAACCTCGCCGGGATCCGCCAGATCAAGACCTACGTTCGCGAGGAGGAGGAGCACGGCCGGTTCAATGCCTTCAGCGCCGCACTGCAGAAGGCGACGCTGGTCGTGATGCGGATTTGGGCGGTCTATAACCCCTCGATGTCCCTGCTCGCCTCACTGGGCACGACCCTCGTGGTGGCACTTGGCGCGCGGGCCGTCCTCCGGGGGGAAATGAGCGTGGGCGACCTCGCCGGCTTCCTCCTGCTGGCGGGCTTCCTCTACGAACCCATCGGCAGGCTCCACCAACTCAACCAGATCCTCCAGGCCGGAAGGGCTGCGGGCGAAAGGGTCTTTGAAATTCTCGACGAACCTGCGGAACCCGACGACGGCGCATTCCGCGGCCCGCTCTTCGTAGGCGGCGAGGTCGAATTCCGAGATCTTTGCTTCTCGTACAGGCCCGACGTTCCGGTGCTGCGCGACATCACGCTGCATGCACGCCCCGGCGAAACGGTGGCGCTTGTTGGCGAGACGGGTGCCGGCAAGTCCACCGTGGTCCAGATGCTGCCGCGTTTCTACGAATACGACAGCGGGGAGCTCCTTCTTGACGGGCGCCCCGTCCGCGACCTCCCGCGGGCCGCACTCCGCGAGGCGGTCGGCATGGTCACGCAGGAGAGTTTCCTTTTCAACGGAACACTCCGGGAGAACCTGCTGTTCGGCCGGCGCGACGCGACCGAAGAGGCACTGCAACAGGCCCTCTCCACGGCGAATGCGGAGGCTTTTGTGGCGCGCCTCCCCGAAGGCCTCGACACGCTGGTCGGCGAGCGCGGCGTGAAGCTGAGCGTGGGGGAAAAGCAGCGCATCGCCATCGCACGGATGCTGCTCAAGGACCCACCGGTGCTGATCCTCGACGAGGCCACCGCCAGCGTCGATACTGAGACGGAGCGCCAGATCCAACAGGCACTCGAGCGCCTCATGCAAAAGCGCACGTGCTTTGTTATCGCCCACCGTCTTTCCACCGTGCGCAACGCCGACCAGATCCTCGTGCTCGAACGCGGCCGCATTGTCGAGCGTGGGCGGCATGCGGAACTCCAGACGCTTGACGGCATCTACGCAAAGCTTTGCCGCAACAGCGACCTGCGCTAGGCCCCCAATGCAAGAGACCGACATCCTTGTCATCGGCGGAGGAGCCGCGGGCTACTTTGGCGCCATAGCCGCCGCCGAAGCCCGCCCCGGAACCCGTGTCCTGCTGCTAGAAAAAGGTCCACTGCCGCTCGCCAAGGTCCGGATTTCGGGCGGTGGCCGCTGCAATGTCACCCATGCTTGTTTCGACCCCCGCGCGCTGTCGGCGCGTTACCCACGGGGCGCGCGCCCTCTATTGGCAGCGT
>JBILKV010000152.1:0-10338 GCA_044376515.1 Chthoniobacteraceae bacterium | reverse complement strand
GGAAGCCTTTCTGTCCCGCCTGCCATCTCCGCCATCAATGCCAAGCCCGCGCGCGAGCAGAGCACCGAGGAGAAGGAGAAGCTCAAGGAATTCGAGGCGAACGTTGGCAAGCAAATGTTTTCTGTAAAACTCGAGAAATCGCCCGTGTATGCCGTTGCCTTCCATCCGGACGGTGCCGCCGTTGCTGTGGCGGGAGGGGATGGCAAAATCCGGGTGCTGGATTCCCGCACCGGCGCGACCCGCGCTGAGTTTGATTCGGTCCCGCTGAGCGGGGCGGGGGCGGATTTAGGGGCGAGGGTAAGAAAGGGCGGGCTCAGGTTGCAGCAGAAACCCGCCGAGGGCGCAGAAGTTCTTCCGCAGGGGCGAAAGCTGATTTCGATCGAAGTGGTTCCCTCGAAGGTTGAACTCAGGCGACGCAACGACTACGTGCAACTGCTCATTTCGGCCAAGTATGAGAGCGGCGAGTCTGCGGACATCACCCGCTCGGCCAGGCTCGAAGTTTCCGCTCCCGTCGCGGATCTGACGCCAACCGGGCAATTGCACCCCAAGGCGGATGGCTCTTCCGAGCTGCGGGTTTCCTTTGCCGGAATGACCCAGACGATCCCGGTGGTTGTTTCTGGAGCCTTGGGGGTTTTCGAGTCGGACTTCGTGAGGGACGTGAACCCGGTGATGACCAAGCTGGGTTGCAACCAAGGCACATGCCACGGAGCCAAGGACGGAAAGGCCGGTTTCAAGCTGTCGCTGCGCGGTTACGATCCCGAGTATGACCTGCGTTCCTTGACGGACGACATGGCCAGTCGGCGGGTGACGATCGCCTCCCCCGATGACAGCCTCATGCTGCTCAAGGCCGTTGCCGAGGTCCCCCATGAGGGAGGGCGCCGGATGCATGCCGACGAGAAGTATTACCACATCCTTCGCGAATGGATCGCCGGGGGGGCAGTGCTCAAAAAAGATTCGCTCAAGGTCGCGCGGATCGAACTGTTTCCCAAAAACCCGGTGCTGCAGCAGATTGGAAGCCGCCAGCAACTGCGGGTGGTCGCCTATTTTGCCGACGGGGCGGTGCGTGATGTATCCAACGAGGCCTTTGTCGAAAGTGGGAACACCGACGTTTCCACGGTGGACGCCTCTGGCCTCGTCACCACGCTCCGCCGGGGCGAGGCCCCCATGCTCGCCCGCTACGAGGGAAATTATGCAGCCACGACGGTCACGGTCATGGGCGACCGCTCGGGCTTCCAGTGGAAGGAACCTGTCGCTTGGGGCCGGATTGACGAATTGGTGGCCGCCAAGTGGAGGAGAATGCAGATTGAACCTTCGGGCCTGTCTACCGACGGGGAATTCTTGCGCCGCGTCTTTCTGGATCTGACGGGCCTGCCCCCCTCGACCGAAAAACTGCGTGCCTTCATCGCCGACCCCCGCGATCCGCGGGTCAAGCGCGACGAGGTCATCGATGCGTTGGTCGGAAGCCCGGATTTTGTGGAGCACTGGACCAACAAGTGGAGCGACCTTCTTCAGGTGAACGCTAAGTTCCTCGGCAAGGAGGGGGCGGAAGGTTTCCGCGCCTGGATCCGCTCCAACATTGAGAAGAACACCCCTTATGATCAGTTCGCCCGGGCGATCGTCACTGCCAGCGGCTCCAACAAGGACAACCCGCCGGCCAGTTACTGGAAAATCCTGAGGCAACCGGCGGAAACGATGGAGAACACCACGCACCTGTTCCTTGCGACCCGGTTCAACTGTAACAAGTGCCACGACCACCCTTTCGAACGCTGGACCCAGGACCAGTATTATCAGACAGCCGCGTATTTTGCCCAAGTCAGCCTCGCGGAAGACCCGGCGAGCAACGGTCGGAAACTGGGAGGGACCGCCGTGGAGGGGGCAAAACCGCTGTTTGAGATCGTGAAGGAAAACCCGGGCGGACAGATCAAGCACGACCGCACCGCGAAGGTCACCCCGCCGGAGTTCCCTTATCCCGCCACGTATGAGGCCGGTGAAAAAACGACCCGCCGGGAACAGTTGGCGCAGTGGATGACCGCGGCAGACAACCGCTACTTTGCCTCGAGTTACGTCAACCGGATATGGGGCTACCTGCTGGGGCGGGGGATCATCGAACCACTTGACGACATCCGCGCCGGCAATCCGCCTTCGAATCCTGAGTTGCTCGAGAAATTGACGCAGGACTTTGTGAAGGGAGGCTTCAACATGCGGGAAGTTTTTCGTGCAATATGCAAGTCTCGTACCTACCAGCTCTCGGTTTCCACCAACCAATGGAACGAAGACGACTCGGTGAACTACTCCCATGCGGTGGCCCGCCGGTTGTCTGCGGAAACCCTTTTCGATTCGGTGTTCGCGGTTACCGGTTCGCAGCCTGCCCTGCCCGGTGGCACTGGAATCAAGCGTGCTGCCCAGATGGTGGACTCGAGCAGCGAAGGAGCCGGAGGCTTCCTGGCGACGCTTGGAAAGCCGGCCCGCGAGAGTACCTGCGAGTGCGAGCGCAGCAGCGACTTGCGGCTGGGTTCGGTCATGGCGCTGTTGAGCGGCGCCACGGTTTCTGGTGCGATTCAGGATCCCAAAAATGAGCTGGTCAAACTCGTGGGGCGGGAAAAGGACGATGCAAAACTGGTCAACGAGCTCTTCCAACGGGTGCTCTCCAGGGAGGCCACCCCAAAGGAGCAGGAGGCGACCAGGCAGGTCATGGTGCAGGTTGAGGCGGATCACAAGGCGGTCGTCACCGCTTGGGAGGCCAAGGAAAAGGAGCAGGCGCCAGTGATCGCGAAAATGGAGAAGGAGCGCAACGACGCGATCTCCGCGGCAAAGGCAGCGCTCGAACGCTACGAGTTGGAGACCAAAAACCTCCGGGAAGAGAGGGAGGCCGTCCGCAAGGAGCGCGAAGCGCGTGCAGCGCTTGCTCTGAAGGGATGGGACGCTGGGCTTGCCGAACGGCTCGCCGGATGGACCAGCCTCAAGCAGCCGGCGAAAGATCCCGTTCAGTGGGCGCTTCTCACTCCTGAGCGCGCGACTGGCGTGGGGCAGGTGAAGCTGGAGATTCAGAAAGACGGCTCCGTGGTGTCCTCGGGCGCGCAGACTCGGGGGGACTACACCATCACCTTCACCGCCCCGCTCAAAGGCATCACCGGCTTCCTCCTCGAGGTGTTACCGGATCCCTCCGCTCCCGTGTACGGCCCGGGGCGGTCCAAGGATGGCAACTTTATCTTAAGCGAAGTGGCTTTGAAATACACGGACGCTGCCAAGCCCGCCGGCGAAAAAGCTGTGGCCCTCGCGAAGGCTTGGGCGTCCCACGAGCAAGCCAAGTTTCCGGCAGTCGCCGCCATCGACGGGAAGGAAGATGACGCCCAGAACGGTTGGGCAGTGGGGGGGGGCACGGGGCGCCGGCAGGTGGCGGCTTTTCAGTTTAGGGAGGTGCTCAATGTCGATGCCGCCCAGAAGATTACGCTCCGGCTCGCGCAGAAGTCCGCCGACGGTCTGCTCATCGGACGTTTCCGCGTCTACTTCACCACGGCCGCCGATCCGCTTCACGAAGGGGTTCCGTCCGCGGTCACCCAGACGCTGGCGAAAGCGGTCGCGGAACGGACACCCGCCGAGAGTGCGTTCCTGACGGAATTCATCCGGCACATGAATCCTGAGTACTGGCGGTTGCACCGCGAGACGATGGAAGCAAAGGTGGCGCTCGCTCCGGACCCGCGGCACACCGAAATGAAAACGAATCTTGAGAAGGCCTCAGCGCCGATCCGATTGGACGCGGTGCTGGTGCAGCTCAGGATTGATGCGGAGTCCAGCAAACGCCAGATCTCTGAAAAACGTTTGACCGTTGTTCAGGATCTGACCTGGGCGCTCATTAATAACCCTGCCTTTTTATTCAATCGCTGATAGTTAGTGTTTACTTGTTTCATTTAACTTTCCTTGTCTGAGAAAACCCGTAGGCAAAGCACCACAAACCTTGACGTTTTATGATCCATCTTCCCGGCGGAAATTGCAGCGACCTTTGTAACGCAGAACTCAAGATGGCCCGGCGCGATTTGCTGCGTTTGGGCGGCAGCGGCATCCTGGGGATGTCGCTTGGAACGATGCTGAACCTCCAGGCAAAGGCGGCCGAGGCCGGGGGCAAAGGCGGTCCTGGGTGGGGGAAGGCCAAGAGTGTGGTGCTGATCTATCTTCAGGGGGGCCCCAGCCACATCGATCTCTGGGATCCAAAGGAGAACGTTCCGGACAACATCCGTTCCGCGTTTGGCTCGATTTCGACCCAGATCCCGGGCGTGCGTTACACGGAAATGTTACCCCAGTTGGCGAAGGTGAACGACAAGTTCACACAGATCCGTTCCATGGCGTACACGCCAAACGGTCTCTTCAACCATACTGCGGCGATCTATCAGATCATGACTGGTTACACCACTGACAAGGTGAGCCCTTCAGGCCAGTTGGAACCCCCGGATGCCAAGGATTACCCGAATTTCGGGTCTAACATCGTTCGCCTCAAGCCCTCTGCTGAACCGATGCTGCCTTTTGTGATGCTTCCCAGGCCACTGCAGGAGAGCAACGTAGTTGGCAAGGGAGGGACCGCAGGCTTCCTTGGCAAGGCGTTTGATCCCTACACTTTGTATCCTCCCGGGGACGACCTTGACATGCAGAAGATGGAGCGACTCGCGGTGGAAGACCTTAAACTTCCGCCGGAGGTGTTTGCCCTGCGCCTCCAGCGCCGCGCGGAGTTGCGTTCCGTCATCGAATCGTCGATGCCCGAAGTGGAGAAGGCTGTGGAACGTTATAATTTGGACGACTACTACAAGCGCGCCCTCAATCTGATCATCTCCGGTCGCGCGAGGAAGGCCTTCGATCTCTCGCAGGAAAGTTCTGAGATGCGCGATCGCTATGGCCGCAACACCTTTGGCCAGAGTTGTTTGCTGGCCAGGCGTTTGGTCGAGGCAGGTACCCGCGTGGTGGAGGTGATCTGGCCCAAGGTAGCCAACTCCGACAACCATTCTTGGGACCACCACGTTGGACTGACGGACCGCATGAAAACCAAGTCCGCCCCCATGCTGGACCAAGGGCTCTCGGCGTTCTTTGCCGACATGGATTCCCGCGGGTTGCTGGACGAAACCCTGGTCGTGGCGATCGGCGAGTTCGGCAGGTCCCCCATCAAGGGGGTCAGCACTTCGGGCAACGGAAACAGTGCCGACGGCCGCGACCACTGGCCCTATTGCTACTCTTCGATTGTGGCCGGAGCAGGGATCAAGCGTGGCTATGTCCACGGTCAGAGCGACAAGACGGGCAGCAGCCCGGCTGAGGACCCGGTGCACCCAACCGAACTGCTTGCGACCATGTACCACGCGTGCGGGATCGATCCGGAAACCATCGTGCACAACCACCTCAACCAACCCCGCGAACTGGTCAAGGCGAAGCCGGTCACCAAGCTCTTCGCATAGGCGGCGGATGTTGACTCGACAGGAGACCTGCGGCTCAGACGCAATCTCTGAGATTCCAGGAGGCGCGGGCTCCATCGGAAACTCCAGACACCCAAGGCAAGGGGGACCAAAGGAGCGCTGCAGTCCCGTCTGCCGCCAGACAATCCTCAGCAGAAGCAATTGGCGCTCTGAAAAAGCGCGTAACGCTCAGCTGTGGCTGAGACCGAGGGGGGCGTGCAAAATGATGGCTGAGCCCGTGAAGCAATCCGGAGTTGGCTTGTGTGTGGCTTTGAAGTGAGGAGGTCCCGTTGAATTCCCTGCGGCCAGTCTTGAGTATTGCGGGTTCCGACAACAGCGCGGGGGCGGGAATTCAGGCGGACCTGAAGACCATGAGCGCGCTCGGGGTCTACGGGTTGACCGCTGTGACGTGCGTGGTGGCGGAGATCCCGGGGAAGGTAAGCGCCATTCAGGGCGTTGAACCCGCGATTGTTTCCGAGCAGATCAGGTTGCTTTTCGCTGCGTTTCCGCTGGCTGCCATCAAGACGGGGATGTTGTATTCGCCCCCGATCTTGGAGGCAGTCGCCGATGCGCTGGAGGAGTTCCGGCCTAAGGCGTGCAATCCTCCACTTGTCGTGGATCCGGTGATGGTTGCGACCTCCGGAGACAGGCTGCTCCAACTGGAGGCGGTGGCCGTGTATGAGACGCGTCTGTTCCCCGCCGCCACCGTGGTGACTCCCAATCTGGACGAGGCCTCGGCGCTCGTGAATCGCTCCATCCGTTCCCGGGCTGAAATGCGGGAGGCGGGCCGGCAACTCGTGCAAAGATACGGAACGGCGTTCCTGATGAAAGGCGGCCATCTCGCCGAGGACACCGCCGCCGATCTGCTGGTCGAAGTCGACGGCATGGAAACCTGGTTTGAGGCACCCTTTGTGCGGGACGTTTCGACCCATGGGACGGGATGCACCTATTCGGCCGCGGTCGCGTCCGAACTTGCAAAGGGAGAGTCGCTGCCGCACGCCGTTGCGGCGGCAAAGCGTTTTGTGACCCGGAGTGTCTCCTCGCACCTGCGGTGGGAGCGGGGAGGGGTTCGGGTCGATGCACTCCATCACTTCGCGGGGCGCTAGGTTCAGCACGGCACTTTGGGGTTGCCGCGTCAGGGCGTTTCGACTCATTAGGGTTGATGCTGTTGGGCGTGTCGATTTAGATGACCCGCTCATGAGGGCCCCCGCGCCCGGCTGAAGCTACCCATGCGCATTGTTTTAAAGTTTGGTTCGGGCATTCTGGCCTCCGTGCGGGGGACCAGTCTGGACGAGCGTCAGTTTGCGCGACTCAGTCGAGAGGTCGCCGCGCTGGTGGCGGAGGGACACCAGTGCGTGTTGGTTTCCAGCGGGGCGGTTGCGGCGGGACTCGGAGCGCTGCGACTGAAGAAAAGGCCCGAGGACCTTGCACTCCGGCAGGCCTGCGCTGCAGTCGGGCAGTCCAAGCTCATGCAGTACTACGCGGAGCACTTCGACGGTTACGGCCTGCAGGTCGCGCAGTTGCTGCTCACCCATGACGACATTGACAGTAGGGCCCGCTCCCAGAACGTTCGCAACACGCTGAGCAGACTGCTCGACTCGGGGCGGGTCGTTCCGATCATCAATGAAAATGATTCGGTTGCGACCGAGGAGCTCAAGTTTGGAGACAATGACCGCCTTTCGGCCGAAGTCGCGAGCTTAGTCAAAGCGGATCTTCTGATGCTGCTCACCAGCGTTGAGGGCCTGTTGGACGCCCGTGGAAAGCGCATTGGACAGGTACGGGACGTCTCGGAGGTCAGCAGCCTGGCGCGGGAGGAAAAGGGGCGTTTTTCCGTGGGGGGAATGGTTTCAAAACTTCAGGCGGTCAGCCTGGCCGTCGACGCCGGGATTCTCACGGTGATCGCCAGCGGTCGCAAGGCAGGGCAGATCGCCGGTGTGCTCAAGGGGCGGGATGTGGGCACCCGGTTTTTGCCCGGAACCGGACCCATTCGGGAGCGCTCATGAGCGACTTGAAGCAGAGCATCATCGATTATGGACGGCGCGCCCGCTTGGCCGCTCGGAGTCTGGCGCACTCAAGCACGGCGCAACGGAACGCCGGTGTGTGCGCGATGGCGGATGCGTTGTTGGAGGCACAAAGCCTCATTTTGGCGGCCAACCGGGAGGATGTTGAGCGCGCCCGCGCCAACGGACTTTCAGCGGCAGCTATCGACCGTCTGACACTCTCGGAGGCGCGCATCAAAGCAATGGCTGAAGGGGTGCGCGAAGTGGCGGCGCTGCCGGATCCGGTGGGTGAACTGATGCGCCGCTGGACACGTCCCAATGGGCTTGAAATCAGCAAGGTCCGCGTCCCGATCGGGGTGGTTGGCATCATTTTTGAATCGCGCCCGAACGTGACCAGCGACGCCGCCGTGCTTTGCCTGAAGACGGCGAATGCGACCATCCTCAGGGGGGGGTCAGAGTCGATCCGTTCGAACGTGGCCATCGCCGCCGCACTTTCGAAGGGACTGGACCGCGCGGGATTGCCGGCCGACGCCATCCAGCTGATTTCAGTGACGGACCGCGAGGCGGTGAGGCACCTGTGTGAAATGGACAGGTATCTGGACGTGATTGTTCCAAGGGGCGGAAAGGGTCTGATCGAAACGGTCGTCAACCACGCCCGGATGCCCGTGATCAAGCACTACGACGGGATCTGCATCCTCTACGTGGACGCGAACGCAGATCAGGATATGGCGCGGGACATTGTGGTGAATGCAAAATGCCAGCGTCCAGGGGTTTGTAATGCAGTGGAGACCGTGCTCGTGCACCGCTCGGTGCTCCCGTTGTTCCTGTCCGGCACCGCATGCGCACTGGCGGCGAGGGGGGTTGAGTTGCGGTGTGACCCCGAGGCGTTGGAGGTTGCCGCTCGTTTCCCGGAACTGGCGGCGAAGCTGCGTCCCGCGGTTGAATCTGATTTTAAGACCGAATTCCTCGACTTGGTGCTCGCGGTCAAGGTGGTTGAAGGACTGGACGAGGCGATTTCGCACATCGAGGAGAATGGTTCGCACCACAGTGATGGCATCATCACGGGGGACGCCGAGTTGGCCGAGCGTTTCCTCCGGGAGGTCGATTCGGCGACTGTCTATTGGAACGCTTCGACTCGGTTTACGGACGGAGGCGAATTCGGGTTTGGCGCCGAAATTGGTATCTCAACCGACAAATTGCATGCCAGAGGACCGATGGCGCTGGAGGAGTTGACAACTTATAAGTATCAACTCAGGGGTACTGGACAGGTCAGGATTTAGAGATCACCCAATGAAAACCGCCACCCCACCAATCCATCCAGGCTTCCGGCTTCGCAATGTCGCTGTCCTCGGCCTGTTGGCTGTGAGTCTATTTTTCTCAGGCTGCGCGACGCGGCCGATTGCGATGGATCAGAATCTGGAGGCTGCGCGTGTGCGGCTTTTGGAAGGGACCATCACCCGCGACCAGTCTGTGATCCAACCGATGTTGGCGCCGGATTTCGCCTGGCGTGAAGATCTGGCCCCGATTGATGAGGAGCCTTACGATTTTTGGAACCACTACAAGCTCTGGGCAAGCTTGAGGGAGACGCTGCAAGACCGGCCCGCACGACGCGAGGGGGTTTGGATCTCGCCGAGAAGTGCCCTTCGCGAGTCTTACAAGGGACCGCGTTTGGCGTGGCGCAAGGTGGGTGCCGAGTGGCGTTTGGCCTACTTTTATCCCGGCACTGCGCTGGCCCAGTAGGGTCCTTGCGGCGGGTGGGCCCCTGAGCGCTTTTTTCCCGGCTGAGCGGGGGCATTAAATGCAGGCAACACCTCATGGACTTTCCCGCAGCTTTCGCGCTCGGTAGTCTCTGTTTGGTGCGGTTTCAGTCACCGTTCTTTGCAACTTTGCGCCCGAACGGGTGTTTCCTCTCTCGCTGAAGCTTTATGAAAACACCCGTGATGCTCCCCGCTGTCGCGCTCCTTTTGAACTGGTGCCCTTTGTTTGCGGCTGACAAGCCCCTCTTGGCGCTGCCCGGCAAAGTGATCTATGAAAACAAGTTTGATGCCGAACAGGGTTCCCTTTGGAAGTCGGCCAAGGGCGCGTGGGAGATCGCAGGCGGCGTGCTGCGGGGATCCGAGAAACCCGAGGATAAACACGGGGCGGTCACACGGTTGCCGAACAAACTGGCGGACTTTGTTTTCGAGTACGAATTCAAGTTTGAAGGCGCCAAGACAACCAGTCTTTCAATCAACGCACCCAAGGGCCACCTTTCCCGCATCGCCATCAACCCACGGTCTGTGGCGATCCAGAAGGACGACATGGACCACGACGGCCCGGACAAGGCCGAGGTTTTCGCGCGCTTCAGCGCCGACATCAAGCCTGGCGTGTGGCACAAGGTCCGCATGGAGATGGTCGGGGACACGCTCCTTGGGAAGGTGGACGACATGGTCGCCTGGGGGAGTCATCCCGCTCTGAAACAGGAGCGCACGGCACCCGGTCTCACCGTGGGGGGGCAGTCGGTTGAGTTTCGCAATCTCAAACTCTCCGAGGCCTCTCCCAACCCGGACTGGGCCGAGGTGCGTGTCACCCTGCCGAAACCGGGAGAGAAAATGGACCCACCGCCGGCCCGCCCGGCGGCCGCAAAGGGTGCTTCGGCAAACTAAACGTCTCCTCCTCTCAGCTCGCGCTTGAAAGGATGGCACAACGCGGGCGGACGGTACGACCGTGGGGGGCGGCGCTGAAATGTGATACCACGCATCTGAGTTTTCTGGATTATGAGCGATGGGAACCCTGTGAATTCATCGTTCCACCTTGTTGAGAAAAGCGGCGCGGATTTTCGCCAAATCTGACGCCCCGCAAGGGGCATTTCTCTTTCAGCCCATGGCAACGCCATGGGAAAACCGTCCCCAAAAAAGAATACGCCC
>JBILKV010000088.1:0-16652 GCA_044376515.1 Chthoniobacteraceae bacterium | reverse complement strand
GTCAGAATAGGCGCCCGCCGTAGGATGAGGGGACACAATAGGGTTTCACGAAGCTTTCCGGAGCTTTCCGGACTGCGTGTGGCGGCCCCAGCGGCGGACGTGTCTCTCGATCCAAAGAAACGGGCTCCCTACCCTCAGGTTTGTGGCCCAGAAAGCCGGACTTCACAAAAACATAGCCCAAAAAAGCGCATTGTTGCCTAGGGGCAGTTGGCCCGATGCGCCTAAAAACGGAAACAGAAAAAACGATTGCTCCGAAAGGACATCCACTTACACGCCACCAGAAACAGGAACCGAAGCACGGAAGTTGCAACGGCCCCACGCCCGTCGAGTGAACTCAAACTGGTTAACCTGCTCCCGGGAGTCGAATCTGGCCCCCACCTCCGGCTCGACGAGGGGGGGCGCGTTTGGCGAATCACTCAACGCGCTTCTCTACTCGATACTGTCGCAAGCTCCTCTCCGCCCCAGAAGCTCTCGCGTGAACCGCTGTCCTCGCGCCTGAACCGCTGCGCGCAACGCAATTTCGGCGTGTAGTTCAGAAGGGCCATGCTCCGGCGTTGTGGGGCGCGCGAGCAGGGCGCGACAACAGGATTACTTTGGATACAGCCGGACAAGGTTAATCGCGACGGAGCGCTGGCCCTCGCTCACATAAATCGCTCCGTCCTGGACACTCACCTGAACGTTCATTGTCCGCTGGGCAAGGGCGGCCAACTGCAGACTTTCATCAGAGGGCACCTGCCAAACGGTGAGGTTCTGCACCCGCGCAAGTTTGCCGGCGATTCCCGACCACCACACGGGTGTGCTCGAGCTGAAACTATAGACGCTTACCCGCTCAGAGCGGGCGCAAACACGGATAATCCTTTTTTCGTCGGGCTGACCAATTTCAATCCAATGCACGAGCTGTCCTGTATGGTCTTTCTGCCAGAGGCCAGGTTCGTCAGGTTCCCACATGTCCTTGGCCAGTTCGAGGCATCCCTCATCGTTGTCAGGCGGGGCGTTGAGAGCGAACGACAAGAGCCGGATGAGCATGCGTTCGTCGGTTTCAGACGGGTGCCGAGCGAGCGTTAGGTGATGTTCTGCGTAGACGTGCCGGTCCATATCCGCCAACTCGAGCTGCGCCTTGTATATCGTTGCCTTGATTGCCATTATAAAATCCTCGATAGGATAAAGACCCGCCCAACGTTACATCGAAGGCGTAGCCGGACACGCTTAAAATCGTCGGATAACCGTGGTTCTCATCGCCCACACAGAGACCGTGGGAAAATGAAAAACGGTGAGCAGAGAAAGGGCCTAATTTAACCATTCCAAGCTCAGACCAAGAAGGTTTGCGATCGGTTGGGTCCCAAATCGGCGCGTGGCATTCAGCGGAACCTTTTCCCCCTATAAATCCGTTACAGAGCAGCTGATGTCCTCCGATTGGTGAAAGACGCGCATTGTTGTGGCCGATCATCCCTCAAACGCGCCCCTTCCCACCACGAGACCCTGGTGGCCTATCTGACGGATGGAGGGTTTTCCTCCCCTCCTTTGCAATGCGGCGGCGAACTGGAGAGTCCGCTCTCCGGAGCGAACACCCCGTTCGAATCTATCGGCCCAAACTCAAATGAAGAGCCTCCGTGGTGCCCGCCTCGGAAAAAACGCGAACACTGAAAGCGCGATGTTTAAAACTCCTTGTCCCCGCACGTCCGCACAGAGAAGCAGTCGGTTTTTTTTCCAAAGATCCTTCGGTTGGAGAACCGCCGGATCCGACGCCACGGTCCCCT
This sequence comes from Chthoniobacteraceae bacterium, assembly GCA_044376515.1. Classification (GTDB taxonomy): domain Bacteria; phylum Verrucomicrobiota; class Verrucomicrobiia; order Chthoniobacterales; family Chthoniobacteraceae; genus Chth-196. The sequence goes on along the minus strand of JBILKV010000088.1, from coordinate 14,895 downwards.
CCCCGTGCAAGCACCATAAAAATCCCGTCACCAAAGAATACGCTCAATGGACACGTTGAACCTCGCGGTCCATTCCGCTTTTCACGCCCCATATCAGGCGCCTCGTTCAAACGAACAAACCTCTCCCCATGCGTGTGCAACCTCGCACGCACGCATCTCATGATGACGACCAAATGCCTACGGTTTAGGCGTCAGGCCCATCGCTCCACTCCGAGTGGGTTTACGAAAGTCTTGGCTCCAATCATCTCCAAAGTTTGCCGACACTGCGAAATCCGGATCTAACAGTGCTCCGTAAGTCAGGCGTCCCAAGAGGTGGCCCGCGTAGCGTCTACCCTGCCCCAGCCTCGTAATCGGCTCGCAGAGGAATTGATCACGGCACTGTCTTTCCCGTACCGCGGCGCAGGCAGAGGGCGACACGGCCAAGGAAAACGGCGGTTGCTCCCAGAAAAAATGCCTCCCAGATTTGCCAACCTTTCAGCGAGGCAGCCCCGAGAAGATGCGAGGCCGAATGCGCACGCAAAAGCGCAACCTGCAAGAGACTGCCGACGATTACCGTCCCCAACAGCCCAGCCAAAACCCGCCGCGAGCCGTTCCCCGGAGTACCCGCTGTAAGCCCCCCCTCCAACCCGATCACGGCGGACCGGAGGAGTTCCTCGAACACCACAGCCCCGAATGCGTAGGACTTCCCCACCGAAACCCCTCCAACGCCGCACCCTCTGTAGTAGGCTAAACCGGCGCACACGGCGGCACAACCACCGAAGACAATCACCCGTGTCCACAACAGGGGACTGGTCAGCCTGACCAGCGGCGGTTCACGCGCTCCTTGCCTTGCAGAAGATGCCGAATCCGGCATCGCCAAAAGCAGGGCGGGCACACCGTCGGTCACCAGATTGATCCACAACAACTGCAATGGGGAAAGGATGGAGACGCCGGCGACGAGCAAGCCCCCCCCGATCAGAATCACCTCTCCGGCGTTTCCAGTGAGCAGGTATTCCATCGCACGCCCGACGGATGAACGCACCCTGCGGCCCTCAGCCACGGCCTCCATTAATGTTCCAAGGCGGTCGTCGAGCAAAACCAAATCCCCAGCCTCCCTCGTGACGTGGGTCCCGCCCCCGCCCATCGCAACCCCCACATCCGCCGCCTGCAGGGCGGGAGCATCATTCACCCCATCGCCAATCATCGCCACCACAGCGCCCCGACTTTTCCACGCCTCCACAATCCGCAGTTTGTCCACCGGGGCCACGCGTGCAAACAGACGGACGCCCTCCACCCGACGCTTGAGCTCCGCCTCACTCCAGCTTTCCAGCTCCGGTCCGCTGACAATTGGGCTGCCGGCACAATCAAATCCAATCTCGCCGGCGATGGCGGCCGCCGTTTGCGACTGATCCCCCGTAAGCATCACGACCCGTACGCCGAGGTTGGAGGCCCGCTGAAGCGCAGCGTAAGCGTCCGGCCGCACCGCATCCCGAAGTCCCACGAGCGCCACCAGAATCAAATCCTCCTCAAGCTCCCCTGCGTCGACCCCGCCCTCCCCCTCGAAGGGCCGGTAAGCCGATGCCAAAACCCGAAGCGAGGCCCCTGCCATGCGCGTATTTTGCCCGGCCCACCAACGGCGGCGCGCCTCATCGAGAGAACGCACTCCCCCGGCCGACCACTCAAACCTGCAAAGGGCAAGCACCTCCTCCGGTGCGCCCGTGACGTAGACCCAGGCCCGGCCGCCGGGCGAGCGCCGCAGGCTGGTGCGCCGCCTCCGAACCGAGTCAAAGGGGATTTCCCGCTGGATCCATCCAAGCACAAAGGGCCCGCTCCGATCCGGTTCCGGAAGGATGTTTCGAGCGGCAGAGAGGAGGGCAACTTCCGTCGGATCCCTACTCCATCGCGAAGGCTCACCCTCCCGAGAGGTTTCGCCAGTGCACGCCCCCGCTAGAACCTCTGAAACCCGCTTGCGATCCGCACCCGAAAGTGTAGGCAAAACCTGCCTGCTGCTCAAATCGCGCGGACTTTCGTCTCCCGATTCTGCTCCGGGAGGTCCCAGCGCAGAATCCGGCACAGCGCACAGCGTGGCAAGGTCCCCCATGGACGTCAGAATGCTGGCGACACTCATCTTGCCCTCGGTCAGGGTTCCCGTTTTGTCAGTGCAAACCACATCAACGCATCCCAGCGTCTCGAGTGCCCCGAGACGGCGGACCATGGCATTGCGTGCTGCCAACCTGTGCGCTCCGACGGCCAGAGCCGCCATCAACACAGTTTGCAGCCCCTCGGGGAGGGCGGCGACCGCGAGGCTCACCCCCGTCCAAAGGGCACCGGCGAGGTCGCCCTGCCCCCGGATCCATTCCATCGTCAGAACCATAGGCACAAGAAGACCAGCACCGAACAACAGCCCTTGGCTGAGCGCACCGACTTCACGCAGCCCCGGCGAAGGCTCCACGGGGGTAGATTCAAGGAGATGCGCAATGCTGCCCACCTCCGTGTCCATGCCCGTGGCAACAACCACAGCGCGCGCGCGACCGGTTGCCACGATGGTTCCGGCAAAGACCATGGTCGCCCGCTCGGCAATCGGGGTGTCCACGCGTAGCACCCGGTCGGCATCTTTTTGCACAGGGACAGCCTCCCCGGTGAGGACCGCCTCCGCGCACTCAAAACCGAAGCACTCGATTATCCTTGCGTCCGCAGCCACCGCATCGCCGGCCTCAAGCAGCAACACATCCCCTGGCACAACCTCGGATGCCGCAATCACGCAGCGCCTTCCATCCCGAAGGAGATTCGCCTTGGGTGGATGAAGTTCGACCAAAGCGCGGACGGCGCTGGACGCCCGGTAATCCAGCAGAAAGCCGAAAGTGCCGTTGAGGAGAACAATCGCTAAAATCACCCAACCCTCGGCAAGATCCCGCAAGACAAAAGCAAAGACCGCTGCGAGCAGCAAAACCCCAGTGAGGGGATTCCGAAACTGTCCGAGCGCCAGGTGCAAGGCCGTCCAACGGGACTCGCGACGAAGCAGGTTCGGCCCGCACTCCCAGAGTTTGCGGGAGGCCTCCTTCTGTGAAAGCCCCTCCGCCCCTGAGGAAACCCCGCCTAGCACCTGCCCAACCGCAAGGGAATGCCAGACGAGGCGCTGCCGCCGCCGAGGACTGACGCGCCTAGCCGCGGTAGCACCCTCTGAGCGCCCCTCCCTCCGCAGACGCCTCCATGGATTCCAGCAGAAGTTCATCGCCCCCCCTCCCCTGGCGGCAACATCGCTCATGCGGACGCTGGTTGCAAAAAATGTTTCGGATAAAGTTTAAAGCGCACCCAGTCTGTAGATTTCCTCTCACCTGCCGGGCGTCCGATTGTCATGGATCCACAACTCACAAAGCCGCCTTTTCTCCTCCGACTGGGGGCGTTCATTCGCTTTTCGCACACCGTGTTCGCCCTTCCCTTCGGGCTGATTGGAATGCTTGCAGCGGGCGCGGGACGTGCGGTTCCGGCGGTTTTTGGCTGGATCCTTGTGTGCACGGTCGCCTCCCGAACGCTGGCTATGTGCTTTAACCGTCTGATGGACTGGGATTTTGACAAATTAAATCCGCGTACTGAGGAACGTCACAGGCTGATTTCAAAACCCCAAGCATGGAGCTTGTTGGGGCTGAGCGCACTGGTGGCGGTTTTCGCCGCCGCAAAGCTCAACCGGCTCTGCCTTGCCCTCAGTCCGCTGATGCTGGTCATCCTGTGTTTTTACAGCCTGACCAAGCGCTTCACTTCCTTTTCTCATCTCTTTTTGGGGCTCGCACTCGCGGTTGCACCCGTAGGCGCTTGGGTGGCTGTGCGGGGCGTCCTGTTTGAACTCCCCCCCATGCTGCTGGGTGCCGCTGTGCTCTGCTGGACCTTCGGGTTCGACCTCATTTACAGCACTTTGGATGCAGACTTTGACCGCCGCCACGGCCTCCATAGTTTTCCATCCAAACACGGGACAGCAGCAGCCCTGCTGTTGGCTCGAGTCCTGCACCTGGCTGCCTTCGGATTTTTCTGGGGCTTCGGCCGGTCCGTGGGGCTTGGATTGGGCTACAATACCGCCTGCGTCCTGACCTTGGGAGCGCTTTACTGGGAACACCGACTCGCCAAAACGCTTGTTCCGAAGCACATCAACCAGGCTTTTTTCCAGATCAATGCGCTCGTGAGCATCACCCTTTTGCTCGGGGTCGTTGTGGAGTACCGGCTCTGGGAAGTGCTCGGATGACTGGCGGATGGCCCGAGGGTGCCCGGGCCGCGGGCCGTGGGGCAAAGGAATTTGGCCCGGTCAGTTTGAATTGGCGTGCTCAAGAATTTCAGGCCGGGTGGCCGGTCGCAGAGGAATCGCCGGGGTCTACGCGTCCGCAGTTGAAAAATCCGCCTTCGACGGAAGTGAAGCGCAGTCTCGAGATTTACAGAGAAGCGAAGGAGTGTTCGCAAGCGCCTCATGGGGAGACTATATTTCACTCACCCTCGTCGTAATGCTCCTGCCGGTCTCCTGATTTAAAGCGACCTGAACCAACCCCAACGCACTCCATGCAAACCACCCCCAATTCCCCATGGCTTTCCAATCCGCGGATCATTCGCACCGAATCCTTGGATGGCCTGCCGATTTATCAACTGGCGGGCAGTTTCGGGATGGCGCGGTTTTCGCCTCAGGGCGCACACCTGATGGATTTCACGCCTGCGGGCCAGCAACCACTTCTGTTTCTGAGCAAAAAAACAGCCCTGATTCCCGGGAAAGCCGTTCGGGGAGGAATTCCAGTAATTTTTCCGTGGTTTGGCGCGAGACGCGAGCATCCGGAATCCCCAATGCACGGTCTGGTGCGCACACGGATGTGGGAGATCGAGGAGTTGGATGTCCCAGATCAGGGGGCGGCGCGGGTGCGAATGACCTTCAACTCCAATGCCGAGACGCTGGAACTCTGGCCGCATGCCTTCTCCCTGAGCGTCTCTTTGACGCTAGGCCCGCGCTTATCAGTCTGCTGGGAAACCGGGAACACGGGGGACCTTCCGTTCGAGTTCGAGCAGGCACTTCACCCTTATTTCCGGGTTACGGATGTGAGCACCGCATCGGTTCGGGGCCTTCAGGGCTGCGAATTTATCGATAAGACCGACACAATGGCAGTCAAGACGGACACGGCGGAAGCGGTGAAATTCATGGGTGAAACCGACCGCGTTTACTTGGGCACATCGGCAATGCTGACGCTAGGAGACCCTGCCGGAGCCTCGGAAATCATCGTGGAGAAAACGGGATCGGCCAACAGCGTGGTGTGGAACCCGTGGGTTGAAAAGGCTGCGTTGCTGAGTGATTTGGAAGATGACGAATGGAAAGACTTCGTCTGCGTTGAACAGGCGAATGCGGGCCGTAATTTTGTAAGGCTGCCCGCGGGAGGCATTCACACACTCGAAGCAAACTACGCGCGGAGGCCCGTGTACTGAGCACGCCGGCGCCTCCGGCAAAAAACCCTTCCAATTGAACACATCAAGCGCGTTTCTGTCGAAAGCAGCGAGACCTCTATGAAAAACCAATCCGCCGCCCAACATCCGTCCACAACCAAGCTTTGCTCCCGCGTTCTGAGCGCGCTGATGCTGCCTGCGTTGGTGCTCGGCACCGGGAACTTCCTGACCGCAAGGGCGGCAGACCCGGAGCCGTCGAAACCCGCGGGGAACGCCTTGAAACCGCTTCCGGAACTCAAGGTGGACAACACGCCGCTTCCCTCCAGCGCGCCGACTTATGCGCCGATTGTCGAAAAGGTCGCTCCGGCAGTGGTCACGATCAACACCTCCCAGACAGCGAGAAAAACGGACCCCCGCAACCCCCTGGGCAACCACCCTTTATTCGACGACCCGATGTTCAGGAAGTTTTTCGGCATACCGGAGGATTCGCCCTCGCAGGGGCCTCAGCCCAAGCAAAAGGGACGCCGGCAGGAGGATGCGCAGCCTGATGGCAACGCGCCGCAGGGGCGCAAGCGTGAGCAGACCATGCCTCTCGGGCTGGGGTCGGGGGTAGTGGTCAGCGCAGACGGGTACATCTTGACAAACAACCACGTCATTGACGGGGCCGACAAAATTGAGGTGAGTTTGGGCAAGAACGGCAAATCCTTTGTCGCCAAGAAGGTCGGGGGCGATGTGCGCACGGACATTGCGGTGCTTAAGATTGAGGCGACGGGACTGAACGCCATCACCTTTGCCGACAGCAACCAACTCCGAGCGGGAGACATTGTGGTGGCGGTCGGGAGTCCTTTCGGTCTCACGCGCTCGGCTACGATGGGTGTAGTGAGTGCGATAGGTCGGAACACCCAGATGTCGCAACTGGCAGACCTTGGCAATTTCATCCAGACGGACGCGGCAATCAACATGGGGAACTCGGGAGGCGCACTGGTGGACTACCAGGGCCGGTTGGTAGGGATCAACACCGCTATTTTCAGCCGGACCGGCGGGAACCAGGGAATTGGTTTTTCGGTGCCCTCGAATATGGCGCGCTCCGTGATGGAAAGCCTGATCAGACATGGGCGAGTGCTCCGCGGCTTCCTTGGCATTGGATTGCAGGACCTCGACGAGGCCATGCAGAAAGAGTTCAACGTGGAAACAGGAGTTGGAGCGGTGGTCACCGATGTGCGACCGGGGACGCCGGCCCAGAGGGCGGGATTGCGGGAATACGACGTCATCACTCACGTCAACGGAAAGAAGGTAGAGGGCATGCAGGACCTCCGAATCACGGTAGCGGGGATGCTACCGGGAGCCAAGGTGAGCTTGCAGTGCATCCGCGAGAGAAAGTCACTAGAGGTCGTTGCCACCTTGGGCGAGAATGCAGAGAAGGGGGAGGCCGCCCCACCCGTGGTTGAGGCGGACCCGGACGTGCTTGATGGAGTGACCGTTGCGGATCTGGACGACGCAACCCGGCAGGAATTCAAGGTTCCCACGGGCATCAAGGGCGCTCTTGTCACAGCGGTGGAGCAGGACTCAGTAGCCGCCGCCTCTGGGATACGTCCGGGAGATGTGATTCAAGAAATCAAGCGCCGGCCCATCGGCTCCGCCGACGAGGCGGTAAAGATGAGCGAGGAATTGAAAAAGGAAAAGCAGGTGCTCCTGCGTATTTACACCCGCGGTTCCAGCCGCTTGGTAATGCTCGAGGCGAAGCCCTAGACGAAGCAGGGCGTCGGGCGCCTGATTTTGAAGCCCGTGGGGCGGATGCGAGATTTCTGGACCCTCAGGGATGGGGGAAGCGGAGGTTTTCCGACGACGGAACCCTCCCACCCTCCTCCTGTGGAGTTTCTTCGCATCAGGAGGGCGTTTTGTGAATCCGCAGGACGCCTGCGTGCCGGGACTCGTAGCGGTTCGCGGGCACCTCAGCTCCGCGCCGCCGCTACCCGGGCCACCTCTGGGAGAGGCGGAAAAGACCGTTGCGTACGACACGTTTGTCCCAGGCCAGATTGTGCACCCCGCTTGCAGAAAAGTCAGGGGCCTGCCAGCCAAAGAACGGTGCTCCAATGATCTTTTTCCGGTTCACCGCTCCAAGTGGCTGGAGCCATCCATTCTAGGAGGGATGCGCAACTTCAGAACGCACAAAGACAGGTTTCCTGAACCGCATTGCAGCCTCGCGGCGGATTGGAAAGTCTGGCCTCCCTTGCATACCGCCCCCTCCGTAACAGCAATGACTCACCAGCCCGGCACGTCGCCTCCGCGGAAACAAGCCCTCCCCGCTTGAAGCGCTCACAGATCTGCCGGCACGTGAACAACCACCCTCGAAAATCGGACGCAGCGCTTCCCTGCAGCAGACCTTCCTCCGCACTCCGAGGCGATCGGATCAACTGGTGTTGAGCCTCGCAGGATCTGGTACATAAAGCCCCTCATGGTTCGAGGCGGATCGACTCGATCTCGATCGAGTCCCCCGGTTTCAGCGCGTCAATCCGCAATATTAGTCGCTGCATGCCACCCTTGTAGCCGGGATGGTTTTTGAGCAAGATAGTGCGCTCTGTCCGAGCCTCGCTGGCAGTCACGTCGAAAACCGCACCACCCTCCGGGTCCTCCGCGCGAATTCCCTTCCAAGACACGCGTATCTTGCCAGCCTGCGACTTCCACAATGCGTTGAACTTCAATGTCCCTGCCGCCTCCGCCCGCCAAAAGGTCGCTGGGCCCTCGAGAAACATGGTGGTCGCCTGCGCCTGCAAACGCCACCCACCCTTGAGAGGAAAGCCATGGTCTATACCTCCGCGCACACTCCAACCCATCCTTCCCTTCTCAAACCGGTAGGTAGGCAGGCCAAGGCCTCTCTCCCATCCTTCCACCAAATTTCGGATTTCACTCACGCTTCCCGGGATCAAGCGCGTCTCGTACTCGTAAACAATGTTGTGGTCGATATGCTCCAAGCCGACCGGCGCCAGATAACCGCTCGAATTGTCCCGCGGCCCCCGCTTGGAGGGCTCGCCCGCCACCCAGCCCTGCTTCCAGTAGGTTGTCGCTGGTTGCCAAACACCTAGTCCGATGCCCTTGTCATCCACCAACGCCGCCCAGTGCTCCGTTGCGGAGAAACTCCTCCAAGGCGGCCCAGGGTCCACCCATTCACTCAAAGCCCCGCCAGTGAGCGGGCGGTCTCCAGAGTAGGTGACCACCCTGCGGAATTCACCGTTGGTGTAAACCGCAGGGAGCTCTTGGTGACGGGCCGAGAAAAAGGTACGGTCCTCCCTCCGGTTGGTCAACCGACAGCGCAACTGCACCACCTGCCCCTCCAACCGGATCCAACTCTCCAATTCGCATTCCCCCTCCACCCCCTCCAGAGGCCACTGCATCGGGACTACCCTTGAGTACATTTCCCCGTCCGCATTCCGGTGCTCCAACACACGGGCGGGATTGCCAGCCCAGTCTCCGGACTGCACCGGATTCCACCCAAGCGCCCACCAAACCGGATGCGGCTGCACCCCCCGTTGGGAAAATGGGACAGGTCCGCTGTAAAAGGACATCTGCACCTGTCGGCCGTGGTCGAAGTTGTTGATCAATTCCCGTCCATCCTTGCGCCCCACTAGGGAAGTGATAGAGCCCCCCATTTTCAAATCCACCCCGACTCGCACCCTGTCATTCTCCAACCAACTCATCTCCGGCTCAAACCGCGGCGGCGCGGCAACAAACCGAACCGCACTTCCAAAAAACAGGCAGACCGATGCGCCCGCGATGGAAGCCCCGCGGCAGGATACCGCGAAGCGCCAATCGCGCCGCTTTGAGTCAACGGCTTGACGGCTGCCCTTCCGCCAGCGCTCCCCTTTTGGCTCTAAGATTTCCATACGAGTACCCTCACACTAAGGGCTAGTGTACGGAGCGAAAAGACCCGAAAAAAAGAGTCGTCCCCGACCTTGCGTTGCCTGCTGCAAATTCACCACCCATGCGATTTCCATTCCACACTCCGTTGCTGATCACCTCGGCCTGCTTGCTCCTCTGCGGCACCCCGTGGCTTCCGGGAGCCGAAACCACCCTTCCGCTCTGGCCGGAGGGTGTCCCGGGCAAAATGCAGCCCCCCTCCGAGGCCACGCTGAAATCCATTGCAAATGTAGCGGCAAAAGGCGGCAACAGCGAGACGCATATTTCCGAACCCACCCTGACCGTCTACCCGGCCGCCCAACCCAACGGTGCAGCGGTCATAGTAGCCCCGGGCGGAGGGTACTGGTTTCTCTCGGTACGCAACGAAGGAGCAATGGTCTGCGAATGGCTCAACCAACTTGGCGTCACCGCAGCGCTTCTGCGTTACCGGGTCCCCACCCGCGACAACACCCCTCCCTACGCCTTGCCGGTTCAGGACGCGCAGCGGGCTCTTGGAGTTCTTCGGAACCGCTCCAATGAATTTGGTATCGACCCGAATCGAGTGGGCGTCCTCGGCTTCTCGGCGGGCGCGAATCTGGTAGGCCACCTTTCCTGGGACAGGGCCGCCCGCAACTACATCCAGAAGGAAGGCGTAGACGACCCGCGCGGACCGGACTTCTGCGTCTTTATCTATGGCGGCGGTTTTTTGGATTCGGAGGATCCCACCAAGTTCCGCGAGGGCTTCTCGGTCCCGACAAATGCCTGCCCGGCCTTTTTTGCAGTCGCTCATGACGACAGGAACAATCCATTGGAGGCGGCCAGACTGTATTTGGAGTACAAGAAACTTCAGCGTCCCGCCGAACTGCACATCTACTCTTCGGGTGGCCACGGCTACGGCATGTCCCGAAAAAACACGCCGGCTGGCTTGTGGTTCGAGCGCTGCGGCGCATGGATGGGCGCGATGGGTTTCCTCAAGCCAGCCCAATAGACGAATGGACACACCCGCCCTGACGCGTCCACTCCTACCTCCTCCCCGACTCCCATTTTCCGAATACCATGCACCACCGTCTTCCTACCCAACACCCGTCCCGCCTCGAGGCGCCCATTCGGAACAGGTTGGCCGCGAGTCTGACGCTCACCCTTGCGACGCTTGTCCCCTGCTCACACGCCGCCGACTGGGCTGTCTGGCGCGGTCCAACCGGGGACGGCGTCAGCAACGAGAAGGCTTTCCCCATCCGCTGGAGCGCGACGGAGAACGTCGCGTGGAAGACTCCCTGCCCACCAGGGCACGCCTCGCCGGTTGTCTCCGCAGGAAAAATATTTACTGCCGCATTCGACGCCTCAACCGAAGAGCGGCTGCTCCTTTGTTTCGCGCGCGACACCGGAGCGGAACTCTGGAGGCGCTCGGTCCTGAAGGCGGCCCCGGAGCGGGTCCACTCCGAGAATTCCCGGGCGTCGAGCACCCCTGCCAGTGACGGAGAGAAGGTCTATTGCTCCTTTCTGGACGGCCGTGAACCGGTCATCTCGGCCTACACGGTCGCGGGTGAACTGGTCTGGACCGTCCGGCCCGGGATTTTCAGCAGCGTGCATGGCTATTGTAGCACCCCAATTTTATGGAAGGACAAAGTGATCGTGAACTGTGATCATGACGGGCCGGGTTATATCGTCGCGCTCGCCCGCGCCGACGGCAGCGAACTCTGGAGGATCGAGCGCCCCAACCGCACCCGCAGTTACGTGGCGCCCATCCTCCGGGAGGTTGAAGGGCACCCCCAGATGATGCTTTCAGGCTCCAAATGCATCGCCTCCTACAACCCCGACACCGGAGCACTCCTCTGGATCATTGACGGCCCCACCGACCAGTTCGTCGCCTCCCCCGTGTACAGCAAAAACCTTAATCTCTTCTACATGACCGGAGGTTTTCCCAAGCACCACGTAATGGCCATAAAGCCCGACGGACGCGGAAACGTCTCCTCCTCGCACGTGGCGTGGCATTACAACCCGCCCTCGCCGGTGGGCGTCGCCTATGTCCCCTCCCCGATTCTGGAAAGGGACTGGTTGCTCCTCAACGACGACCGCGGCTTTGCGCACGCTTTCAACGCCGCCACGGGCGAGGTTGTCTGGAGCGAACGATTCGGCCGCCAACATGCCTCACTTGTGAGCGCCGACGGCTTGGTCTATTTCCTTAACGACGCCGGCGAGTGCAGGGTGGTGCGCCCTGCTGAAAAGTTTGCGGTGCTTGCGAACAACGCCCTTGGTGAAAATAGCTACGCCTCGCCCGCCCTGAGTGAGGGACAGATCTTTCTGCGCACCGACAAACACCTCTGGTGCATCGGCACCCGCCGCCAGAACTCCAGCAGCGTGGCGGCGAAGCCGAACTGAAGACTGCGGGGACCGAGATCGAAGCCAGAGCCGCCCCGCGGGATTCCGCCCGCGGACGTCCCAAGACCTCGCACGATTCCGCTCTTAAAATTCGGCTCAGTCGGTGCGGGAGACGCTCTCGGTGTCTCACCAAAAGCACCTTCCCCTCATCGAACCGGAGGCGAGGGTTTCCTACATCCGACTTTCAGCGTTTGTTCTCCGGTTTGCTTCAGGGAAATGAGTTCCTTCACAGGCCGAGAGCTCAATACCCCTCAAAACTGCAGTTGTGAGCATACTGAACCAGCCCTACGCCTGATTTGGCCAAGAGGCGTGCGTCGGCGTGAAGTGAAAGTGAACTTCACGATGGGCTTTGGCGCACGCCTCCTTTTCCATCTTGTGCGCACTCACGTTGTCCAAGATTTCATGGAGCTCCTTGCCTCTATTTGGCTTTTGGTTTTTCGAATTAAGGGAGAGATCGGGTCCGTAAGGCCGCGCAGTTTCAGGGCGTAGCGAGCGGCGATGGCGATGCTCAGGCTTGGGCTTAGGCACCCAAGCGGGGAAAAAGGTGACTCTCTTTCCCAACTCACGGTGTCAAAGCTTTTGAGGTCACGGGAGCATCTCAAATATTTGCTTGTGCTCTTTGGTGAATCGGAGCATCACGCTCATAGGTGAGCCAGTCGAGGCATACAGAGCAAGCGCAGGTAAATTTATTAACTTTACGGTCCAATGACAAAAAAAAGGAACGCATCTGTAATCGGTGTTTCGGCAATCATTCCAGCGGTTCTGATGGCGATAAACCCCATGCACGCAGCGATCGAGGGGGGCGGGCAGAAAAAACAGGCGCTGAAAGCGGGTGGGCAACGCTCCGGCAAGACACCGACCCTGCAATCTCCGGGATCTGCCTCGATTTCGAGTGCCGCGGTGGTCAGCGAGTCCGGCACCGCATCCAATCTTGTCCGGTCTGGGTTGAGTGTAAGTTTGATAAACGAGATTCAGATTGCCGACTTGAGGCAGTTCTCAAAAATGGTGGAGAGTCAACGGGCCTCGGACGGTCTCGCCTCGGTCACTGCAAGTTTTCGCCAATGCAACGCATCGGGGCCGGGGGGTGTTTTGTTTATCACCAACGTTGCAAAGCTGATCGCAGCCGGGCAAAACCTCGATCGGTTGGCAGATTTCAGCCGCGCGATCGGGAAGGGAGAAATTTCGGCAGGCGATTCAGGGAACTTTCTGGCGGTCGTGGTTGCGATGGGAGCGGAAAAGGCGAAAGGTTTGTTGGATATCGTTGGAAATCAGATAAGCGTGGGTAATGCGGACGCAAGGAAATTAGTGAAAACCATTGCTTCTGCAGCTGGAACCGACGTTCGGGATCTTGTTGAAAGGTTGGAAAAGGTTTCGCTTGTATCGGATCTTGAATCCGCTGGGCAGACGGCTGCGGAGAGGGCGGCTGCGGAGAGGGCGGCTGCGGAGAGGGCGGCTGCGGAGAGGGCGGCTGCGGAGAGGGCGGCCGCGGAGAGGGCGGCCGCGGAGAGGGCGGCCGCGGAGAGGGCGGCCGCGGAGCAAGCTTTTAGAGTGGGACTTTCCGCAGACGCGAGGGCCGTTTATGATGCACTCACTACCGAGCAGCAGGCTGAGTTCAAGAAACTCTTCACAGACCCGCTTTACACGATCAGTCTACAGAACGTCTCAGCGCTTCTTGGCAACGCGGTTCTGATGGAAAAGTTTATTTCCCTAATGGACAGTGCATTAGGCAAGTCTTTTTCCAATCCCTTGCTGCAGGAGGCAGCCGTGGTCGGAAACCAGATTCTTCGCGACGTTGTGAAGTCCAACTCGTTTTCTATCAGCAGCGCCAATGCGTTCACCTACGACAAACTGCTTCCGAACGGTTACAACAAGGCTCTGGCGGTTCTGATCGCAAAATATTCCAACAACGAAGCCATCGCCAACACGGTGAACGCCTTCGTGGATTCAAAGCGTCCGATCAGCGGAGCAACTCTGTTAAATGAGATCTTTACAGAATCTGGCGAAAACACGGATTTGTTGGGATTGCGCAAGCTAAGCTACATCAAACCGACCTCAAACAATCTCAACTACGCCATCTCCCAGGGGGAGGCTTGGATTGCTCGGAACTTCTCAATCGGTTCGGAGTCCGGACTCACCATCGATATAACCGGCACCAATCTCTCACAGGCAGATACAAGTGGTGCGGACCGCCTTGGCGTGGGCGGAGGCCCGGAGGGAGCCCGTCTTTTCGCTATCACGGCCCTAGGCAATATGAGCCTGAGCGGTGCCATTACGATCGAGAATCGCAGTTTACGGGAGCGAGTCTCGAACGAAGGATTCCGGTCGGTTGTCGACGCGTCAATGACCCGCAACGTTGTTTCATTCGGTGCCTTAAACACGCTCGAGATCGCCGACCATACGCGGATCTTCAACCAAGGACGTGCCCTTGTTCTGGGTGCCGGAAAACTTCAAGGCCCGAATGGAGGGCCGATCTCCGGTCTTTCCCTGCGAAGCGAAGGGTCCATCGCGCTCGGTTCCGGCAAAAGTCTGTTTTTGGAGAACGCCTCTTTTACGACTGGGCAGTCGAACCCGAAGCTTCTGATGTATGCCGAAAACACAATTTCTTTGAACAATCCGCTGTTTAACGGATTCGGATACCTATCAAATTTTTACTTCGAGGCGATCACGATCAATCTATCCAACGTAAGCCTTCCCGGGGGCGTGTTTATCAGACTGGTCTCTCGGGACGGTGGGACGGCCGACGGATCACTCGGCTACGGCTACTTTCCGCGTTTCGGTGCGCCAGCGGTAGGACGGGTCAATTTCATGGGGGTCAGCATTGGGGGCTATGCAATCAACAACATCAGCGATTTTGACGCATTTGGCGGCAACATCCGGATCGGCAAAATCGGAGCGGCAAGCGGTCCCCTAGGATATTTTTTGGAGGACTCCCGCGCGGCATTCAACACGGTCTTGATGGAAAATTTTCCGGCCCTCATCGCAGAGGCTCCAGCTATGAGTTTCACAAACCCGATGCTTCAGGAAGCGGGCACTGTGGGAAACCAGATCCTCAGAGATGTCAGTTTTGACCAGTCCTTTTCGTTCACCAGCGGCCAAGCGTTCACCTACGATAAACTCTTCCCGAATGGCTACAACAAGGCGCTCGTGGCGTTGATCGCTAAATATTCCGGCAATGAGAGATTGGTGGCAGGGGTTGACGCACTGATTGCAGTGAAGTCTCCGATAAATAATTCAACA
>JBILKV010000148.1:0-10629 GCA_044376515.1 Chthoniobacteraceae bacterium | reverse complement strand
AGAATCGCAATCGAAACGATCTGACCAAGACAGTGGGTTCCTCTCTGGCTTACAACTGGAGGATTCTCAGGTTTTTGCTCTTTTGGAATTACACCGACCGGGATTCTAATCTTGAAATAAACCAGTACCACAATTTGGACTTCGGAGCCAGCGTGACCGCAAACTTCCGCTTCTAGCAACCCAGGGGTTGCGCCACGGCTGTACAGTCCGGGCAACCGCCTCTTCTTCACCATTCCAGCGGAGCCAATTCCCTGCGAGGCGGCGGTACAGATCACCTTTTCAGCGACTTTTCGTCGCCCAATCGCGTCCTGATTGCAGCAGGCTAAGTGTGCTAAAATGAGCACCCCAGCGCTACTTTACAAAAACAACATCGTAGTTGTTGGCGTCGCGAGCATCACCGATGAGTGCGTTGCTCCGGCTTTTGATCCTGTACATTTGGAAAAAAGCAGAGGCACGGAGCGCCTTTGTTCCGCTCAAGGGTGTGGGAAAGCGATTGATCAACGCGGAGGTGGACAGGAGAACGCTCAGGTCGATGTTTAGTACGGGACCAAACTGCTGGTTTTGTGGGAGCAGGAACAGCAGGTTGCCGGGGACCAGTGCCCGCACCGCGCCCCCCTCAATCGTTACTTCGCAACCGGGAGTTAGGGGCATTAGCTTACCCCCCCCGTTTGAAGTCGTCTCCAGAATGAACGTTCCTCTGCCAGAGACAGAAAAACGACACTTCTTGGTCGAGACGTTCAGTGTGCACTTAGGCCCCGACGGTTGGATCAGGATGGAGCCAAAATCCAAAGCAATCCCCCCATCAGTCCGATGCTGAAACTCGCTGGAAGCGCCCACCCGCATTAGGAAAATGGAACTCTCAACCTCAATTCGGGAGCCCTGGCCGACCATAATTGGGGTATCAAAGGGGACCACCTTTCCTAGTAAAGACGACTCTGGCTCTGGCCCCTGCTTCTTTTCGTCTGCTACCGAGTGATCGCGGACGTGCTTGAATACAAGTGGTTCTGCACCGCTGGAGCACAACAGCGGAGCGCCTAAAAAGAGGAAGAGAAGGACTAGGGCGGGTGACATGCTTAAGGCAGGTTTGAGTGGGGGCGCCGCATGCCGCTGCGGAAAGTTTTTTTGAGGGCGTCGAATGCGAAATCCGCGGCGCGCCCAGAGAGAACCGGTAAGCCAATCAAAGGATTTACGCGGGATTCGGCAGTCCTGCAGGATCCGTCGACGACTGACGAGTTGGATACGAAAAGGTCCTGATTGCGCGCGTTGAGTACGAAGTGGCACGGGGCACAATCCATCGGGACCGTGCTCATTTGATGAACACTCATGGAGGAGAACACGCTGGCGCCGCAAGTTTTGACGTCTCCGAAGCTAGAGGCCTCGAGCATTTCCTTGTGCTCAGTTTCCATGTTCAAGTGCATCGTTCTATTTTTCTCCTTTGTCTTTGCGCAACAAGCCACGACCGGCAATCTGTTGCTCCAGGGCAGTGTTTCTCGATAAACTTCCGTTGAAGAGGGAACAGCGCCAGCGACCCGAACCAGCGAGGCTTTCTGAGAGAGGCTCCTCCGCCAGCGGAGCGCCCGTGTCGAGTGCTTAGCCCCGTTCTGCGGCGCCCAATTCGGAAGATAGAGCGCCACTAGGATCAGACAGCTATCGCCGCCAACTTCTGGACGGTCCATGCGAAAAGGGAGTCGGATACACGTGGAGCGGTTCAAAGCTTGAGACTCGGGCAGTCGAGAGTGGCAGACAAATTTCCGAAGATGTCCCTCCAGAAAACACTCCGATACAATCCGCGCCAAGGACTCGCAGCATCCTTGATGTCTAGAATTCTAATCTTGTGTGAGCAAGACTTATGTTAAACGCACGGCTGACTCGTCAAAGCAGAGGTGGATTTATTACGAGAGTGTGAGGTGCTGTATTTCTGGCGGACCCGGGCATTTTCACAGCGGGTCTTTTCTGGAGCCAAACAACGACTGACAGCGCTGTCCTAAACGAACGGTTTCACCTAGAAAGTGGGGTTCTCACCCCCTATGGGTTTGGGAATGGGCGGAAGTTAAGGATCGCTCCCGTTCGACCCACGCCATGGCTTCAAACACTTTTCAGACATTGTTCAGGAATTTTGATCGGCTACACCAGAGACGGGATCTGCTGCTGGTCTGTCTTATTGTCTTCGTGCAACTGGTGCTCTCGCTCCCGACGCAGGCGAAGCGAGAGTTGCAGGGGCAGGTGTTTATTCTCAACAGTGAAGGAGAGAGCGTGAAATTGGGATTGGTCCCCATTTGGTTTCTGGGAAACTCCGAGGTTGAGAAACTAGCTCGTCAGGCAGTGGAACTTGCGGATGCAATGACGCTAAAGACTGAGATTGTCGAAGCGGTTCGGGAACTTCGAGATCTGGAACTAGCTTCTCAGAAAGAGCTTACCGAAGCTGGAGCCAAAAAAGTTCTAGAGGCTGTCAATCAGGAAAAGCAGGCTGCCGAAAAGAGATTGGCGCCCGTGGAGTTGTTGGCGTCCCTCGGTGCGATGCACACTGAAAAAATCGACCCTCAGGGGTCGAAGGAGGATCCCGCGCAGACGGAGGCCAGAGCAGGGCCACACTTTGGAAATGCGATGAAAGTTTTTTTGGGGCTGCTGTCTGACAGGACGCCGGACGTTGAGAGTGATGCGGACGGGAGGTTCAGCCTCAGTACAGGGAGCAACGTGGGGTGGGTGGTTGCCTACAGGCAGAAAAGCAGTGCTCAGAACGGAGGCCTAGGACGATCGAATATTGGGCAGCATTACTGGTTGGTGGAGTTGCCCCAGAAAAGGTCGCAACTTTTGCTCTCTAGCAACAACAATGGCGCCTCTGCTGCCGAGGGGGTGCTCAGAAAGATCGCTGCTGGAACGCCGCATGAGGGTTTTCTTGGTTCCCTGCTAGGAGCTTTCAAACGCCAGGAAAAGGTTGCGGCGGTTGAGTTGGATCGGGGATCCGTTGCGGGCACGGCCCTGAAATTGTACACTGCGGAGAAGTCGCAGCAGGACAGGGTCAACGCCGAGAGGGCGAGGATAGCCGCCGCTCAGAGGGCGCAGCGGGAGAAGGTGATTGCGGATGAACGGGAGGAGAAGGAGCGGATCGCCGCTGCGGGTTTGGCTAGGAAGATGGAGAGTGAACGGGTTGCCGCCGAGGAACGAGCAAAGCAAGAGGCTGCTGCACGAGAAAGTGAGCGGGTAGCGTTGGCTGAAGTCCGGAAGCGTTATGCGAAAGATGTGGGCGAAGGAAAGGTGTTCCTAGACGAGGCTGGCCGCCTGTTCCGCCTTGTTCCGGGAGGCTCCTTTCGAATGGGTTCCGGAGAGGAACGGAACGCGCCGGTGCACACCGTGATAGTGGCCGCCTTTTTGACTGGGGAAGCAGAGGTGACCTACGGAGAGTGGAAGAGTATTTTGGTCTGGGCCAAGGCAAACGGCTATGAGTTCAACAATGAGGGCAAGGGCATCTCCGACAGGCACCCAGTGACCAGTGTGAGTTGGTTTGACGTGCTAAAGTGGGCCAACGCGAAGAGCGAGAAAGAAGGATTGAAGCCGTGCTACAGCGTCGGCGAAGTTTTTTACAGGAAGGGCGTTAGCCATGAGGTCAAATGTGACCTGAATGCGACCGGATACCGTCTGCCCACGGAAGCGGAGTGGGAGAAGGCTGCGCGGGGGGGGGTGGAGGGAAGGCCCTATCCAAACGGGGCCGGACTCGCGCAGGACGATGCAAACATGGACAACAGCGCGGGTGGCACTAAAGAGGTTAAACAATACGATCCCAACGAATTCGGTCTCTACGATCTGGCTGGAAATGTCTGGGAATGGTGCTGGGATTGGTGGGGGCCTTACAGTCCAGTCGTCTCGGATCCTCTCGGGCCAGAGGACGGGGAATCCCGCGTGTTGCGCGGCGGAGGATGGCGATCGACCGCCCCGTACTGTCGAGTGTCTTATCGTGGCGGCAGCGACCCAGAACTGCACTTTGACAACGGGGGGTTCCGGATTGTGCTACGAACAAGTGATTAAACCAGACCAGAGCATAAGTCGCTTACGCGCACCTTCTGAGGTGCTTCCACACCTGCAGGCACTGCCACCCAAAACTGTTAGCGGCTGGAATGAAAACTTCGAAACTCCGGCGGGAGGCGGTTCCAAGCAGCTTCAACCGATTTCGAAGTCCCCGTTTTTCCTAAATCCCTCGGAATCTGAAGGTGCCGACGGTTTCAGCAATGTAGTGGAGAACAATTCTCCAATTTGCAGCGCGCCACTCCGCCGCCTGAGTCTCCTGATTTACAGCTAGCCTCTTCGCTTGCTCATAACCTGCCTGGAGCCCCACTTCTTTCGAACTGCGGCGCGGCGCGCGCTAAACTGATGGGTTATTGAAATAGCCCCATAAGCCATGATTGTTTCCACCAGTGCTGATTCGGAATGGTTGCGGAGCCGGGCACGGGCACAGAGCAGTTTCCGCAGTAGGGGCTTCAACCCGACTTCTTCCGGATCTACGCGCCGGGAACCATGTCCTTAAGTCGCCTGGCGACCTCCTCCACGTTAGCACGCGAGTTAAAAGCGCTTATCCGGAAATAACCCTCCCCCGCTGGGCCAAACCCGCTCCCGGGGGTGATCACGACTCCCGCCTCCTCAAGCATCCGGTCAAACATCTGCCACGAACTCACCCCTTCGGGAGTCCTCACCCACAGGTAAGGCGCATTGACTCCCCCCCAAACCTGCAAGCCCGCCTCCTGCGCGGCCTTCCGGAGCAGGGCCGCATTCCCCATATAATGTGCGATCAATCCGGCAACCTCAGCTTTGCCCGCCTCGGAATAGAGGGCCTCCGCTCCTCGTTGTACAATGTAGGGCACCCCGTTGAACTTTGTGCTCATCCGGCGGTTCCAAAGCGGATGCAGCGGGTGGGACTCTCCGGCGGCAGTCTTGGCCATCAATGTTTTTGGCACCACAGTGAAGGCGCAACGCGTTCCGGTGAACCCACCATTTTTCGAAAACGAACGGAACTCAATCGCACAGTCCCTCGCACCGGGAATTTCATAAATGGAGTGAGGGATCCCCGGTTCACTGATGTAGGCCTCGTAGGCCGCGTCGAACAAAAGCAACGCCCCGTGCTTGAGCGCATAGGCAACCCATGCCTCCAGTTGCGCTCGCGTTGCCACCGAACCGGTCGGGTTGTTTGGAAAACACAGGTAGACCACGTCCGCCTTTTCCTCCGGCACCTCCGCAACAAAATTGTTCTCCTCGGTGCAGGGCAGGTAAAGCAGTCCTGCGTAAACGCCAGAACCATCCGCCTCCCCGGTGTGCCCCGCCATCACATTGGTGTCCACGTACACCGGATACACCGGGTCCATAACCGCGATCCGGTTGTTATGCCCCAAAATATCCAGAATGTTGCCACAGTCACACTTAGAGCCGTCTGACACGAAAATTTCGTCATCCGCGACATCCAGCCCGTGGGCACGGTAGTCGTTCTGGGCGATCGCATGGCG
Organism: Chthoniobacteraceae bacterium; assembly: GCA_044376515.1. Lineage (GTDB taxonomy): Bacteria > Verrucomicrobiota > Verrucomicrobiia > Chthoniobacterales > Chthoniobacteraceae > Chth-196. The sequence goes on along the minus strand of JBILKV010000148.1, from coordinate 5,140 downwards.
CAGAAAATCGTAGCCTTGCTCAGGCCCATACCCACGGAACGTGTCTCTAACCCCCAACTCGTCGACCGCCCTGTGCATCGCCGAGCGAACCGCCTCGGGCAGCGCTTCAGTGACGTCCCCGATCCCGCACCGAATTAACCGTTTAGCCGCGTCCGGATGCGCATCGCAAAAGGCCTTCACGCGGCGCGCAATCTCCGGAAAAAGATAGCCGGCGCGGAGTTTTAGGTAGTTGTCGTTGAGGTAGGCCATGAGTCGGAGAAGTTGGGGTCATGTTCGTGCCACAGAGACCCGCAGTTGCCAAGCCCTCACCAGCCAAACACTCATCTCCGTAGTACCGCCGCGCACTGCGGTGTGAGGCTGGTCACGGGGAATCGAGGTCTTCCCCCGGCCTCAAGTCAGCCACCGACCCAGACGCCCGCTTCAACCTGCTTTTTAACATAGGCATCCACTGCGTCACGCCAAGGGCGCGACGCGAGGCGGCCAATCTGATGCAACTTTGTGGTGTCAAGGGGAGTGTACACCGGACGCTTCGCCACAAACGCCTTGATTGCCGCCATCGGCACCCCGCCCACCGTGGTTGTTTTCAGCGGTAGACCGGCCGCCGCCGCACAGTCCAGAGCCCACTGGCCATATTCCTGCCAGGTGCAGATTCCTTCGTTGGCGACGTGAAGAATCCCTCCTCCGGGTACGTTCCGCAAAAACGGCCAGAGGAGCTTCGCGACTTCCTCCGTGTAGGTGGGTGACGACCACTTGTCGTTAACAGCGTCCACCCGCGTCTCCGAAAGCGCCCGCGAGATGATTTGGTCCAAAAAACTGATGCGATCAGGCCCAAACACCCAAGACACCCGCACCACCCAGTGCCGAGAGCCCGCCGCCAACACCGCATCTTCCCCCACCCGCTTCGAGGCCCCGTACACACTGAGCGGCGCCGGAACATCCACCTCCTTGTAAGGCCTGTCTGATTTGCCGTCGAAAACGTAGTCCGTGCTGATGTGAATACACCTTGCCCCTTTCTGTTCGCAAACCAGCGCCGCCTCATTGGCCGCAATCCCGTTGATCCGGAAAGCTTCGTCCGCGTGGGTCTCGCAGTAATCCACATTTGTGAGGGCCGCACAGTTCACCAAGGCATCGAAATCCAATTGCCTCAGCATGTGCTCCATGATGTCGGCGTCCCCGAGAGGCAGAGATTTGCGGTCGAACGCAAGCACATCCTCCCCTGCCGCGCTCCACTCGCGCGCCAAGGCTGCCCCCAACCTTCCGCCTGCACCCAGAATGACAATCTTTCCCATTGGTCCCCAAGCGAGTGAAATTTCCGAACTTTCTTCAAGAGATAACGCAAAAAAGTTTCATTTTCCTCTAACCCATCCTTCCGCCCACATTCCACGGACCTCCTCCCAAACAGTCGACTCCTCCAACCCAGCCCAGTCGCCCATCGGCGCTCTCAGCACGGAGACACCCTCATTTTTTGGAGCCCACACCTGAGGATCGGTCGGCCCAAACAACAACACACAGCGCGCTCCCACCGCAGCCGCAATGTGAGACATCCCGCTGTCATGCCCAGCATAACAGCCGCATTCCGCCAAAACCGCCGCCAACAGCGGCAGCTTAAGTTGCCTGGCCACCCTTACGCGCCTCCCCTCCCACTCCTTCTCCATGAAGCTGAGAGCCGCCTCATCGGCTTCGCCGCCCACCAAAATAATTTCCGCAGACGGACTCTCCTCCCAAAATCGTTTCCCAAGCTGACTCCACCCTCCCAGCGACCAGTTTTTTGAAGGGCTTCCGCTTCCCGGATGAAGCGCGAGACGCTTGGCGCCATCGGATAACCCGCTCAACCATCGCCGGGCATCCGCCAGATCCTGCGTACTCGGATGGAGGTGGGCTGCTGGATCTCCGAGAAACAATGCAAGCGCTTCAAGCGGCGCCGCCCATTCCTCGGCGGCGTGGCGGTTCCGCGGTCTGGCGTAGGCAGGCAGGTAATTCCTCACCCCGCACGTTCTCAAGTTCGCCTCAAAAATTCCGTCCGGATCGTAGAGGTAACTGATCACCTGCGAAAATCCCGCGAAATACGCGGACAGGCCGGGGTCCAATGTGCCGTTCCGCGCGAAAAAACCTGCCAACGCCCCGTACTCGATGTTCCGAACCCGGTTGGCGTAGTGCCGCCGCTCAGCCAAAACCGCAATATGCGGATAGCCCAAAATTTCAATCTCCGCCTCCGGAAAATGATCCCGCAACAGCCCGATGGCCGGCAACGTCAGCACAAAATCGCCGATGGCTCCTCCGCGAATCACCAGAATCCTGCCACCCATTTCATTTCCCCTGTGCCGTCCCGATCCGGAGCTTGCGGCTATAGACCTTGTCGCCGTTGGTGACAAACAAAACGTCTTTCTCGGCTCCGCCTAGCGCGCAACTGGTCAGGGGCGCCGACGCCTGAGGCCTGTTTAGGACTCCGCACATCCGGCCCGTCGGATCGAAAACCTGCACCCCAAGCGCCGAAGTCACGTAGTAGCGCCCACGCCGGTCAGTGCACAAACCATCCGCTTTGGAGGTGCTGTCATAAGGGGGCGGTTCCCCCAACCGAAACTCCCCCTTTGGATCAATCGGAAGACGCAGCGTCATATAGGGCGTTTTAGCGCTGAGCGTGCCGTCCACCTCGATCCGGTAGACCCACACGTGCTCTCCCCGGTACTCGGACACCGCGAGCGTCCCTCCATCCGGAGCGAGCGCCAACCCGTTGGGACCGCTCAGGCCGTGATCCGCCACCCATACCGTACCGCTCCTCGGGTCGAGAAAAGTCACCTGCCGCAGCCCGGATTCAGTAATGTAGATGTTCCCCTCGGCAGTCAGCGCTAGATCGCTTGGCTGCACACCGGTCGCTACCTCACGGACCTCCCCGCCCGCCGGATTGATCGCGATCACCCGCTTCTTCGAAAGCTGACAGCCGTAAATCCAGCCATCCGGACCAATCTTGATACCGTTCACCCCCTCGCTCGTCACCCGACTCCGGCTACCATCCACCCCGATCCGGTAGATCGCTGGCGCCTTGAGATCTGAAAAGAAAAAGTTCCCGGCAGCGTCCGCACAGGAGGCTTCCGCAAACCCCATGCCCTCCGCCTCCACCTTCCAGTCTTCCCCTCGGATAAGCAGATTGAGCAGTGTCAAATCGCCCTTCGCATCCTCGGAGCCACCCTCCGTGGTCTCCCCCTGCGCCGCCCTCCAAAGCCATCTCATCGCCTCCGGAAAAACAGCCCCCCCATGATCACTGTGGTGCCCAGAGCCTCCGGCGAAATCAAATCGCACATCGTATTGCATGTAACGCAGTGCCGAGTGCATTTGCTGGTTGGCCAGTGGCCAATTGCCAAACTCATTGTCGAGGTCATTGATGTGGTCCGCCAGATACACCCGCAGAGGCTTGGGCTCGGTCTTGCGGATTAACCCGGGATACGCATGCCCACCCCGCACGCCCACAAAACTCCCACTCGTGGAAAAAACCTTCCCAAAAACACCCGACCGCTCCCAGGCCACTGTGAACGCACAAATCGCTCCTGAATTCGCACCGCCAATCGCGTGCCATTCGGGATTGCGACTCAAAACACCACCCCGGACCCGAACCATCCTACTGACCTCAGGTAGCATTTCCTCCGTCAGAAAACGCGCGTAGCGGTCGCCCAGACTATCATACTCCAAACTCCGATTTGAATTCTCCCACGCTGTAGACGCAGCAGGCTTTGACGAATCGTGCCCGGGGTTAAGGAAAACGGCGACCGTCGGTGGCATTGCCCCCTTCGAGGCCAGATTGTCGAACACCGTGGGAACCCTCCAACGCCCTGCCGATCCGACGTAGTCGTGGCCGTCCTGAAACACCATCAAGGCCAACTCCTTCGCGCCCTTGATTTGGGCCGGAAAATAAACCCACCAATCCCGTACCGTGCCAGGATAGACTTTCGAGTGCCAGGGCTCCATTTTCTGAACCGTACCACGGGCCAATCCCGGTTGCTCCACAGAGTCGGGGTGCAACTTCCACCCTTGCGCAAACACTGGAACCACGCTCGCAGCGGATAGAACATAGAGCTTGAAGAGACGCTTCATCGGATCCTTCTTTCGGCACTGTGGCTCACCGCGAACCTGCATGAAACAGCCAGACAAGCGCTTCAGGCAGCAGCGCGCCCGCTGCCGCGCCACTGTGGCCCCCGCCGGTCAGTTCGTAGCGGCATTCGTATCCGGCAAACCGAAGGGCGCCCTCAAGTTCCTGATTCGAAAGCAGCCAATCCCCGAAGAGGTTGTTCACATCGGACTCTCCCTCCTGCATCCAGATCCTCAGTTTCTTGGGCGCCCCCCTCGTCTTTCGCACCTCCGGGGGGTAAGCAGATCCCCCGCGGATGTCGGTGAAACTCCCGATGGCGCTCAGTACGAGTCCGAATTGATCCGGACGTTCCCATGCAAGAGTGAATGCGCAGATCCCGCCCGAAGAAAGGCCCGCGGCAAGCCGCCCCGCGGGATCCTCCGTCACGCGCAACCCGACCAGCGCCTCTGGAAGCAACTCTTCAACCAGAAACTTTGCGTAACGCCCGCCGAGGGAGTCGTACTCAAACGAACGGTTGCTGCGCGAGGGGATCCCAGGCTTCGCACCGGAAACACTGCCGGGATTCACAAAGACCCCGACAGTGACAGGCAAACGCCCCTCGGCGATCAAATTATCCAAGACCACAGGCACCCTGAGGAATCCCTCCGCCTTTACCGCCCCCGCGCCATCCTGAAACACAACCAGGTTCGCAGGCTTTTCGCCGGTATACTGCCGGGGAATGTAAACCCAGTAGTCCCGGGTCGTACCGGGAAACACCCGACTGCCAACGAAAACCCGACGCAGCAACTCGCCTGAAGGCACTCCCACTTGCACCCGACTGAAATGGCCGGGTTTGGGAACTTCCAGCGCCTCCGCGCTTCCCGCTGAGAGGAGGAGGACGCCTCCCAAAAAGAGGCGAAAGAAGCGTCGATCTGGTCCCATTGTAATGGTGAGCGAGCCGCCGAATTCCTCAACCCCATTGCGCAGAACGGTGTTCCGACTCCATGCGTCCGCGAGGAGCCCACGCGTCAGCCTGCGGATCGGATCAATAGACGTCTTTCTTGTAGCGCTTGGCTTTTT
>JBILKV010000326.1:0-3258 GCA_044376515.1 Chthoniobacteraceae bacterium | reverse complement strand
GGGCTGAAAGAGAAATGCCCCTTGCGGGGCGTCAGATTTGGCGAAAATCCGCGCCGCTTTTCTCAACAAGGCGGAACGATTCATTCACGGGGTTCCCATCGCTCATAATCCAGAAAACTCAGATACGTGGTATGAAAGGTCTCCCGGTTCGGGAGAGGTCAAATCCGACGCACCGGAAGAACACTCCACGGCAACTCATGGTGGCGCCACGGGAAACGGTGCCCAAAGCAAAGGCCCTTGGAGAGGCATCCTCCACTGCCTGAGCCGGACAGATGATCGCGGCGGCGTGGGGGCGCCCGCCGGAGTCTGGATATTCTGTACATTTTTCGCGCCCCCCTTGCCAGGGCGCCACGCTCCCACCATCTGCGACCATCCGCTCCATCTACGGAACTCCCCTCAAAAGGGGGTGCCAGTCTCCGCACGGCAGGGCGGTACGGGCGCCGAGAGCGCTGTGCCGTCCGGGGAAAACCTCCCCGGTTGGTTGCTTCCCAAGGATCAGGCCGCCCCGCACAGCCCCCACCTCGGACACGCAGACGATTCCGCAACCGCACAGACAGAGTGTTTTGAGGCCCGGATCGAATTCCAACCCCTCCCCACCCCCTCCCAATCCAATCCAGCGGAGGCCGGGATGTTCCCCCCCAATCACTCCGCCTGCGCTTCTTGCCGGGCCAACAGCATCCGCTCATGCTCCGCCTCCTCCATCCCTTCGCGGACGAGTTCCTCCCCGAGCGTTGAGTCGTCCCGGGAAACCACGGCGTTGAGGCCGCTCATGGCAAATGCGCGCAGCGACTCCCCCCATTCCGCGGGAAACTCCGCCCGGAGCGACCGACCGTGGAGCTCCCGCCGGGCCTCCTCCCAGTCGGCGGAGGTTGGGACGTCATGCGCCTGAATTTGGGCAACCTCCCAGGCGCGCCTCTGCACAAGCTCCGGGTCCGGCACGCCAAGGCCGTGAGAGCCGACCACGATCTTCCCCGACATGGTGATGTGTGAATCCATACCTACCGGTACATGCGCCCGGCGCCGCCGCAAGACCGCGGACGGTGGGCCCCTGGGAACCAAAAGATTCACAGCCAGCGTCCTCCAGAGAAAGGAGGGTTGCCCCCCGCGGGCCTACCCGGGGCGGGGACGGCGCACCAATCAGTGAAAGCGATGGGGGGAACGAGGGGAGGAACCCTACATTTCCCGCGCCCAGTCCGGACGGTTTCGCAGGTGAAAGAGCATCTCGCCAGCCTTCGGCACGTGGAGGATCCCCTCCTCCTCCCGGCCCTGAAAGTCCGCGACCCGGAGAGAGCCCGGATCCCGGTAACCCAGGTTCACCGAACGGCAGACCGCCTCGGGAATGCCCGTGGCCAGAGTTACCTGCACCCTGCATTGCTCCACGCCGTCTTCGTAGGCTCCGATGCCACGCACGTGCGTGGAATGGGCGATCACCCCCCAGGGGAAATGCTTGAAGCGATCCCACTGCTTGAGGAAGTAGTCGCGGCAATGGTAGCCAATCTGGCGGATCAATCTCCCGTGGGTAACGGAGATTTCGTGGATGTGCGGGGCGTAAATGATGAGTTCGCCCCCGTCCGCCACGATGGGTTCGAGTTTGTACATGCACTTTCCCCCGACCCACAGTTCGTCGTACATGGCGGGGGCGCAGGACAACACCGAGTGAAAGGGCTTTTCTTTATACTCAATGTGCAACTGCTTGGAAAGCTCGCTCGCGGCATCCCACGCCCCCTCGGGCGAGCCGGCAAAAAGCCCGGCAAGGCGGCCGTGGTCGACCACCATGGCCAGACAAGTCTTCGGCACCGGAACCATTGCGGCGGCCCGGTCAACAACCTTCCGCACCGGAGTCCACTTGTTGCCAATGATCATCGGGTTGGTCACCACGGCCCCGAGCCAATGGAAAAAATTCAGGATTTCAGGGCCGGACACGCCCGGAAAAAGGTATTTGTTGCCTCCGGAAAAACCGACCACCTCGTGAGGAAAAACCGGGCCGCAAATGACAATTCGGTCGTAATCAAGGACCTTTGCGTTGATTTCAACGGGCACCTCCATCGCGAACAAGCCGCCACTGAGCTCGGAGATTTCCTCCTCGGAAATCACCCCGATCTTCCGAAGCGCCCCGGGGTTGTCCCACGCGTGATTGATGAACCCAACAGAGGCGTACTCACCGCGACGCTGTTCGAGGGAGATGTCGAGCCGCTCGCAGATGGCCTCCTCGGACATCGGCTGGTGGGTGCCCAGCGCAATCATCACATCCAGACCGCGCACCGTCCCTTTCAGGTGCGCATGGAGCGTCTGGAAAAGCAATCCGAGCGGGCAAGTACGGGTAGAATCCGGGACCACCAGAACCACCCGCTGCCCCCGGAACTCGTCCGAAGGGCAGGCGGCGGCCACCAACTGGGCCACTTCAGCGCCGGCAAGGCCGCTGCCGGGGGCGGCAATCCTCGAAAGGGAGACGGACTCGGTCACAAATACCTAGTGCTTCGAAAGATAATCGGCGACGCCCGCGTGGTTGGGTTTCATGCCATCCTTGCCCGGGCTCCAGTTGGCGGGACACACCTCGCCGTGCTGCTCGAAGAAGGTAAGTGCATCCACCATGCGGAGAGCCTCGTCCACGTTTCGCCCCAGCGGCAGGTCGTTGACCACCTGGTGGCGCACGACTCCGGACTTGTCGATGAGGAACAACCCCCTGTAAGCGATCATCTCCGAGGAAGCGGTCAGGTTGCCGTCCTCATCGACCCCGAACTCGCCGTTGAGCACGTCGTAGGCCGAGGAGATCACCTTGTTGGAGTCGGCCACCAGCGGGTAAGTGACCCCCTGAATGCCACCCTGACTTTTCGGCGTTTGCAGCCATGCCCAGTGGCACTGTTCGGTGTCTGTCGAAACGCCGACGACCGCCGTGTCGCGCGCCTCAAACTCGGCCAGTTTTTCCTGGAAGGCGTGCAACTCCGTCGGACACACAAAGGTGAAGTCCTTCGGGTAGAAGAAGAGGACGACGTACTTTTCCCCGGCGTAGTGGTCCAAGGAGAAATGGGAGACGAATTCGCCGCCGTTGACGACTGCGGGGGCCGAGAACTCAGGCGCTGATTTTCCTACAAGAACGGACATAAGGGTTTTGTATTGTGTTGGAGGGCGGGGTTTTGTGGGACTGTTTACTTGGACAGACAATCATCAATCGCGGCGAGCAATTCGGAAACGGAGGACTCCGTCTCATCGCCCATGTTCGAAAGCCTGAAGGTGGTACCCTTCAGTTTTCCGTAGCCG
>JBILKV010000325.1:0-3267 GCA_044376515.1 Chthoniobacteraceae bacterium | reverse complement strand
CCAACTGTCCGGCGAGCGCCTCGATACGGGCCCCGGGGGCGTAAGCAGCCTGCACGAGTTCACGCTGTTCCCGCGGCAGTTTTTGCACGCAATCCTGCAATGCCGCCCGCTGCGCCTCGAGCCGTTCACTGTGGCGTTCTGTTTCCGCAGCCAGTAACTCGGTGGCTTCCAGCCCGAACACGTGCCGGTCCCTTCCGCGGTCCCGCTGCCAGGAAAGCACCTTGAACTTCGCCACCCCGAACGCCCAACGCCTGAAGTCCTCGCTGTTCTTGTACTCCGCAAATTTTTCCCACAGAACGATTGCCACCTCCTGCATCACATCGTTCGCGTCGTCGAGCGTCGGCACCAGCGAGCGTACGAACGCGCGCACGGCAGCCTCGTTCGCCATGAAGAGGCGAAGGAACTGCTGCTGTTTTGGATCCGGGGGAACACTCATCCACTCGTACATTCCCAAACGGCCATGGATTTGCCGCAAAATATTTGTGCCTCCCGTGGGAGCGCATTCCGGAGGTGGACACCTCTCGCGTGGTTTCGCATGATTCAACGGCGGTCAGTTCTTCGAACCGCGGCCTCCTCCACTCCTTGCTTCCAATGAAGTCCTGCCTCCCTGTGTTCAGCCGGGCGCTGCTTGCCGCTGTTGTTTTTGCGTTCCATGCCGCCGGAGCCGAACCTGCGCTGGAGCGCCTCAAATACCACAACCCGGGTCTGGTGGTGGACCTCGGTGTCGGCTTGTGGGCGTTTCCACTGCCGCAGGACCTCAACCGCGACGGCAGGTTGGACCTGGCGGTTTCCTGTCCGGACAAGCCCTTTAACGGTACGTATTTTTTTGAGGCCCCCTTGGGAACGGCGGCCTCCGGGGCGCTGCCGATATTCAAGGCCGGGCGGCGAGTGAGCAGGGGACTGCAATTCGCTGGCGTCTCGTTCGTTCACGGCAGGCCCCGCGTGTTGGCGGCCGGGAGGGAGTTTCCCGACTTTCTCTCGAGCGGTTTGGACATGGAAACAAAGTTGCCCTTGCCAGCCAATGTACATCCGAAACCGGTGCGGGGAAACTTCTGGAGGTACGTGGATTATGATGGAGACGGCAGGACGGACTTGGTGGTCGGGGCGGATGATTGGAGCGATTACGGCTGGGACAACGCCTATGACATCACGGGCCGTTGGACCAACGGGCCGTTGCGCGGGTTTGTGTACTGGGCCCGAAACACGGGTAGTGAGGACGCGCCAATGTATGCGAAGCCGGAGCGTATCGAGGTGGAGGGCAAACCTTTGGAGACATTCGGCTGGCCGTCGCCGTGTTTCGCCGATTTTAAGGGGAATGGCAGGTTGGATTTGATCTGTGGCGAGTTTCTCGACGGGTTCACCTACTTTGAAAATACCGGCACCCGAACCGAACCAAAATATGCGGCTGGCCGCCGCTTGAAACTGGCCAACGGAGAGCCGGTTACCATGGATCTGGAGATGATTACCCCGACGGTAATCGACTGGAATGGCGACGGCAGACCCGACCTGATCGTCGGCGACGAGGATGGACGCGTCGCATTTGTGGAAAATTCGGGAGCCGTCGATCCGGACGGAACGCCCGTGTTCAATGCACCCCGTTATTTTCAGCAGGAGGCCGACGACCTCAAATGCGGGGCGCTGGCTACCCCGGTGGGAGTTGACTGGGATGGCGACGGCGCTATGGACATCCTGAGTGGCAACACCGCCGGATACATCCAGTTCTTTAAAAACCTGAGTCCGCCGGGCGTGGAGAAACCCAAGTGGGCGGCCCCGGTGAGTCTGCAAGCCGACGGTAAGGTGATCCGCTTCATGGCGGGTTCCAACGGAAGCATCCAGGGTCCGGCGGAAGCCAAATGGGGTTACACGACCCTCAGCGTGGCGGACTGGGACGGCGACGGCTTGCCGGATGTGGTTGTGAATTCAATCCTTGGAAAGGTGGTCTGGTTCCGAAATGTGGGGAGCCGCACCGAGCCCCGGCTCGCGGCCGCCGCTCCGGTCGAGGTGGAGTGGGAGGGTGTCCAACCGGCGTTAGGCTACGGTTGGATGCGGCCCGAGGGAAAAGCGCTCCTCACGCAGTGGCGGACCACCCCGTGCGCCATCGATTGGAATCGGGACGGGCTCGTGGACCTCGTCATGCTCGATCAACAGGGTTACCTCGCGTTTTTTGAGCGCGCCCTCCAGTCGGGCCGCCGGGTGTTGCTCGCCCCCAAACGGGTCTTTTGTGACGAGGCGGGCGAGCCGTTGCTGTTGAGCAAGGGGAAGGCGGGAAAAAGCGGGAGGCGAAAACTTTGCATCGTAGACTGGGACGGCGACGGCAAGCTGGACATCCTTCTCAATTCATCCAACGCGAACTTTTTACGGCAGGTCGGTACGAGGGATGGCAGGTGGCTGTTCCAAAACATGGGTCCGATATCCAACCGCAACATTGAGGGCCACGACGTCAGTCCAACGGTGGTGGACTTCGACGCGGACGGTGTGCCTGATTTCCTTGGAGGTGCCGAGGACGGGCGGTTTTATTACCTGAGGAATCCGCGCTCGAAAGGCCGCGCCGACGCCGGTCATCTCCCCTTGATTTTCGCACACCGCGGGGCCAGTGGCGAACGGCCGGAGCACACCCTTGGAGCCTACCGTCTCGCGCTGGAACAAGGCGCGGACTACGTGGAACCCGACCTGCGACTCACCTCCGACGGTGTGTTCATCGCGCTGCACGACGAAAGTCTCAACCGTACCACGGACATCGCGGAGCACCCCGGGTTTGAGGCGCGGGCCAGGTTCGATAAAACGGGGCGAAAGGTCTGGTTGCCAGGGGAGTTCACCCTCGCCGAGCTGCGGACCCTGCGTTGCGTCCAGGGGACTGCCGGCCGGCCAAAGCAGTTCGACCGGCTTGAACCGATCCCGACGCTTGAGGAGGTTGTGGGTTTGGTGCGAACGTGGAATCGCGAAAAGGGTGCAAGGGCTGGGATTGTTCCCGAGCTGCGTGGGGCGCCTCAGGCGTTTATCGAGTTTGTGCGGGCCCACCGCCTTGAGGACGCGGACGCGCCGCCCGTGTTTTTGCAGTCCTTTGAGTTGGAGACCCTGCGCAAGGTTCGGAAGGAACTCAATTTTCCCGCGGCACTGCTTTCCTCAAAGCGTCCCGACCGGAGTACCCTCGCCGACGCGGGCGGTTTTTGTACCGCAGTGGCCGTGGGCAAGGCCGCTTGCCTCGCGGAGGACGCTGCCGACTGGATCCGGGAGGTGGCGTCGCTTGGCATGAGGGTTGGTGCGTGG
>JBILKV010000151.1:0-10439 GCA_044376515.1 Chthoniobacteraceae bacterium | reverse complement strand
ACTACGTCAGGTCGATGTGGATGTTCAGGCCGCCTTCGTGCGGGACCCTCGGTTCCGGCGGAATCGTTTTGATGAGCAGCGGCACGAACGTCTTCGGATCCTCCTGCGCCAACCGCACCAAGTACTCCACGCCCCCAGCCTGCTCAAACGCCATCTGAATCGCCTCCCGGATCGACTGGTTCACCTTGTTCGGTGTCCCCCTTTGCCCGCCCGCCCCAGCGGGTGCCCTTGGGCGGCCTCGGGGGGACTGCAGGTCCGAGTGAAACGGGGGTAGTGAGCGGACCGGACGGAGCAGGCCTAGCCGAGGCGAAGTCAGGCAGGCATTGGACATTTGATGTCAAACCCCTATTTCGCCACTACTTTAGCGGAAACTCCAGCCTCAACCTCCGTTCATTCCCGACAAATTGCGCTGACCGGTCCTCCGCGCCCCTGTTCCCTTTTGGAAGCGCACCCCCAAAACATAGAAACTCAATCCATGGGATCCGCGGCATCCCGCAAGCCCAGAAACTCGGGCTCACGCAGAACCCTCATCCTAGACTGTCCAATCTATGAGGACAGATCCGCGCGCGGGTGCCCCTGGAACCAATCTGAGAGGTCCAAGAATCCGAGTCCGCGAGCATTTGGGCGGAGGCTGGATGGAGGCTTCAGGATGCCGATTCGGCTGGACGTTTGGGTGTTTATGGGTGTGTTTGCGGGGGTAAGGAGGCCGAATGCTAAAAACCGATGCCTTTGAGATCACCCCCGAGTTGCTGTGTTTGATCGCCGAAATTGACGAGTTCAAAGGCGCTTGGCGTGCCCTTGGAACCCTCGCCCCTGAACGTCTGAAGGCGCTTCGCCGCGTTGCAACCATCGAGAGCATTGGTTCCTCAACTCGTATCGAAGGCAGCAAGCTCACAGACCGCGAGGTTGAGCGGCTACTTGCCAATCTGGAAATCAAAAAGTTCGACACTCGCGACGAGCAGGAAGTCGCCGGCTATGCCGAGGCCATGGAAATGGCCACGTCTTCCGCGTAGGTCTCGATTTGCCGCTGGGTGATTACGGATGAGAGCGTACTCCTGTCCGATGGGTACTTCAACTCCCTGATTCCCACTGCGGAAGGCCTTGGCCGGCGGATACTCTGACAAGCGCGTGCAGGCCGGCGGCGCAGCGAAGTTCGGTGACGTGCCGGACAAGAACGGCTTCTCCCATATGGCGGAGAGCCTCCAGTACCTGCTGATGGGTGGCGGTGAAGCCTTGTGGCAAACCCCTCGCAGCTGCCTTTCCGCACTTGCCGAGCGAAGCAAAAATGCATCACCCCAGCCTCCTTGCCCAAAACTTGCGTAAAGTGGCCCCTGGTGGGATCATTAAAGCATGACCGCAACTGTCATCATCAACCAAGATGGCATGATCGACTTGCCTGAGGAGGTGCGTCTGATGTTCGGCGCAAAAGCAGGACTGAAAATACGGGCAGAGGTGTCGGCAGACCGTATCGAGTTGGTTAAGGATATTCCGGCAGCCTCAAGGACGATGCGCTCCCCCACTGGTCGTCTGGTTCTGGCTCCAACATCCGTAGCGATGGATTCTGTAACTGCCCTTCGTGCAGGCCGCAGCTAGTTTTTGCCTCCTTGCTGTTTTTTGGAGGGCGGCAGTGACAAGGAGTCAAGCGGCCCTTGCTTTCGGGTATTGCGAGTGGGATAATCCCACCATGATTGTGACTCTTGATTCCAAGCGTCGTCTGACAGTTCCGGCTTCGCTGGCACCGGCCACGCCAGGGGATTATTTCGAAGCCAGATTCGACTCCGAGGAAGACACCATCGTCTTCCGGCGTATTGCCACCAAGCCGGACTGGCTCGCTGTACTCAAGGACTGCCCCGTGAACATGGACGATGTCCCCGCCCGGCGCCGCGAACTTCCAAAGCGTCCCAATCTTTGAGCTGGCTGCTAGACACCGATGTGCTCAGCCAACCGGCTAAGCGCAGTGGGGACCCGCGCGTCGTTGCCTGGCTGGAGCGGGAAAAGGATCGTTGCTATACCAGCACCATCGTCATCGCCCAGCTTGCTTACTGGGTGCGCAGCAAAGAGGGTCGGCAGCGCCAAGTTTTACAGGCGTGGCTCACAAGGCTCATCGACGCAATGCACGGCCGGATCCACGGCTTCAATGTCTCTGTTGCCCATGTATGGGCGGAGCAGGAGCTGCTGATGGAGAGGGCTGGCGAAAGAATGCCCTTGGAGGACGGCTACATAGCCGCAACAGCACGTCGACACGGCCTGCCGGTCGTGACGGGCAATGACAAAGACTTCCGCCGTTCCGGATTGAAGGTTTTCAACCCGTTCAAGGAAGCTCCTCTTACCGGATAACCCACATTCTCGAGAGGCCCGCGCGGAATCAACGTGCGTTCGCGCGTTGTTCTGACCGCCCACTTTACCTTTTCAGAAACCCCGCAACCGCCACAAAGGCTGCGCAGCCCAAGACGTACAGCAATGACCATGAACCCATCCATGTGCATGTTCGGAAGGGAAACGGAGAGGCTGTTTTTCTGGTGTAAGATGAAGTCTTCCTTCGGGAGTCCGAAGGGTTAAAGGTGGCGGAACTCGCAAAAGCCGAATCGCTTGCCGAGGTAAATCGTGAGCTTATTATCAGGAGTGGGCATGAGCACTTTGACCGTCCCTAAACGAACCGCCCATTACGATAGCGGCTATGTGACCGTCCGTATCGCAGGTACGGTAGAAATCCGCTTCCCGATAACGGCAAGCGTCGGCCTGGCAAGAGGTACCGAAGCTCAGCTCAAAAACATTGAGGTTTCACCGTTTGGCCTGCATTGGCCTGAACTGGATGAGGACCTGTCTTTTAAGGGACTTTTGAACGGCGAGTTCTAGCGGTGTGTATGTGCCCGCCTGCAGATGAGGTCCTCACCCCTCTGAGCAAAAGCTTTCTGTTTCACAGTTGATGCTTGGGCTCAAACGCCCCCGTCGTCTTCCTCGGCGACCCGCAAAGCTTGTGCTCGGGATTCATCGTAGTCCTCGCGCGGCTCCAAGGCGCTCTCTCTCGTTTCCTCAGGGAACACCTTCCAAATCCCGCCTGCGGACTCGAATCTCACCCAAAAGTTTGTTCCCGGTAGACCGGCATTGGGGCCGAACCATTCCCGCAACAATACGAACAGCTGGTTTTCAGTACCCCCTTTGAGATGCGCGACGTTGACCGCCACTTTCACAAACTTGAACTCCCAACGGCTTCCGTCAGGAACAATGACCGTGGTCGGGCCGGTTGGGATTTTCGGAAACTTCGACCGGTCCAACCGCAAAATGGGAACCTGGCTCGAGTGCGACACCTTGCACCGAAACACGAACGGAGAAACGTCGGAGCCAATGGACATTCCGTCCATTCGACGACTGCGCGCGTAGTAGGCCAAACGGTAGTCCACAATCTCGGCACCCAAATCCTCAAACGTCCGACGCAACCGCTCCGGGACTTTCGCGGTGAACATGAAACGGCCGTCTTCAATTACAAACCAGCGCACGCCTCCGATGGGTTGCTGCCAGCGCTCAAGCGGCCATTGACGCCACCACTCGCTCCAGTCGGCATCCGATGCCGTCCCATGGTCGATTGCGTGGTTCTCCCCCTGAAGATCCCGGCTCAAAACCGGGTGGTTGCGAAGAAAGCGCCTGCAGGCTGCCGCAAGCTCGGACACCTGCACTCCCTCCCACAGGACGTTCAGGTCCAGAAGCACTCGAACCACCACCATCTTGTACGACTTGTTCAACGCGGTTTTCTCCAACGCAGTAAACCAGCCGGACAAATATTCGAAAGCAGAGGTCTCCTCCTGCGTTAGGTCGCCTTCGGCCCCCAGGAAGGAAAACCAACCACCGTGCGCCTCGCCCAGCGTCTTGGGAAGAAAGCCGCCGTGGAACACCTCCACCATGAGAGGACGCCTGCCCAACTCATCCCGCAAAGCGCGGTATCCATCGAGCGCTGCGGTCTTGCCGGAGGGAAGCAGCCGGTGCAGCAAATCCTTCGCCTCAAGCACAACATCGAGGAGGCATCCCTCCGGCAGGTCCAACTCGCCTCGTTCGATCCAACGCCGCAAGGCCTCGAAACCGGCCCGGGCACAGCGAAGCGAAAGCAGGTGAACCATCCGCTGGGCAAAAATCCGATGGTTGCCCACAAAATCAATCACCAGCAACCGTTCCTTACCCCCAGCTGCGCGCAGACCACGCCCCAGTTGCTGGAGAAAAACCACCTTTGATTCGGTCGGCCGCAACATCACCACCCGATCCACCGCCGGGATGTCGAGACCCTCGTTGAACATGTCCACAACGCACAGGGAATCCAGTGCGCCCGACTGCAAACCCGCCAGCGAGAGTGCGTAGGAATCACTGCCCCGGCCGGAAAAAACCGCCGCCGCCTTCCCTCCCATTCCGCGTAACCAGTCGCGCGTGAACAGGGCGTGTTTTTGGGATACGCAGAAAAACAGCGTCCGGAAAGCTGGATGCGCTTCAAGTGCGCGCCCAAGACGCATCATACGAGGACTTTGGAGCAGCTCCTGCTCAAGCCTTTCGAAATCAAACCGGCCGTTACGCCAAGGAATCTGCTCAAAATCCACCGTGTCTCTGATCCCGACGTAATGAAACGGTACGAGCACGCGTTCGGCAATCCCCTCGCCGATCCCGGCGGAGTAGGCGATGTTATCATCAAAAACGGAGGCGATGTGGATGCCGTCGGAGCGCTCGGGGGTTGCCGTCAGGCCGAGAACGAAACCGGTTTTGAGCTGGGCAAGAACATGCCGGTAACTGGGGGCCTCCGCGTGGTGCACCTCGTCGATGAGAGTGTAGTCGAAGGACTCGTTTTTCAGCTGCAAAAGCCCCTCCGGCCGGGCGAGCTTTTGGACCGAAGCTAGGACAAGGTTTCCCGACAGATCGTTTTCCGCCGCCAAAAACCAAGACGTGTTGCCGTTTGTAAATTCAACTTCCAGCACGCGATTCAGACAGCGCTCAATCTGGGCCAGAATGTGGGAACGATGCGCGATCACCAACACCCGCGGCCGCCGGCCTAAAGAGCGTCCATAGGCACGGATGTCGAACGCAGCCAGCCAGGTTTTTCCCATGCCGGTGGCGACCGTTACCAACGCACGCTCACACTGCTGTCCGCGTAGTTCAGAGAGTGCCGCAAGGGCCTTTGTCTGCCACAGTCGCGGAGCCGGCAAAGGGGCTTCCACATCCTGTGGCGTCGGGAGAAATTGGGTGCGGCGGAAAGCACTGTGGGCTTTTTCGTAGGAGTCCAGAAGTTGAACGGACAGTGGTGAAGAGCACTTCCAGAGCTGGTTGAAGCCGATGAGCGCATCTTGCCTGGCCACCCGGGAATCAGCGCCGGAAACCAACAGATTCCACTCCAACCCATCCTTTAGAGCGGTCCGAGAGAGGTTACTGCTGCCCACCACGAGATGAGAGCCGTCCGAGTCGACGATATGCCACGACTTCGGGTGGAACGACGCTGGTTGGGTCGGAAGTTCTTTGATCTGCGCGAGGCGGGCCTCGAACCTGCCGGGCGGCAAATCTCCAGACTGGTCCTCCGCAAGAATGCTCCATCCATGAAGAATCTCAAGTGCACGCGGATCAGTGATGTACAAGTAGTCGCCCGCGAGAATCCGGATGTGCGCGCCGTTACGCAAAGCGGCAAAGATCGCGGGGCGTATGAGTTCCAAACCGGAGACCTGCACGAAGGCTGCGACAACATCAATGGTCTTGGCGTTTGGGATCCGCCACTCGAGAGCCGACCACAGGGGCGAGTCGGGGTGTCCGGTGGACAGAATATCCTGACTCACAGGCGGGACGGATATTGTCGGATTGGATCGAGGGAGCAGGTAGTTCCCTTTGTCT
Source organism: Chthoniobacteraceae bacterium (assembly GCA_044376515.1). Classification (GTDB taxonomy): domain Bacteria; phylum Verrucomicrobiota; class Verrucomicrobiia; order Chthoniobacterales; family Chthoniobacteraceae; genus Chth-196. Next base: position 4,586 of record JBILKV010000151.1, on the reverse strand, counting down.
GGAATCACGTGTCGCACGCCGCCGCGCGGGTCCGCCATGTCGCCGGTGTAACGGGGGATCACGTGAATGTGCACATGGGGCACTGTCTGGCCCGCCGCAGAGCCTGAGTTAAATCCGACGTTGTAACCATCGGGCTTTGGTAAGCATTCCGCGTCGAGGTGCCGTTTGACCTCGTTCACAAGATCCATCATGGCCGCTTGTTCGTCGGCGGTTGCATCAAACCACGAAGGCACGACGCGGCGGGTCACAACCAAGGTGTGCCCCGGGGAAACTGGAAACTGATCGGGCACAGCGAAAGCGAGCCGGTTGGACGCGATCCAGTGGGAGGAGAGTGCGTTCAGAAAAGGCGACTCCTGGTCGGCTGAAAACGGTTGCATTTCGGTTTCCGAGAATCGAGGGCGTGTGAACGAGGTGAGATGTTGCCTGAGATTCTTTCTAGTTTCACCCAAAGACGGCCTGGCTCGGAATTTTGCGCAGACGCGGCTCCCTGCAGTGATTTCGGGGCGGTCTACCGCTCCTTGAGAAAAGGCTCTTTGTTTGGCAAACGAAAGGCTTCAGCCTGCTTTACCCCGATCAACTGGGGAAAGCGCCCGGGCGCAGTGCGCGAAGGAACTCCTCAGCGGGGATACAGATGCCCCCGTCGCGGAGGAACCGTTCCTTTCCACGATAGATCAAGCAGCGCGTCGCCTCAGGGTAATCCTCCCCAAAGGCGCGCAAGCCGCGCAGGTCACTGGGGCGGACTTGCTCCGTGTTTTTGACTCCAAGAAAGCGCCATTTGCCTGTCGTCGGCACGCACTTGTCCGAACGCACAAAATGAGCAAGGGCATCCCTTGCGGCCTATCTGAGTCCGCCGGATGCACGCAGTCGAGTGGAGCCCAACCAGACCTTTAGCTCAGGATCAACAGGCTGGCGTCGGGGTCCGCCCAGAATCCGCGGATGACATTGTGGCCGACTCTCAGTGCCGAAATGATTTTTAGAGTGGAACAGTTCCCCAATCTTAGAAAAATCACCTTGGGTGGAGCGCCAAACAAAAGACTGCGCTGCTGAAAATCGGAATCTTTCGAAACAATACAGAAGGAACCAGTTCGAGCCTGCTCCCAAATGACAGAGTCTGGAGTCTGGCTTAGGCCAAGAATCCCGACATGCGATGAAAAAGGGTACAGATCCAGAATCTCAGGCAGAACCCGAGCGGAGAGGTTTTCATCGAGCAGAAGTTTCACGCAGCGACAAAAAGCTTTCGTTCGCGGTCGGCTGCGAACGCAAGGCACGCCCGGATGTCAAGCAGGGTCAACTCTGGAAAGTCGGCGACAATTTCCTCAGCCGTCATCCCTCCTGCCAGATACTCCAAAACGTCTTGGACCGTGATCCGGAGCCCACGGATACAAGGCTTCCCACTGCGCTTGTCGGGCTCAATGGTGATGATTTGGTGATAGTCCATAGTTCAAAGGTACTTGAGTTGTGCCACGCAAGCAACTGTCGCCGCCGGGCCCCGCCTGCTCACGAGTCTGCCTCTATTCAGTAAACCCGACTTCGTGCAACCGGGTGAACTTCCTCACCGCATCAGCCTCCCCCTAGAGAAATGAGGATTTTCCTTTTCGCCCAGTTTTCACAGCTCGCGCGCGCGGCATCGTCGCGGAGCGCGCTAAAGAAAGCGCCAATTGCCTGTCCCCGGCATGCGCCCTCATTGCCTGAGTGAGGTGTGCCCAATGCGGGGGCATGTGGGGAAGTCCCTCCTTGAGATAGCGTTTGAAACCGTTATGGTTGCAGAATGGCTACCATCACGTTGAAAAACATCCCGGAGCCTCTTCATGAGGCCTTGAAAAGGAGGGCGCGCTCACATCGTCGAAGCCTCAACGGTGAGGCGATCGACTGCTTGGAGCGTGTTTTGCTGGGCAAGGCCCTTGATGTGCCGGCTTATCTCGAGCGCGTGCGGAGCCTCCGAGCGGCGACCCCCGGCCAACTGGATGACGATTTGATCCGCGAAGCGCGCGGAACCGGACGCCCATGATTGTTGCGGACTCAAATCTCATTGCTTACCTGCATTTGCCGGGGCCGAAAGCGGACGTAGCCGACGCTGTCTTGCTCAAAGACAGCCAGTGGTGGGTGCCGCCCCTTTGGAGGTCTGAGTTTCGGAGCATTCTTTTCGCCTACATGAGAACGCGGGGAATGAACGCAGCGACTGCGGAGGCACACTGGGCTGAGGCATTGGATCACCTCGGTTCAAATCAGAAGGAACCCAATCCTACCAGCGTGCTCGCCAAGGCCTTTGATTCGAACTTGAGCGCCTACGATGCCGAGTTTGTCGTTCTGGCCGAGGAACTCTGCGTTCCGCTCGTGACTTCCGATCAACAAATCATCAAAGCGTTTCCAAAACTCGCGATCAGTCCGGAAGATTTCGTAACGGAGTCCTGACGTTTTTGAGCGAACGCACCCTCTCTGCGCATCGCTGGGGACAGGCACCTCGCAGGGGACGGGCACCTCGGCCCACCGTGAATCGAGGGCGGGAGAGAGGACGTGTTGGCTGAGATTCTTTCTAGTTTCACCCAAAGACGGCATTGCTCGGAATTTCGCGCAGACGCGGCTCCCTCCACGGATTTTGGGGCAATTGACCTCGTCTGGTAAGCACACTCTTCGTTTGGCAAACGAACGGCTTGGGCCGGCTTTCGCCCGATCAACCGGGGGGCTCGCCAGGGCGCAGCGCGCAAGGGGCGCAATCTTTTTGGGACTGTTTTTCGCGTGGCGTTGCCATGGGCTGGAGGAAAAGTGCCCGGGGCGTCAGATCTGATGCAAGTCCGCGCAGCTTTTTTAAGGGTGCGGAACGATTGCTCCATGGTTGTCCAGTCGCCAATCCTCTCTGAAACTCACAAAGGTGGCATGAGGGCCGGCAGGTGTTCTCATTCAGGGTGTTGCTGCACTTAACCAGCGAGGCTTCGGGTGAGCAGAACGCGGGGGGCTCGCGCTTTTTGCGGCCCGCTTTACGCTACACGGACAGGCTTTGCAGGCCCGTGAATTGAACCTCCATTCCCGCCACCTGCCGGGTGAAAGGCTCGGTCACATTGGCACTGACGACGGTGTTTTTCCCCACCGGATGCCGCGCCCGAAACACCCGGAGGTTCTTCGGTTCAAAACCATCCGCTTCCCACTTGCATTCAATAACATCCACTTCTCCCCGGCCCCTGGGCAGGACGAAGTCCACCTCATGGTGCTGCTTGTCCCTCCAATACAGCACCGGCACTTCGCCCGCATCGGCAAGCAGCTTCTCCAACACCAGATGTTCCCACAGAATTCCGCAGTCGTCGGGCCGCAGGTCGTGCCAGCCCCTCGCAAACGCCACGAAACCAGTGTCAAACCCGTAGACCTTTGGCTGGCGCACAATCTCCCGCGGCCCTCCCCCGGAATAGGGCCGCACGAACGCCGCCACATGCGTTAATTCAAGGACCTCCAGATAGTTCACCACCGTCGGCCGGCTCAGTCCGCACAGGTTGGCCAGCGTCGTCGCCTCCAACTGGCCGCCGCTCAAGCGCAGGACACTCTCCACGAGCTTCAGAAACCCCCCCCGCTTCTCCACCCGGAACAATTCCTGCACATCCCTCGCATAGTAGGAATCGAGCCACTCAGCGTAAAACCCAGGGTCGTACGCCTCCGCCAGCAAGGCCGGCGGCAACCCTCCCCGAAACAACCGGTGCCCAAGATCGCTCACACCAAAGTCCGCCAGTTCGTCGAACCGCACGGGCACCAAATGGAGGTGCCGCTTCCGGCCGCTCAGACTGTCCTTGAATTTGCTCGTCGCAGCCAGAGTCGAAGAGCCCGTCGCCAGTAAACGCAAATCAGGAAAGGTATCCGCCGCAATCTTCAACACCCGGCTCGGATCCTCCAACTGATGTACTTCGTCCAGAATCAGACACGTTTTGGAGAGGTTCCGATAAAAAAACTCCGGATCCCCGAGCCGCCTCTGAACCGAAGGGAGATCGCAGTTTAGAAATTCCGCTTCCTCCAGACTCCGGGCCAGGGTGGTCTTGCCCACGCGCCGCACGCCCGAGAGCCAGACGATGGGGGCTTTGGTCCAAAGCGCGTCGATACGGGAAAGCCAGAGCGGTCGACGAATCATGAAGCTTGATTTTACATTAAGTCATGCCAAACGCAATTTCAAGATCACCAAAATCCACACCCGACCTCCCGGCAAACCGCTCCCGCTCGAGAACTCGCCCCCTCTTTTCGCCGGCGGATACCCCCAGAACCCCTCGCCTTTCGTCTTTCGCCTTCCACTTGCCCCCCGCCGCAACAACAACCCGCCCCCAAGGAGAATGCAACGAAACCAACGGCTCTCGTGCCCTCGCTGTGACCGTCGACCCCGCGACGCCCACAAAGTAGCCGCAAGGACGGTGGAAAAGATCATGGGCCTGCGTACCCCATTCCTCCAACAAACTCCTCCGACGTCACCCAGTGCGGTTCCGGAAGGCACTTTAGCGCGCTCCAGGGCCATACCGCTCGCGAGAACTGGGGAAACGGGGCAAAAGCCCCAAAAGCGATCTCTGCGGCCATGAGGTTGGTCAAGCTTTAGCTGAATGCTTACGGGTAGGGTTTGT
>JBILKV010000150.1:0-10453 GCA_044376515.1 Chthoniobacteraceae bacterium | reverse complement strand
CCGCTACCAGGGCATCTACGGGTCGGCCACCACCTCCACACTTGGATCCACAGAAACACCTCCATGAAAACACAGCGCATTGGAATCATCATGAACGGCGTCACCGGGCGCATGGGCACCAACCAGCATCTCATTCGCTCGATCAAGGCCATCCGGGACCAGGGCGGCCTCCGGGTCGGCGCGGACCTTCTCCTGATGCCCGACCCGATCCTGACCGGACGCAACCACGCAAAATTGCAGGCGCTTGCGGCGCACACCGGCGTGAGCCGTTTCACCACGGATCTGGATGCCGCCCTCGCGAATCCCGAGGACGAGATTTTCTTCGATGCGTCGGGGACCCTTCAGCGGGCGGAGTTTGTGGAGCGTGCAGTGCGCGCCGGCAAGGCAATTTACTGCGAGAAACCTACCGCCGTGGAGGCGTCCGAGGCGCTCCGACTCGCGGAGTTGTGTGAAAGGGCTGGGCTCAAAAACGGCGTGGTGCAGGACAAGCTGTGGCTCACGGGGATTCGAAAGTTCAGGACCCTCAAGGAACAGGGTTTCTTCGGCCGGATTTTAAGTGTCCGGGGGGAGTTCGGTTACTGGGTGTTCACCGGCGAGGACCGGGACCAGCCGGCGCAGCGGCCTTCGTGGAACTACCGGAAGGAGGACGGCGGCGGGATCATCGTGGATATGCTCTGCCACTGGCGCTACCTCATCGACGATCTTTTTGGAAAGGTGGCGGCGGTGAGTTGCCTGGGGGCGACCCACATTCCCAATCGCAGGGACGAGCAGGGGAGCCACTACCCGTGCACGAGCGACGACTCCTGCTACGCAACCTTCGAGTGCGAGAACGGTGTGGTCTGCCAGTTCAACAGCTCGTGGACGGTGCGCGTCCGCCGCGACGACCTGCTGACGATGCAGGTGGATGGAACGCACGGAAGTGCCCTTGTGGGACTGCGCAAATGCTGGGTGCAAAGTCTCGGCACAACCCCTCGGCCCACATGGAACCCGGACATCGAGCAGCCGATCAATTTCTTCAACGGCTGGCAGGAGGTTCCCGACACCACCCACTACGACAACGCCTTCAAGATTCAGTGGGAGGAGTTTTTGAAGCATGTCGCGCTCGACACTCCGTTTCCGTGGACGCTTCGCGAGGGGGCCAAGGGCGTGCAGTTGGCGGAACTCGGACTCCAGAGTTGGGCGCAGAGGAAGTGGCTTTCCGTCACGGAACTTTCCGTTTAGCAACCGCGCATCCCGCTTAGCGCTGTCATCGGTCTCGTTAAAAAAACTCGGACACACCATGAACACCCTGATAGAGAACCCCGCCGATCTCACGCCGGACACGCCCTGGCTGCAAACCAAGTGGGCGTGGACGGGGGAGGAGGAACTCATCGACCACCAGACCAAGGCCCGCCTCTGCGCAGCCGCACTTCTGCCCTTTAAGGACCGCGAGCCCGACTGGGATGGGTTTGTCTCCAGCATCCGCTGGATGCAGGCTGCGGCGGACCATTACGGGGTGGAGTTGGTAGTCGTCCTGAATGCGGACACCGGATACATCTTCGACCTTGAGGACCGCCTTTACGCCGAGGTGCTGCGCCGCTTCCGCGCGAGTTTTCCGGAGGGCCGGTTTGTCGCCGGGGTCACTGCGCGCGGTGCTCAGGACGACACTGGTTTCAAGGCCGAGCGTTACCGGCCCCTGTTGGACATCGTGCAGGAGCACGACAACTGCGAGGTGATGCTCATGACCTCCCGCTGGCTCAGTGCGCTGCCTCCCGAGCCGTGTCGCGACGCCTACTACCAGATCGCCGAGTGGTTGGTGCGTCCGGGGATTGTGCATGCGCTCGAGCCGGCTTTTGTCCCGTGGGCGCGGCCCTTCGAGCCGTGGTTGCTTTGGCAGCTTGCGTCGCATCCGAAATTTGTAGGCGGTAAAATCAGCACCCTGGATGAGCCCCATTTTTTGTATTGGGCGGCGATGTGCCGTGAGCTGGGGCTCGATTTCTCGCCGCACAGTGGGGACGACTTCGGGATCGCCACCGCGATCAAACTCGGCCTGCCGCTGCTCATCGGTGCTGCGGTGAGCGGGGCCCCCTTGATTTGTGCCGCAAAGGACATGTGGCTGTATGACGGGGCGCCGCAGAAAAAGTTCGCATGCGGGGCCGGGCGTTTCGACACGAGGGTCTACAAATTGTTCGAGGCGTTTCAGTCTCTCGAAGACCAGGTGTTTCGACTCGATGCAAACATGAGTGCGTCCGCCTACAAGCACAGCACGGCCCATGTGTTGCACCAACTCGGCATCATTGCCGCGGCGGAGGCCCATCCGGCCTGCAGGGATTTACGCGGCGAAGACGAAGCGCAACGGATGGTGGAAGCACTCCGTCGTCCCGCCCGATTGGCTGGTCGGCTTGGGATCGACTTTGGGCGGTAACCGCGAAGCAACCGGGCGCCGATCTCTCTGGCGGACCGATATTTTTGCGTTGGATGTGGACCTGCTTGTCCGATAGGCGGTGTGTGTGAAAAATCTGCTTCCAGTCCTCTGGTTCCTCGTGTCGCCGGGCTCGGCTCTCGCGCGCGAACCCGTTCGGGTGGCGGTTTATGCGGACCGGGGGGCACCGGACTCAAACATCGAGGCGGTCGAGAAGGTGCTGGTTGGCGAGTCCGGATTTGCTGTGTCCCGGCTCAAGGCCGAGGCCATCCGCGCGGGGTCGCTTGCGAGTTTCGACGTGGTGGTCGTGCCCGGGGGCTCCGCGCGCACCATGGCGGAGACGCTCGGGGAGGGGGGCTTGGAAAAGGTGCGTTCCTTTGTCACCGACGGGGGCGGTTATGTCGGGTTTTGTGCAGGTGCCTATCTTGCGTGCAGCGGGTTTGACTGGGGGTTGGGGATTCTGCGGGCCGCAACGGTGTCGCCCCTGTGGCGCCGCGGCCGTGGCTCGGTGGAGTGCGGCCCTGCCGAGGGGGCGGAGCGCTGGTTTGAGGGGCTTCCCGGGAAGACTTCGATCTACTACGCGAACGGGCCTGTGCTGAAGCCCGAGAACGGAAAGTCTCTTTCGCCGTTTGAGGTCGTCGCATGGTACCGCTCTGAGCTGGCGGAGAACGGTACGCCCGTTGGGGTGATGACGGGCTCGCCGGCGATGGTCCGCAGTCGGTTCGGGCAGGGGGCCGTGTTTGTGTCGAGCCCGCACCCGGAAAAAACTCCGGGCTTGGAGGCGCTTGTGCGTCGTGTGGTGCTCGAGACGGCGCGGCAGCCTGCGCCCCGCGATGTGGTGGCCTTGTGGGGGCTTTTGGAGGGGATGGAGGTGGAACGTTTGTGGAAGGCGGGCGTGATTGTCGACTGGCGCACGGGCTTTCCAACCGGACGCGATCTCAAACCGGGTGACCGTGGCAACCACACGCACTGCAGCCAGTTTGTCGCCGCGGCCTGCGAGCGGGCTGGGGTCTACATTTTGCGGCCGCCGGAGCACCCAGCGGTGCTGCTGGCCAACGCGCAGTTTGAGTGGCTCGCGGACGCGCGCGGGGCTGACGCCGGTTGGAACCGGCTCGCCGATGCCTCTGCGGCGCAGGAGGCGGCCTCGGCGGGAAAACTGGTGGTGGCCGTCGTTCGGAACCCGGACTCTGGCAAGCCCGGTCACATTGCGTTGGTTCGGCCGGGTTCGAAGAGCCCTCAACTCCTCGGGGAAGAGGGGCCCGACGTGATGCAGGCGGGATCGAGGAACCGTAATTCGACCCCGCTTCGAAAGGGGTTTTCCAACCACCTCGCCTCCCTTGAGACGGTGGGTTTTTTCGCCCACGACCTGCCCTGAGGGGCCTCCGCATCTGTTTTCCTGCAACCTCCAACCTCCATCCGATCCCCTCATTTGTGGAAACCTCTGCACCACCCTCCACCCGCCTTGCCTCCCTGGACGCTCTTCGCGGATTCGACATGTGTTGGATCCTCGGTCTGGGCGGGGTGGTGCAGGCCGTTTTGAAGGCCACGTTTCCAGACGCCGCCGTCGCCCGGTTCGTTTCCAAACAACTGGAGCACGTGCCCTGGGAGGGGTTCCATTTCTACGACCTGATCTTTCCGCTGTTCGTGTTTTTGTCCGGCGTCTCCCTTGCGATTGCGCTGCCGCGGCGCTTGGCGCGGGACGGCATGGCCGGGACCTGTGGACATTTGTTGTTCCGGGGATTGGTGTTGTGTTTGTTGGGGGTCTATTTCTCGGGCGGGCTCAAGGACGGCTGGGAGAAAGTCCGCTGGATGGGGGTGCTCCAGCGCATCGGAATCGCTTCGGCTCTGGCGGGAATCTTGAGTCTGCGCCTCCCGACCCGGGCATTGGTTGCGGTGACCTTTAGTATTCTGGCGGGCTATGCGGCATTGTTGTGTTGGGTGCCGGTGCCGGGGGTGGAAGAACATTCGTTCGCCGAGGGCAAAAACCTCACCAACTACATCGATCAGGTCTGGCTTCCGGGAAGGAAGCACAACGGTTCGCATGATCCCGAGGGATTGCTCAGCACGCTCCCTGCGGTATGCAGCGCGTTGTTTGGGGTGATCGCCGGCCGTTGGCTGACTTCGGCGCGTTCCCAGCGCCAGATTGTGGTCGGTCTGTGTGCGGCGGGGGGCATGTTGGTGGTTGCCGGATGGTGCTGGCATCCCTTCTTTCCAATCATCAAAAAAATCTGGTCCTCCTCCTTTGTCCTGGTGACCGCCGGATGGAGCGCTTTGCTTTTGGCCGGTTTCTACTGGTTGACCGACATCAAGGGCTGGACCGCTTGGACACCGCCCTTGCTTTGGGTGGGCTCCAATCCGATCACCCTGTACCTGCTGGGCGGCATGGGCTTGTTCCGCACGGTGTCCGAGCGTCTCGTGGTGAAACCGGACCCAACCGGCGGCTGGCTCGGCGCCGCGCTCGCCTTTGCCTCCATGCTTGCGCTGGCGCGTTGGCTCTATCGGCGCGGAATCTTCCTCCGCGTTTGAGGATGACGCCCCCGCAACCCCGCCCCTGAAAAATCTCGCGCTTGAAATTGTTTTTGTCGCTGGTGGGCTGGCTGACGGGGGGATTGGCCTCCGGAGTGGACTGAGTTCCTTCCCAGCCATCAACTGCAAAACCGGTGGGCGATGGTGCGGGACTCCGAGCGCCTCCGGTCCCGCCTAGTCCAGGTCGTCGTCGGTGTCGCCGCGTTTATTGGTGAGGCCGCGGAGTTTGCCCTCAATGAAGGCGTCGATGTCCCCGTCCATCACGCCGGAAATGTCGCTGGACTGCACCCCGGTGCGCAGGTCCTTGATCATCTGGTAGGGCTGGAAAACGTAGGAGCGGATCTGCGAACCAAAAGCGACATCCGCTTTTTCGCCGTATTGCCGTTCGATTTCCGCCGAGCGTTTGTCGAGTTCGACCTGTTTGAGTTTGGCCGACAGCATGCGGAGGGCGAGGTGCTTGTTCTGCATCTGCGAGCGTTCGCTCTGGCAGGCGGCTACGATCCCCGAAGGCTTGTGGCGGATGCGCACGGCGGTCTCCACCTTGTTGACGTTCTGCCCGCCCTTGCCGCCGGCCCGGTAGGTGTCCACTTCGATGTCGGCCTCGTTGATTTCAACGGGGGCGGTCTCCGGCAGATCCGGCACCACATCGACGCCGGCAAAGGAGGTGTGCCGCCGTTTGTTGGAGTCGAAAGGCGAAATCCGCACCAAGCGGTGGACGCCCCGTTCGGTCGCCAGATAGCCGAAGGCAGACTCGCCCGTGACCCGGATGGTGGCGGACTTGATGCCCACCTCGTCTCCGTGCTGAAGGTCGATGATCGCCGTTTGATAGCCGCGGCGCTCGCACCAGCGCTGGTACATCCGCAGGAGCATGTCCGCCCAGTCGCAGGCCTCCGTCCCGCCCGCTCCCGACTGGACCGAGAGGAAGGCCGAACACCGGTCGTTGGGTCCCGAAAGGAGCATGCGCACCTCAAACTGGTCGAGGGCGCGGGTGAAACTGTTGAGTTCGGCCTCCACCTCGGCGGCGGCCTGCTTCTGATCGGTCTCGAGCGCGGCCAACTCGACGAGCACCTCCAGGTCGTCGATCTGGCGCATCAGCCCAAGCATGGGATTGATCTTGGCGCGCAGCGAGGAGACCTCCTCCACCTGCTGTTGGGCGCGCTCCTTGTGGTCCCAGAAGTCGGGAGCGCTCATCGCCTCTTCTATGGCCGCAAGGCGGGCCTGCAGTCCGGCCAAGTCAAAGATACCTCCGGAGTTCGTGGACTCGGGAGCGGAGCGGGGAGAGGTCGAGAATGGTGAGATCGAGGGACATGGCGGTTAAAACGGGAGTTGAGATGTGGGACTTGAGTCGGACCCTGCGCGGGCGCAGGCGCGTTCTATCAAAGAATGTGGGGCGAAGGACCAACGGCGCGCGCGGCGCATTGGTCGGTTCTTTCGCATGAGGAAAGTTAGCCAAACTTCGCGGACCCGCATCAAAAAACGGCCTGTTTCACGCCAACGCTTTAGCCATTCAGAGGCTTTCCAACAGATCCTCCATGGCTGTCTCAGCCACGGAAAAGCTTCATCCGGAGCGTTTTTATGGGGGGTGGAGGGCTCTCGCGTGCCCGGCCCGGGCGGGCAGGTGGGAGGTTCGTCCTCCCTTTCCGGCACATGGATGGCGGCCATGGAGGGACAAATTTCCGCGAGTGCTCTGGCGGAGCAATAGAAAGCAGGATCAAAATCGGAATCCTACCCTTTCTTGAAAATTTCCGGAGCATTCCAAACAGGTGCTGGGTCTCGTGTCATTATGAAGCCTCATGCAGCTTTCCTGCCCGGTGAGTTTCAGGACGGCTTTTGCTTCAGTTATTTCTCAGATTTGGTACCAGATCCCGGGGGAAACGGAATCCGCTGGAAGGACCGTTCTTTGACTTGGAGCACAACGCGCAAGTTCGGCTGCTTTTTTCCAAAGAGGGTCCCAGCCGGTCATGAAAAGCACCGCAACCGGGAGCAAACGCAACGGGCTCGGGCAAGAGAGAGGTCAAATCCCGCCGAATTGTTGTGGAGCTTCCCGCCTGTGATTTATCCGGGCGAGGCTCGGGAAAAAGGCGCCACGGTCTTAAAAATGTGTTAGGGATGCTCCATCAAGTGCGGTTTTGCCTGAGCGTCTGCCTCTGAGGCTTGGAGGTTGGACCTTGTGGGGCCGCCCGCTCACAGTCCGTAAACGCCAACAGTCACCACCCGAAAATTATGCGATCCACATCCTTCCTGGCCGTCGCCGGCTATGTCCTTGGTTTCTCCCTCACCGTCGCGCCCGCAGGCTCTGCTGCGGATGCGCCTGCGGCTGCAAAGCCCTATCCGCTGGCGACCTGCGTGGTTTCTGGTGAAAAGCTTGGCACGATGGGCAAGCCCTTCGTTCACAATGTCGAGGGGCGCGAGGTGCAGTTTTGCTGCAAGGCCTGCTTGAAGGATTTCAACAAGGACACCAAGAAGTTCCTCAAAAAGCTCGACGACGCTTCCAAGCCGAAAGCCTAGCGATCTTGAGGTCCCGTTCTTGAGGTCCCGTTCTTGAGGTCCCGTTCTTGAGGTCCCGTTCTTGAGGTCCCGTTCTTGAGGTCCCGTGAGTGCCGCGAGGTCCCCTGAGTGCTAAAGGAGATCTTCCAAAACCCGGAGCGCCTTGAGGTAGACGCGGTGTTTCTGGCCGGGGATGAGTTCCTCGGAGAGGAGGCTTTCAACGCCGGTATTTCCAGCGGGATAATGCGCGGTGGTCACCTTGTCTCCCGCCGAGAGCGAGGCTAGCAACAGGGGAGCGTTGCTCTCGCGGCACAGCTGGAGGTCGAGTCCGTCGCCGCGGACTTTGACCCGAGTGATGGAGGGCTCCAACGGGGTCTCATCGGCAGTGAGATTGCACTGCACGGTGGCGCCGGACGGGCGGGCAAACACAAGGGGATGGGAGCCGTGCTGAACGACGGTCCAGCCCAGTTGGGCGGCGAGCCAACTCGCCAGCAGGCCGGCCGTGATCATCGAACCGGCTGAGTGGTGAATTTCCACGTGTGAAATCCGCTCGAGGGCGGGGCGTGCCGCGGGGGCGTCAAAGCATTCGGCAAGCGCTTGTCGGAAACCCAGCGTTCTGGTCCAGTTGAGGTCCGCAACCGCCATGTGGGGGTTGGCGCCGGCGCGGATTTTCCGCAGGCGCGAGAGGGACTCCAGGGGGTTGTGCCAATCCTGGCTGTCGAAGAGCAGTCGGTCCACGCGGACCCACAGTGGCGAGAGTCCGTCGGCGGGCAGGGCGCCCTGCCACCAGAGGCTGAGCGGAAGGTCGTAGTCGAGGTTGCTCAGCAGCACATTGGAAACGCCTTCCGGGGACATGCCCTCGGCGAGGATGGTGATCTGTTCGCTGCAGACTTCGCCTGCGCCGGCCTTGGTGACGCGGCAGTGGGCCTGCACCCAGGCGGTCACCTTTGGGCCGTTGTGGGAGGGGCAGTCGCCCAGCAGGATGGCGCGGCAGGCGTGGTTGCGAACAAAACGGGAAATGAGCGAGGTGTTGGTTTCGAAGGCCGCCGTGTCCTGGCAGTAGACGACAAAGTTGAGCAGGCTTGCCCGCGTACGGGAGTCGCTGTCCCAGAGCGCTTTGAGTTGCGCCGGAATCTGGGAGAGTGCGACTTCCAACCCGAGAGTGGAGGGATCAAAGGACATCGGAAACTTCAGTTAGAGGAGGCGCCAGGCGCGGCCGTCGGCCGCGAGGAGATCGTCCGCCTGCTTGGGGCCCCAAGAGCCCGAAGGATAAGTGGCCATTGGGGGCGGGGTCGGGTTCTGGTGCCAGGCGTGTTCGATCGAATCGATGAAGGTCCATGCGGCGTCCACCTCGTCGCGGCGCGCAAACAGGGTGGCGTCGCCGGACATCGCGTCGAGCAGCAGGCGTTCATAGGCCTCCGGGCTCGGCTTGCCAAAACTGGTTTTGTAACGGAAGTCCATCTTCACCGACTCGATCGCCAGCTGCACTCCGGGGCGCTTGGACTGGATCCGCAGCGAGACGCCTTCGTCCGGTTGGATGCGGATGACCAGGACGTTGGGCCCCAGGCCGGCCTGTTGCGCGTTGAAGAGCACTCCGGGAGTTTCCTTGAACACGACCGCGATTTCGGTGCCGTGTTTGGGCATCCGCTTGCCCACCCGCACATAGAAGGGCACGCCTGACCAGCGCCAGTTGTCCACCAGCACCTTGAAGGCCACGTAGGTCTCCGTATGGCTTTCCGGATTGACGCGATCCTCGGAGCGGTAGCCGGGAACCTCCTTGCCTCCGACCACGCCCGGGCCGTACTGGGCGCGCACGACGTTCTTCGCCACCTCTTCGGGCGTCCATTTGCGCATGGCCCGTACCACCTTGAGCTTTTCGTCGCGCACGCTGTCGGCGCTGAGGTCGGTGGGGGGCTCCATGGCCACAAGGCAGAGCAACTGGGTGAGATGGTTCTGCACCATGTCGCGCAGCGCCCCCGCCGAGTCGTAGTAGGGGCCGCGTGCCTCCACCCCCATGGGTTCCGCCGCGGTCACCTGAATGTGGTCGATGTAGCGGTGGTTCCAGAGGGGTTCGAACAACGAGTTGGCGAACCGCAGAACCATGATGTTCTGGGCGGTCTCCTTGCCGAGGTAGTGGTCGATCCGGTAGGTGTCCTTTTCGTCAAAAACCTTGCTGATCGTTTCGTTCAGGGCGTGCGCTGTTTCGCGGTCACGGCCGAAGGGCTTTTCCACAATCACGCGCGCCCAGCTGCCGTCCCTGGCCCGGTTGAGGCCGTACTCCTGAAGCTTGCTCAGGATCCCCTCAAATTCCGAGGGCCCCACGCTCAGGTAGAAGAGCCGGTTTCCAGCGGTCCCGTTTTCCGCATCGAACTTGTCGAGTTTTTCGGCGAGCAACCGGTAGCCTTCCCCGTTTCCAAACTCGCTCTGGTGGTAGTGCACGCGGCTGGAGAAATCATTCCAGATGCCCTCGACCCGTCCCGAGCGGGAGAACTTCGCAAGCGCCTCCCCAAGCTCGGCGCGGAAGGCCTCGTCGGTTTTCGGGCGACGCGCAAAACCGGTGATGTGGGTGGTTGCGGGCAGGTCGCCGTCGGCCTCGATGTTGTACAGCGCCGGGATCAGCTTGCGGTAGGTCAAATCCCCTGAGGCCCCGAAGATTACCACGTTGCAGGGGCGGGGCATGGAGCGGCTCGAGAGTCCCTCCTTTAGGGGATTGGCAGTCGGCGAAAGGGATGCGTTCACAGCCCGCAATGCATATCGAGGGTTCATCCAAAGGGCAACGGGAAAGCCGTGCTTGGCCTCTCCCGTACGCCCGCTTACGGCGCTTCATGCCCGGCCTTTGAGAGCACTGCGGCCACCTCCCTTTTCAAGCTTTCGAGCCCCCGAAATAAGTGGGGCCAAAAGGAGCACGGACATCTCGTCCGTCTCTTACTTTACAGACAAGAGCGCCGCCGAGTCGCCCCCCGTCCAACCGCAATCCGGCCGGACGCAGCGTTGGAGTGCCTCAACCATTCCGAGGTTTCGTAATCGACTCCGCGAGAG
>JBILKV010000149.1:0-10519 GCA_044376515.1 Chthoniobacteraceae bacterium | reverse complement strand
GAACTGCTCCAGAACCCGGTGCGCGGCCTCGTGGGCGGACGCGTCGACCTCCTGCCACACCAGATGTTCATTGCCGGAGAAGTTGCCAACCGCAGAGCGCCGAGGGTGTTGCTCGCGGACGAGGTCGGCCTCGGCAAAACCATCGAAGCGGGCCTGATCCTGCACAGGCTCCACCGTACGGGCCGTGCCGGGCGGATCCTCCTGCTGCTTCCAGAAACGTTGGTGCACCAGTGGTTTGTCGAAATGTGGCGCCGCTTCAACCTGCTCTTCAGCCTGTTTGACGCGGACCGCTGCACGGCCATCGAATGCAACCAACCTGGCATCAACCCGTTCCTGGACAGTCAGTTGGTCATCTGCAGCCTCGCCTTCCTCGCCCACGATCCGGCCCGTGGACAGCAGGCTGCCGACGCCGGCTGGGATCTCCTTGTCGTGGACGAGGCACACCACCTGCAGTGGTCGCCCACGGCTCCAAGCCCGGAATACACTCTGGTGGAGCGCCTTGCCGCAAACACCCCCGCCCTCCTGCTGCTCACCGCAACCCCGCAACAACTGGGCCCCGAAGGCCATTTCGCCCGACTGCGCCTGCTGGATCCCGCCCGCTACTCCGAGCTAAAAACCTTTCTCCAAGAGGGCGAACACTACGAGAAGGTGGCAGCCGCCGTTGGCCGCCTGTTTGAAGGCCACCCGCCGTCCAAAGCCGACACCGCCCTTTTCGGGGCGAAATCCAAACGCATCCGCGCCCTCTGCAAACAAGCCCAGACGGGCGACGCACCGGAGCGGCAAGCCCTCATCACCGCCCTGCTCGACGCCTTCGGCACCGGTCGGGTGATGTTCCGCAACACGCGGGCCGCGCTCGCCGGGTTTCCAAAGCGCGAGGCTTGCCTGGTGAGGCTTGAGGCGGCGGGGGAAAAAACCGGGGCGGCGGTCAAGGTCAAGTGGCTCGCGGAATTTGTGCGCCGCCATGCGGACCTCAAGATTCTTGTCATCTGTAAAAGCCAACCGCTGGCCGAGCGCATCCACGGCGAACTACTCCGCGAGATCAACGTGCGGTGCGGCATCTTTCACGAGGGGCTCACCCTCACCCAGCGCGACCGCAACGCCGCCTTCTTTGCAGAACCCGAGGGGGCGCGCCTGTTGATCTGCTCGGAAATCGGCAGCGAGGGGCGCAACTTCCAGTTCGCCCACGACCTCGTCCTCTTCGACCTCCCGGCCAACCCGGAACTTCTCGAACAACGGATCGGGCGCCTCGACCGGATCGGCCAGACCTCGACCATCTCGATTCACGTCCCCTATCTGGCGGGGGGCGAGGAGGAGGTGTACGCGCGGTGGTACCACGAGGGCCTCAACGCCTTCGAGGAGAACGTCCACGGCGCCATGGAGCTCGCAACGGCACAGGCGGACGGCCTGCTTGCCTTGTGCGGACAGTTCAACGCCGCGAAACTCAAGGCCCTCCTCAAACGCACCGTCGCGCTGCGCAACCAGATCGGGGTCCGCCTCAAACGCGGCTACGACCGGCTGCTGGAGTGGAACTCCTGCCGCAAGGACGAGGCCGAAGGTGTGCTGGAGAAGCTCCGGGCGGCCGACGCGGACCCGGCCTTCGAGAGGTTTTTCCTCCGCATGATCGACTTTTTCGGTGCCGACGCCGACGACATGGGCGGCGGCCACCGCTCCTACCAGCTCCAGCCCGGACCGCTGATGAAGGAGCCTCTGCCGGGGCTCCCCGCCGAGGGCCTTTCGGTCACCTTTCAGCGGGAACGCGCCCTTTTCCGGGAGGACGTCACGTTCCTCAACGCGGACCATCCCCTCGCAACGGGCACCCTTGATGCGCTGCTTGGAGGCGACTTCGGCAATGCGGCCTTCGGCGCGTGGAAGGGGGCCGACAAGGAGTCGCTTGCGTTGGAGGTGTATCTGGTGGTCGAGTGCGTCGCCCCGCCCGCGCTGCATGCGGACCGCTTTCTGCCCGCGACGCCCGTGCGCGTCCTGGTCGACCATGAGCTGAGCGACCTGACCGAGGCGCATCCGCCGGAATCCATCACGCTCGAAAAGGGCGATCCCACGTCCCTTCTCGACAAGGCGGTCGTCCGCAAAAAGCTGGTCCCCGCCATGCTGGAAAAGGCGCAGGAACTGGCGCGCCTCCGCATGCAGACGCTTGTGGAGGCCGCGAGCACGCGGATGCACCAACTCCTTCAGGGCGAAATCGACCGTTTGGAGGAACTCCGCGAACTCAACGACCACGTGCGGCCCGAGGAAACCGCCCGGCTTTTGCAAGAAAAGGAAGCACTCGCGGCGGTCCTTTCGGCCGCCAGGCTGCGCGTGGATTCCCTGCGCCTGATCTGGCGCTCCGTCCAAGCGACACACAAGGGGTGATACCAACTCTCAATGATAACCGGAGTTTTTTCCGCCCCAAGGGGTAGGCCACTCGCAGCCCATGGCAACGCCGTGGGTTTGATCCGTTATCAAACATGAAGCCCTGGGCGCCTCCATGAGGAAGCCACGCTTCCGGATGGACCGGGCAGGTGAGGGTGCCCTTTCAGGGCGTATTCTTTTTTGGCGACGGTTTTCCCATTGCGTTGCCATGGGCTGAAAGAGAAGTGCCCCTTGCGGGGCGTCGGATTTGGCGAAAATCCGCGCCGCTTTTCTCAACGAGGCGGAAGGATTAATGCACGGGGTTCCCACCGGTCATAATCCAGAAAAATCAGATACGTGGTATAAAAAGCGCGGGCATCACGCCACGAATCACGGCACCATACCCCCCGTGGCAGACATTCTTCTGGCAACCATCAACGCACGCTACATCCACGCAGCGGTGGGTTTGCGCTACCTGCTGGCCAACATGGGGGAGCTTCGGGAACGCACCCGGATCGTCGAGTTTGAGAGCAAGCAGCGCCCGCTGGAAATCGCCGCCGAAATCCTCGGACTGCGGCCCCAAATCGTGGGCTTGGGGGTTTATATTTGGAACGTGTCCCCCATGACCGAGGTGGTTGCGATCCTCAAGCGGGTGAGTCCGCAGACGGTGGTGATTCTGGGGGGCCCGGAGGTGAGCCATGAGGCCGACACCCACCCCGTCGCCGAATGGGCGGATCACGTCATCACCGGGGAGGCCGACCTGAAATTCGCCGAGGTTTGCCGCACGCTGCTCGCGGGCGGCCCCCCCCCGCCCAAGGTGATCCACGCGGCGCTGCCCCCGCTGGAACAGGTGGAGTTTCCCTACGCCCTCTACTCCGACGAGGACATCGCCCACCGGGTGCTTTACGTGGAAGTCTCGCGCGGGTGCCCGTTTACGTGCGAATTTTGCCTTTCCTCGCTGGACACGCCCGTGCGGGCCTTCGACCTGCAGCGCTTTCTGGGCGCGCTGGAGACGCTGCTGCATCGCGGCGCACGCGTCTTCAAATTTGTGGACCGCACCTTCAACCTCAACCTCCAGACGAGCCGCGCTATTCTGGAGTTTTTCCTGGAACGCTGGCGGGAGGGGATGTTCGTCCATTTTGAAATGGTGCCGGACCGAATGCCGGCGGCCCTGCTGGAGGTGCTCGCACGTTTTCCTCCGGGAGGGGTGCAGTTGGAGGTGGGCATCCAGACTTTCAACGAGGAGACCGCCAGAAACATCAGCCGGCGTCAAAACTACGCCAAACTGGAACACAACCTCCGCTTCCTCCGTTCCCAGACCGGCGTCCACATTCACGCCGATCTGATCGCC
The DNA here is from genome assembly GCA_044376515.1 of Chthoniobacteraceae bacterium. GTDB lineage: Bacteria > Verrucomicrobiota > Verrucomicrobiia > Chthoniobacterales > Chthoniobacteraceae > Chth-196. The sequence continues at coordinate 6,822 of JBILKV010000149.1, read as the reverse complement.
GGGCTTCCGGGCGAGACGCTTGAAAGTTTCGGGCACGGCTTCGACCGGTTGCTGGCCATGGAGCCGCAGGAAATCCAAGTCGGCATCCTCAAGCGACTCCGCGGAACGCCGATTGTACGCCACGACCGTGAATGGGGCATGCAGTACAGCCCGCACGCGCCCTACGAGATCCTCTGCAACAGGCAGATGGACTTCGCCACGCTCCAGCGCATCCGCCGGTTTGCGCGTTTCTGGGACCTGCTGGCCAACAGCGGCCGCTTCACCCGGACACTGCCGCTGTTGTGGTCCGGAGGCGCTTCACCGTTTGAGAGTTTTCTCCGCTTCAGTGACTGGCTTGGCGCACGACTCGGACGCACCCATTCCATCGCCTTGGTGGCCCTTGCGGAGCACCTCTACCGGTACCTTTCCGAAGAACGGTGCGTGCCGGATGTCGGCGAAGTGCTGCACTCCGACTGGTTCCGCGGTGGGATCAAACGCGAACGCCTCGGGTTTCTCACCGGATTTGCCTCGGAATTCCCCGCCCCACAAACCACAAAACCAACTCCGGCCAAACGCCAGAAGCGCCACCTTTCGCACTGATGGCGGACGAGGAGGATCCCGCGGAAGGGGGCGCGCCAGCGCGCTGCGCAACACCTGCCCGTCCCTAGGGGAGCCAGGGAGAAACAGGGCCCCCGCGGAACCGCGGTTTACGCGACGCAGGTGCCCTGAAAAAACCGGGCGGGACTGTTCGCGCAACTCCGAGGGGAGGTCGTCCCGCGGACCGGCGCCGCCGCTTGGCTGGGTACGCCAAACGTGCCGGCCGGGGTTAGAGTCGAGTCGGCCTATTCCCCCTGGATTTTGGCCAGTTCCTCCGCAAGCATTGTCTTGAGCTGCGTCTTGACAGACTCGATGTCCGAATTTCCGTCGAAGTAGAGCACCTGTCCGGCATCCCAGGCGAGATTGACCTCCATCCGTCCAAAGGTGTCGTTTTCATACGCGCCCTCCATTGCAGCGGGAGCGCCGTAGAGGGCAGCCTCACCCGAGGGCTCCACGCGGCCGCTGATGGCAAAATTGGAGCTGTCGCCCCGGGCGAGGACCGAGAAGTCGGAACTCTCGCTGTCAAGGGCATCCAACACCGACTGGTTCTCCGGCATCCAGGAATCGACGTAGGGATCCAATGCAGGAAACTCCGAATCGCCCCAGATCCAGACGGACGTTCCCGGAGTGACAACCCGGTCGGCTTCCGTTCCGGTGGATTTCCGTTCGATCAGCCAGTAACCGCCCCTTGTGGAATCCGTGGTGTAGATGCCGTTGCGCCTGGTGCCCAGCGCATCCGCCCAGAAGATCCAGTAGGAAGCGTAGGCATAGGCTTGGGAAACCCCGACGGACCCGGCGTTCTCGCGCTTGGGCGAGGCCGTCCCAACGGTCAGCCTTGCGGAGGCCGAGGCGGAGCCATGGGCATCGGTGACCGTCACCTTGATGGAGGAGGATCCTGATTCGCCAAGGTCGGTGAGCTTCAGGTAGGGGGAGTTGCTCCCGACGCTGTTCTCGATCCCGTTGCGGGTGCGGGTCCACTGGTAGGAGACAGAAAGAGTGGAGCTGACCACCACCGCGAATGAGGCGGTCCTGACGTCCCCACCCACCGTCAAGGAGGCGGGGGGCACGACGATCTGCGGCAACATCCGCACCAGCAGCTCCGAGGGCAAGCTCGTTACCGACTCGTTGGTCTGGGGATTGGTGACCGTGACGGTGTAGGCCCCCGCATCCGCGGCCGTCACCGGACTGATTCTGTATTGTTCGGACGATGCACCCGGGATTTCGACCCCGTTGCGGAACCACCGGAAGGCGTACACCACGGAGGCCCCCGGAGCGGGAAGCACCTTCGGAGCGAGGATTGCGCTTTGTCCCCGGTCGACCTGCTGCGTGGGCGGAAGAGTGACGGAGAGGGGTTGTTTGACCTTCACCTCCACGAGTTGGCTCATGGCGGAACCGGCAGCGTTGCTCACGCGCACCTGGTAAAGACCGGCATCCTCGGAGGTGACACTGGAGACGCTGAAGGTGTCGGAGGCGGCGGAAGGGAGTGGCACTCCGTCCTTCAACCACTGGTAGGCGATGGAACCGTCCCCGTCAGCCTTTACCTTGAGGGTGAGCGAATCACCCTGCTTGAGTTCCCCGTTGGAGGAAGGCTGATCCACGATAAACACCTTGCGCGCCACAACGAGCGGAAGGGCGGCGCTCGTGTTTGAAACATTCGCCCCACTGGTGACCACCACTGAATAGGTTCCCGAGCTTGCCGGCGTGGCTCTGCTAATGAGCAGCTTAGGACTCGAGGTGCCGACCCGTTCCGTGGCGTTCCGGTACCACTGGTAGGTGTAGGCGCCGCTTCCGGCCACCTTGACTTCCAGTTTGGCGTCGTCGCCGGGACTCACCAGCGCGGGCACCTCCAGGGAGAGGATCTTCGGATCCACGGTGAGCGGCAGCGCTTCACTGCTCGCAAAGTTGGCGCCGTTTTCGACCACCAGGTCGTAGAGGCCGTCGCTGGCATTGTCGACCGTCGGCAGATCATAACTGATGACAAATTTGCCGTCGGTTCCACGCACTGCGGTTCCAGTCGCCTTTCCTGTGGTCTTGGCCCGCGTGTCCGCGGGCACCTCCCCGTCCTTCCTCCACCGGTAGACGAGCGTGGTGCCGCCGGACACATCCTCCGCCACCGCCTCCAATCGGCCCGTGGCCAGACCAACCGACAGCTGACGGCCGCCTGAAACCAACAGGGGTTGCCGCACGATCTTCACATCCGAAGGCGCGGACACCCGCAGCTCGGCCCCGGGTGTTTCGGGCAAAGTGAAATCAACACTCGGGAGGGAGAGCACCACCCTGAATCTGGTTCCATTGTCCTCAGCCAGAGCCTTGACCGAAAGAACGGGGGAATCGTCCCCGACGTTGGACCACGTGGCAGTGGAGGCCGTCGAGAGCGACTGCCACTGGTATTTGAGCGGCCCGTTGGCCTTGGCCGACACCCGGAAGGTCGCCGTGCCGTTGACGGAGGAGGCAACCGCCTGGGGCCGGGAAAGCAACTCGATGGAGGGCAGCTCCGCAATGCTTACCAGACGCGGGGCCTCCGAGAGCGAGGCGCCGTTCGCGTTTGAGACCAGCAGTTCGTACTGCCCCGCATCGGCGGATGTGACCGCTGGCTTCATCAGGGTGACCAACGCGGGGGAAGCCGGAAGCACCAGGACGCTTCCCGCGGCACCGGACCCGCCGGACACCAGACGCCCGTCTTTGCGCCACTGGAACTGTACCACGCCGCCGGCCGTGTCGGAGACCTCCGCCGAGACAACCAGGGAACCTCCCTGTGTCGCAACCAGTCCGGCCGGTGCACCGAGAATCCTTGCCGAGGGCGGCCCCTTGACGCTCACGCGGGCAATCTCCCGGACACGCTCCCGGAGCGGCGCGCTCGACGACTTGCCCGAAGCATCATTGACCGAGTTGTAGAGCACGACGCCGTAACTGGCGGAATCAAGTGTGCCGGCCGAGGCAATGGCGTAGGTCGCCGCCGTGCCGCCACCGATCAACTGCCATTCCTGCGCGGTGCTGGACGCGCCCGGCAGCGGGCGGCGGTACCACTGGAACTGAGGCCTGTAACCCTTGGCAACCACCACTCCGAAAGCAGCGCTTTCCCCCTTCACCAAGCTCATCACCTTCAACGGATTGGAGCCGAACACCACGGGATCATTCACACTCACCCGAACCGGAAGGGAAGTCACCTGACCGTTCACTTTGCCCTCCACACTGACGGTGTAGAAGGTGTCGTCCTCTTCCCGGACGCTCGCAAGGGTGTAGGTGCCGGACGTGCCGCTGGAGAGCAGTTCGTAACTGCGCGAGTTTTTCTTCTGACGCCGGAACACGTACACGGGCGGGTTTTTCTCATCCCCGACCAACTCCTCGGCGGCGACGGCCGTGCCGATGTCTGCCCTGAGGGTGAGCAGCGAGCCTGGATTGATGGCCACCTGGCCCGAGGAATCCGCCCCGGGAGTGGTGAGCAAGCGCACCTGAACCGGATCCCGCACGACCAGACGTGCGGCGGCGCTTGAGACCGTGCCGGCGCCGTTGGTGACCTCGACCCGGTAGAAACCCTCGTCCACCTCGCGGATGTCGCGCACCTGGCAGGTGCTCAGGCTGCCCGCGCCCGCTGTGGCTCCCGGCAACGCGACCCATTCGGTAGTCGACGCACGCTGGAAGAACCATTGGAAACGCGTATCCGGAGTCACCACGGTCTGGATGCTGAAGACGGCCGTCTGTCCCGGCAGCAGCGCCTGATTCTCGGGATCCTTTTCGATCACGGCAAGCGGTTGGACGATGAGTTGATAGGCGATCGTCTCGCGACGCACCACCCCGGGGTTGCCGTTTTCCAACGTGCCCGTGGGGATGAGCACCGAGCCGTAGTAGAGACCGGAATCCTCTTTCTTCAGGTTGCGGAGGGTCAGTGCGGTCCGGTTGCTGTTGGCAAGCGGCGCGCCGACGCCCTCCTTGCGCCATTCAAAGCTGAGGCCTTCGCCAATGGGATACATCCGGAGCGTGGCGGAGCCATCCTCCTTGGCAGAGACCACCTGCGTGTTCTTCAGCGCCTCAACCGCAACGGCATCCGCACGGAAGCCAGCCTTGTAGAGCGGATCCTCCAGGTTGAAGTAGACACTAACCCATCCGGAGGGAACGGGGTCGCCCTCGCCCGAAAGGGCCACGGCAACCGCGCGGTACGTGCCTGAATCCGCATCCGCAGTCGGCGCGGCCAGCACAAGCGTGCCGCCATCCAGCGTCAGCGCACCAGTGCTGGACGCGCTGATCACCTGCGCGTTGAGCGAGGTGCCGGCGGTGGCAAGCCGTTCCCAACGCTCGATCCGGTAACCGTCCGCGGCGCGCGCCACCAACCGTGCGGCCCTCTTTTCAATTCCCACATAGGCGGCGGGCAACACGGCAAAGGCGGAGCCACCAGCGAAGGTCCCCTGCTCCAGTTTGACGGTGGCGGAGACGGTCTTGGTGGAGTTGACCGAACCGGTGAAGATTTCGGGCCCCGTCACGGTGAGGGTGTATTCCCCGAAGCTGTTGGCCTCCACCCCGGAGAGTGTCAGCATGTCGGAGGTTCCCAACACCGCTTGGGAACCAGCCTTTCTCCACGCGTAAGCCAAGGGGGGGGTTCCGGCGGTCACGGCGCGGAAAGTGGCGGTCCCGCCGAGGGCTGTCGTCTGGGAGGCAGGAGCCAGCGTAAAGACGGGCCGTTCATGGACAACGACCAACGCGGGACGGCTCACGACGGAGCCTGCAAGTACCTTTCCAAGGGTCTGGGTCACCACGACGTCGAAGGTGCCGGTGTCATACACACTGAGGAAATCACGGCTGAGGCTGGGTCTGGTTTCCCCGGCGATCGGCACGCCGTTACGGCGCCACTGGTACCCCAGGACCGCATCAGGCGAGGCATCCCCGGTGACTCCGACAGAAAGGTCCAGCGACGCGCCCTGCCGGAGCGATTCCTCGCGTGTCTTGGGGAGCAACGCACCCGTCTCATTCTTGTCGGACCATTGGTGAAGTTTCAGGTCGGCTGGTTGCCTCGTGATTAGCGGTGCCGCAACCACATTGACGGTCGCCACGCTGGAGAGCACCGGAGTCTCGCTGACCATGTTGGTCACGCCGGCCTGGTAGTCACCGGCGTCCGCAGCGGAGATCGCACTCAGGGAGAAGGTGGCCCCGTTGGCACCCGCCACCGGAACACCGTTTCGCAACCACTGGTAGGCGAACGGACCGGTGCCTGTCGCCTTCACCGTGAGGCTGAGGCTTTCGCCGGGCCTGAGCACAGGCGGCGAAGCAGGATTCTGCACGATCGTCACCGGCAGGTTTACGCTCACCCTCGCCAAGCTCGAGGTAATCCGCCCCGTGGGGGTCGTGACGACGAGAGCGTACACTCCCGCATCGGTCGGTTTCGCCGCAGGCAGGAGCAGCGTCGGAGCGTTTTGACCCGCCAGCGCCTTGGAACTCCGACCCACTCCCTGAATCCACTGGAAACTCACCGCGTCCGTGCGGTTGAGCGCCACAGTCAACCGGATCGGCTCACCCGGATTGACCGTGGTTGCACGCACCGGTTGGGTCTCGATGCGCCAAGGTTGATTGACCTGCAAAGCGCAGGCCCCGCTCACCACGCGCTCGTAGTTGTTGGAAACCACCACGTCATATTTTCCAGAGTGCGCAATCTGCGCAGCAGAAAGCTCGAATTTCGGCCGCACCGCGCCGCGGATTGCCGTGCCGTTAAAGCGCCACTGGTAGCGGATGAGTCCGTCTGCGGGCGCGCCCGTCGCCTTAGCCTCCAAGGAGACGCGGGCTCTGGCTTCGACGCGTAGAGAGGCCGGCAGCGGAGCCACTGCAAGCACGTCGGCCACCGTGAGGACAGCGGTCGCACGGGCTGTTCCGTTGTCGTCGGTCGCCTCCAGCGAGTAGGAATCCGCCACAACCGGGGGTTCGAGCACCAGCGTCGGAGCGGTCGCGTTGGGAATCTGGGTGGTGCCGCGGAACCACTTGTAGCTGGTGGTGGCGGAACCGCTTGAAACCACCTGGGGGGCGAAACTGACCCTTTGTCCCGGACGCGCAAGGAGGTCGGTAAGCCCCTTGATGACAGGGGGCTGGAGAAGGGTCAAAACGTTGGAACGGCTCAGGGTCCGGCTCTTTTCCAAGCCACCGGACACCCTGCTGATAAGCAGGTCATAGGAGCCCGCGTCCTGGGCGGAGACCGCATTGAGGACGAGCGTGGTGGTGTTCACTCCGGAGCGGACGCCGGTGACATCCGACAGGGGAACGCCG
>JBILKV010000040.1:0-29376 GCA_044376515.1 Chthoniobacteraceae bacterium | reverse complement strand
CCTCAAGCATTGTGCACGGATGTCATCTTGCAGGTGTCAGGCGCCTCCTGTATCTCGGGAGCTCCTGCATCTACCCCAAGTTTGCGCCCCAGCCGATCCCCGAGAGCGCGCTGCTTACCAGCGCCCTGGAGCCCACCAACGAGGCGTACGCCCTAGCCAAGATTGCGGGCCTCAAACTCTGCGCGGCTTACAGGAAACAACATGGCGCGCTGTTCCACTCCGCCATGCCCACCAATCTGTATGGCAAGGGCGACAACTATCATCCCGAGAACAGCCATGTCATCCCGGGGATGCTCCACCGGTTTCACTGCGCGAAGGAAGCCGGCGAGGCTGCGGTGCACATCTGGGGGACGGGCACTCCGCGCCGGGAGTTCCTGTATGTCGACGACCTCGCAGCGGCCTGCTTTCATCTGCTCGGACTTGAAACCCCTCCGGATTGGGTGAACGTGGGGGCAGGTTTGGACCTTTCGATCATGGAATTGGCGCGCACGGTGGCGAAGACCGTGGGCTACCCGGGTGCCATCTTGACGGACCCCACCAAGCCCGATGGCACACCTCGCAAGCTGATGGATTCTTCACTGCTCCGCTCCACCGGTTGGGCCCCTCGGATCGGCCTGGAGGAAGGTCTGGCCCTCGCCTACCAAGACTATCTGGACGCAATCGCCGCGGGAAAGCTGCGGAAAACCTAGTCGCCTTCCCCGAGCCGGGTGGCCTTCGCCCGCCAACCCTCCGACAACCCACCACCATTTATCATGAAAGTCGCACTCATCACCGGGATCACGGGGCAGGACGGCTCCTACCTCGCGGAACAGCTTTTGGAAAAGGGCTACGTTGTTCACGGAATGGTCCGCCGCAGCTCCTCCTTCAACACCGGCCGCATCGACCATCTATTCAATGACCCGGAGATCTACGGGAGCAGGCTGTTTCTTCACTACGGCGATCTGACGGACTCGAGCAATCTTAACCGCATTCTGGAGCGGACGGCGCCCGACGAGGTTTACAATCTGGCCGCCCAGAGTCATGTGAAGGTTTCCTTTGACGTGCCCGAATACACCTCGGAGGTCGATGCGCTGGGGACCCTCCGGTTTCTTGACGCGATCAAGGAGGTCGGCTTGCGGGACAAGACCCGTTTTTACCAAGCCTCCACCAGCGAACTCTATGGCAAGGTCCAGGCAGTGCCGCAGGATGAGAGCACCCCGTTCTACCCCCGCTCCCCGTATGGAGTGGCCAAGATCTACGGATTCTGGATGGTGGTGAACTACCGGGAGGCCTACGGGATCCATGCCTCCAACGGGATTCTCTTCAACCACGAGTCACCGAGGCGCGGCCACACGTTTGTGACCCGCAAGATTACGATCGCGGCGGCGCGCATCCGTCGCGGCGAGCAGGAGGCCCTCTCGCTGGGCAACCTCAATGCAAAACGCGACTGGGGCTACGCTCCTGAATACACAGAGGGGATGTGGCGCATGCTGCAGCAGGACAGCCCTGACGATTACGTCCTCGCCACGAACGAAACCCGGACCGTCAGGGAGTTCGTCCAACTGACCTTCGAACACGTTGGGATTCCCCTCCGTTTTGAGGGGGAGGGCGAGAAGGAGGTCGGCATCGATGCCTCCACGGGCCGGGTGCTGGTTTCGGTGGACCCGCGTTACTACCGACCGACGGAGGTGGACCTGCTGATCGGGAACCCGGCGAAGGCAGCCGCGAAGCTGGGTTGGGTGCCGCAAACGAAATTCACGGATCTTGTGCGCATCATGGCGCTAGCCGATTTGCAAGGAACCGGCAGCAGGTAGCCGCGCTTCTCAGCGTCGGGGCGGGGCTCCGCGCTTCTCAGCGTCGGGGCGGGGCTCCCGGGTGGGGAAGGGCCAACCAAGGGGTTCGAGGGGTGCGGCCCCGGCAGGCGCCGAGGCACCTCTCCCCCTCCGAGGCACCTCTCCCCCTCCGAGGCACCTCTCCCCCTCCGAGGTACCTCTCCCCCTCCGAGGTACCTCTCCCCCTATTTGGCGACACACTGTTCGAGATGGGGGCGGAGACGGCCCTCATCGAGTCCCCTGCCAATGAACACAAGCTGGCTGCAGCGGGACTCGTCCTTTTCCCAAAGCCTGTCCCATAGGAGCGTAAACCGGTTGTTGACCCCGTGGAAGACCGCACGGCGCGGGTTGCCCTTGATCCACAGAAATCCCTTGGAGCGATAAATCTTCTCCCGTTCCGAGAGTTCCTGCACAAACAGCTCGAGGGCCTCGACGCTGAAGGGGCGGTCAAACTCGAAGGAGAGCGAGTTGATTTCGTGGTGGTGGCGCTGGCTGAGTTCGTCCAGAAACTTGGGGTCGACCGAGAGTTTCCGGTCCACGTCGAAGGCATGCATGTCCAACAACTCCCGGAGGTTCACCGCGGACTGGTTGGTCCGGAAAAGGGTGGCGTGCGGGTTGAGTTCGCGGATGCTGGCCTCGGCGGCTTGGAGGGTCTCCTCCCCGACGAGGTCCGTTTTGTTCAGCAACAGGAAATCCGCCATGCGCACCTGTTCGACCGCTGTTTCCACCTCGGAGAGTTGCTTTTGAATTTGTTCGGCATCAACCACGGTGATGATGGAATCCATGCGTACCAATTGCTGGAGCTGGGGGATGTTCAGGAACGTCTGGGCGATCGGACCGGGCTCAGCGATCCCCGTTGTCTCGATGAGCAGGTAGTCAAACCCTCCTTTCTTGAGAAGGTTTTGGACCCCGCGGACGAGGTCCTTGCGGACGGTGCAGCAGAGGCAACCGTTGCTCATCTCCACGATTTCCTCCTGTTGCCGTTCGACCAACTGGCCGTCCACGCCAATTTTGCCTACCTCGTTGATGATTACGGCAAATTTGTACCCGTGCTGCTGCCTGAGGATGTAGTTGAGGAGGGTGGTCTTGCCGGCTCCGAGAAAACCGGTGAGGATGCTGACTGGGATGGGTCTCTGCTGGGTCATGGTGGGTGGGGAGTTTGACCAACCGTCGCGGGATCGCAAGACCAAGGCGGATGGGATTGGGGGGCGCTCCGGGAGGGCGCAGGAAAGCGCGCGAAGGAGAAATTCGGGATTCGCCGGAGCGCCACGCTCGTGCAAAATTGGGTGGTGATCAAATTTATTGGGAGCGTCTACGAGAGGCTGCGGCGCAGCCCCAAGCGGATCGTGTTTCCGGAGGGAACCGAACCCCGGGTGCAGCGGGCGGCCGCCCGGTATGTGAAGCTGGGCCTGGGCACGCCCATCCTGCTGGGGCCGCGTGCCCTGATCACGGAGGTGGCGGAACGCGGGCAGGTCAATCTCGAGCACGTCGGGATCATCGATCCGGTGAAGGCGGAGGACCTCCCGCAGTTTTGCGAACGGCTCGAAAAACTTAAGCGCTACCGGGATCTGGGGCCGGCGATGAGCGAATCCATCATGGCCAAGCCGAACTACTTTGGCGCGATGATGGTCCAGTACGGCCACGCCGATGCCATCGTCACCGGAGCGGACGAGGAGGCCTCCAGCAGTCTGCGCCCGCTTCTCCAACTGATCAGCCCCCTACCCCACCTCAAGAGCGTCTCCTCCTGCATGGCTCTGGACCTATCCAACAAGCGGTATGGCGAGCGGGGGGTGATGTTTTTCGCAGACTGCGCGGTCATTCCCGAGCCGACGGTGGATCAGTTGGCCGATATCGCCGTGGAGACGGGCCTGACCTGCCGCCTCCTGACCGGAATGAAGCCCAGGATCGCCATGCTTTCCTTCACCACCCACAGCGGAGGCCGGCTTCCGGGCCCCGCAAAGGTTGCGGCAGCCGCGGCACTTGCGCGTCAGAGGGCCGGCCAGCGGGGGGTTGAGATGGAGATTGACGGCGAGATGCAGGCGGACACGGCGCTGCTTCCGGAGCTTGGAGCCAGAAAGGCACCGCACAGCTTGGTGGCCGGCCGCGCCAACGTGCTGATTTTTCCGGACTTGGCCAGCAGCAACATTGCGGTCAAGCTCGTCCAGTATCTGGCGGGGGCTGAGACTTACGGCCAGCTGCTGCTGGGGTTGGGACGACCGTGCGCGGATCTCTCGCGCGGGGCGACCGAGGACAGCATTCTGGGGGTGGCGGCGATCGTCGGCGTGACCGCCATAGAAAACAGAAAACTCAGCGCCTGAACCTGAATCTGCACATGAACACGGTCACCCCGCGGATCTTCATCGCCGCCACCGAACAAAACGACGGCAAAACCACCACCAGCCTCGGTTTGTTCGCGGCGTTTCGCAAACGGCTGGGCCGGATTGGGTACATCAAGCCCGTGGGCCAGCGTTTCGTCACCATTGACGGCATGAACATCGACGAGGACTCGGTGCTGATCGACCAGACCTACAAGGTGCACACCCCCTTGGAGGCGATGAGCCCCATTGCGGTGGAACCGGATTTCACGCGCAAGTACATCGAGGAGGCCCACCACGAATCACTGGTGCGCCGCATCCGGCATTCCTTTGACCGGGCTGCTTGGGAGAAGGATTTTGTCATTATTGAGGGCAGCGGACACGCTGGGGTGGGCTCGGTTTTCGACCTCTCCAACGCGAGCGTGGCGCGGCTCCTCCAAAGCAAGGTCGTCCTTGTGACCCGCGGGGGAATCGGCCGGCCCGTGGACGAGATTGCGCTCAACAAGGCCCTCTTTCAGCAGGAAGGGGTGGAGGTCATCGGCGCCATCATCAACAAGGTGCTGCCCTCCAAGTTCGAGCTGGTGCGGGATTTCGCGGGCCGCGGCCTTGCACGGCTGGGGGTCGAGCTGCTCGGCTGCATCCCGGAGGATCCGGTACTGGCCAAGCCAAACCTTGGCCAGATTTGCAAATCCATCCGCGGCAGATTTTTACACGGAGGAGAACGCTCCAGGAGGCAGGTCAAAAAGGTGGTCATCGGAGCGATGAGCACTGCGCGCGTCACCGATTTTTTTGCGCCCGGAACCCTGATCATCAGTCCGGGCGACCGGGAGGACATCCTGCTGGCGGCCCTCACCACCGTGGACCGGAACGCGCCCGACAGCCACCGTCTGGCCGGGCTGGTACTCTCCGGAGACGTGCTCCCCGACGCACCGGTGCTGGAGTTGCTTCGCAACTCCCACCTGCCGGTCATCAGTTCGCCCATGGACAGCTACAATGTCGCAAGCAACATCCACTCGATGACCATCAAGACCCTTCCGGGGGATGTGGAAAAAATCGACAAAATTCAGACAATGATCGAAACGGGCGTCTCCGTGGACCGCCTCCTCGAAAAGATCGGCGGCACACCTCTCTGACGCTGGCCCACCCAGCACCGGGTGCCAAGCCCTGGGGATTGAACCCGGGCGCTGAGGCGCCGGAGAATGAGCGAGCCTTACAGGGAACAGCAAAGGGGTGCAGGACGTTTCAAAAGGAAACCGCGCGGAACCGTTGATCCCTCAGCAGGCTCCGATGCTCCGAAGCATCTTTTTCCCGCCATTAGAATTCCGCGACAAGGAAGCGTGCCGGTAGTGCCATGCCGATCTAGGCGCGCTTGGCGTTGCACCGCCGAATTCTCATTTTTGACAGAGCCGCCGCACCGGCGGCCCACCGATCATTGGTTTTTGAGCGAGGAATGTTTTCTGCTGTTCGTGAGAGGCATGGAACGTTTCTCTGCCTCCGGCCGACTGCTGAACCCCGACAGGTCCCCCCTGCCCCACTTTGACGCCACGGCCTTCCTGACCCGGCGCGACTTTCTCACCCGCAGCGGCATCGGCTTTGGCGGCCTTAGTCTGGCAGCGCTCTTTGGAATCAACGCCTTTGATGCAACCGCAGCAACCGCCGCAACCGCCGCAATGAACGGACCGCTCACGCCAAAGGCGCCCCATTTTGCGGCCAAAGCAAAGGCAGTGGTACAGATCTTCGCCTATGGCGCGCCCTCGACCGTGGATACCTGGGATCCCAAACCGGAACTGACCAGGGCGGACGGTCAAAAAATACCGGGTTACGAGGGGGTGGCATTTGGATCGCCTTTCAAATTTGCGAAATCGGGGAAATCCGGGATTGAGGTCTGCGAGATCTTCCCCGAGTTGGCCAAGCACATTGACAGCATGGCGGTGATCCGTTCGCTGTTCACCGAGATCCCGGATCATGGGATCGCCTCAAAGATGCTCATGACCGGGTCAACGCAGCTGCCGAAACCGAGTCTGGGCTCTTGGCTAACCTACGGACTGGGAAGCATGAATCAAAACATGCCGGGTTTTATTTCGCTTGGGGGAGAGTCATCCTACCGGCAAAGCGCCTTTCTGCCGGGGATTTATCAGGGGTGCAACGTGAATTACGACCCGCGGGCAAGCCTCTCGTCCATTCTGGCGAACATCCGGAGCGAGTTCAGCACGTTGGATCGCCAGCGCCGGCAATTGGATTTTGCGACGGCCGCAAACAAGGAGCACGCCGCGATGCTCCAGCGGGACGGCCAGTTGGAGGCCCGCATCGAGGCCTTCGAGATTGCGTACAAAATGCAGACCGAGGCGACTGAAGCCTTCGATATCTCCAAGGAAACCGAGGCGATGCGCGAGCGCTACATGGGGCCCCTCACCGGGATGAGTCCGGCGCCCACGCTGCGCGCGAACGGCTCCAAACTGCTGGTGGCCCGGCGCCTCATTGAACGGGGCGTGCGTTTTGTCCAAGTGGTGTGCAACGGCACGTGGGACCATCACGAAAACATCGCCAAAAACGCCAGGGATGCGGCCACGGGTATTGACGGGCCCGCCGCGGCGCTGCTGCAGGACCTGAAGGACCGCGGTCTCCTCGACTCCACGCTCGTGATGTGGGGCGGCGAGTTCGGGCGCACGGTGACCACCTCGGGCGGAGGCACCACCCCCGGTCGCGACCACAACGGCAAGGCAATGGTCACCTGGATGGCAGGCGGCGGCGTCAAGGGCGGCACCGTTTACGGCGAAACCGACGAGTTCGGCGGGAAGGTCGCCAAGGATCCGGTACACATCCACGATCTGCACGCCACCATCCTCGCGCTGATGGGTTTCGACCACACCAAGCTGACCTACACCTACAACGGCAGGGAGTTTCGCCTGACCGACAACTTTGGAAACGTGGTGAAGGAGATCATCGCCTAGAAACTTTTCGCCCTGCAAAACATGCGACATACCGCTCCCCTTTCCCAGCCGAGCCGCCCGGTTGCGCTCGCCCTCGGCGCGTTTTCCCTGCTGCTGCTCCTGCCGACCGGCCGCGCGGCGGTCACCGCCCAGTTCGCCCCAGAACAAGTGGATTTCTTCGAGAACAAGATCCGCCCGATCTTTGCCAACCACTGCCTGGAATGCCACTCCGCCGAGAAGGGCAAGACCAAGGGCAGCTTCAGCATGGACTCCCGCGAGGAACTGCTCAAGGGAGGGGAAAGCGGCCCGGGACTGAAGCCCAACGACGTCAAGAACAGCACGCTGATCAAGGCCGTTACCTGGGAGGACGACCTGCAGATGCCCCCGAAGAAAAAGCTGAGCAACGAGCAGATCGAGGATTTGAAAAAGTGGGTGGCCATGGGTGCGCCGGACCCGCGGGAGGCGTCCAAGACACCGGGGAAGGCGGACAAAAAATCCCACTGGGCCTTCCAACCCGTCCCGAAAGTGACTCCCCCCACCCCCAAAAACGCAGCGTGGTGCAACAACGCCATCGACAAGTTTGTGCTAGCCAAGCTCGAGGAGAAAGAAATGCTCCCGGCCCCGCAGGCCGAAAAGGAGGTCCTGTTGCGACGTGCTTTCTACGACCTGATCGGCCTTCCCCCCACGCCGCTCCAAATCGAGCAGTTCGTCCGCGATCCGAATCCGGAGGCGGCCTACGTGCGGGTGATCGACCAACTCCTCGCCTCGCCGGCCTACGGAGAGCGGTGGGGGCGCCACTGGCTGGACACTGCCCGGTACTCCGACACGACGGGCGACACCACGAACCAAGGCGACCGTATCGCGGACTACAAGTATCCTTACGCGTGGACCTACCGTGAGTGGGTGATCAACGCAATCAACAGGGACATGCCGTATGATCAGTTCATCATGCACCAACTGGCGGCGGACAAAATTCCCGACAACCCCAAGGAGAACCTGGCCGCGCTCGGACTGATGACCGTCGGCCAGCGCTTCAGACTCAACGATGACATCATCAACGACCGCATTGACGTCATCGGCCGCGGCCTGCTGGGCCTCACCATTGCCTGCGCCCGCTGCCACGATCACAAGTTTGACCCGGTGACCACTGCGGACTACTACGCGATGCGCGGCATTTTTCTGAGCACCGCAGAGCCGAAGGTGGGCCCGTTGATCGCGGGAGATCCGAACTCCCCGACCTTCCTCAAGTTTCAACAAGAGGTGGCGCAGATGGAGCAGAACGCCTACGCCGCCTTCTACAAAATCCAACGGGAATATTCGGACAAGTTCCGCAAAAACGCAGCCAACGCGTTCCGGGCGGCAATGCTGACGCGGACGAGTGCCACGCCGGAGGAGAT
This sequence comes from Chthoniobacteraceae bacterium, assembly GCA_044376515.1. Taxonomy (GTDB): domain Bacteria; phylum Verrucomicrobiota; class Verrucomicrobiia; order Chthoniobacterales; family Chthoniobacteraceae; genus Chth-196. The sequence goes on along the minus strand of JBILKV010000040.1, from coordinate 20,923 downwards.
GAAGGAAGGCAACGAGCTGCAAGCAAAGTTCAAGCTGGAAACCTTCAACGGCAAGGTGATCAGCAGCAACAGGGTGCGCCCCAACGACGAAGTCTTCGGCCCCTTCATCAAGCTGGTCGTGACGGAAAACAATCGCGAATCGGTATTGAATGCCATGCTCGAAGGGCGCGACAGAACGCCCTACAATGCGGAGGTGATTACCTTCTTGAAGGTCCAGAAGGTTCTGCCCTCGGACCTCAAGGCGGTTTCGGAACTGGTGGGCAAGCTGTTCGACCAGATGGAACCACGGGTGGCCGCCCACTACACCGCGTTCTCCGACCCCTCGAAGGACCTCTCCAACTCCCCGGACAAGGCGGCGATGGAACTGGCCGTCTTCCCCCTCCGACTCGTGGCCGCCTCGGAGCTCACCATGGACCGGCTCGTGGAAGAGGGCAACAAGATGCCCACCACCACTCTCAGAGGGCAATTGGAGAGGACCGGAGGCATTGCCCAAATCAACAATTTCAAGACGACCTTCCGAGGCGGACCGGTCCATGCGATGGCGCTGGAGGACCTGCCAACCGCCCAGGACTCTCCCGTTTTTGTCAGGGGAAACGCCCCGAAAAAAGGGGACCAGGTGCGAACGGTCCCGCGGCGCTTTCTGGAGGTTTTGAGCGAGGGAGGGAAACCCCAAGCCTTCAGACTGGGAAGCGGTCGGCTGGAACTGGCCCAGTCGATTGCCAACAAGAACAACCCGCTGACGGCTCGGGTGATGGTCAACCGTGTATGGATGCACCACTTTGGGGACGGGTTGGTGAGGACCCCCGACGACCTTGGCAATCAGGCGGGCAAACCGTCCCACCCCGAACTGCTGGATTTCCTCGCGAACTGGTTCATGGAAGATTTCGGCGCGGCCAAACCAGCCTGGTCCGTCAAGTCGCTGCACAAAGCGATCATGACTTCTAAGGTCTACCGGCAGTCGAGCAACACCGCCTTCAAGCGGGGCACCGTGGACTACGAGAAGACAGACCCCGCCAACTCGCTGCTCTGGCGGGCCAACGTGCGGCGGCTTGATTTCGAGGCATTCCGAGACTCGCTCATCAGCATGGGCGGGCTGATGGATCATTCCGTTGGCGGCCAGTCCTTCAACATCACCCAGGAGCCGTATATCTTCCGCCGCTCGATCTACGCTTACATTGACCGGGCGGAAATGCCCGACCTGCTCATGCAGTTCGACATGGCCAACCCTGACCAACCCAACAGCAAACGGACTTCCACTATCGTTCCCCAGCAGGCGTTGTTTCTGATGAACAGCTCCTTTGTGGCGAAAGTTGTGCAAAGCATCGTGAAGCGGCCCGAAATCGTTCAGGGAGTGCGGGACGGGACGGACCGAGGGATCAATGCCGTCTACCGGGTGGTGCTCCAGCGACTCCCCACCCCCACGGAACGCCAGAGAGCCATCAACTTCCTGGTGACCGAGGCGAAGATGCAGGCCGCGGTCAAGGCAGAGGCCAACGAATTGAACAAGACGGCGGAAAAGGCGGCGCAAAAGAACCTGAAGACTTCACAGGCGATGAACACCGCGCGATCCGCCATTGTCAACGAAGGCGAGTTGGTTCAGCGCATCGCCTTCTCCCCGTGGGAAACCCTTGTCCAAGCCCTCCTCTTCTCGAACGAGGCCGCTTACGTCAACTAACCGGGGCAGATCCGCAGGAAGATCGGCAAAGGGGACGGATGAGCGCCGTTTTTTGAAACCAGCTTCGATCCGCCCCGCACGGCGCAGGCGGTTTCCGAATTGACCGAGCAATGGGGCGCGCCCTCCCAAGGGCGCCCCGTTGCGCTCGGTTCATCCCAATCGTGACGTCGGTCTCTCCGGACGGCTTGGCTTTGCCATGGGGCTGTCGCGTTGCAATGGGCCGCGAGCAGCCCGACCCATCGGAGTGGAAAAACTCCAGGGATATCCAAGCGGCGGCATGAGACGTCGGTTGGTCGGTAGGGCGGAACGCGTCAGGGGTGAACAACAACCTTCATCAACCCGGCTTCGTGGCGGTAGAGACGTTCGAACCAGCTCGGCGCCTCCTCAAGCGGGATGAACGCACTCAGCATCGGAGTCACGTCGATTTTACCGGACGCGAGCAAATCGATGCAGGCTGGAATTTCGCCAGCCGAGGCACAGGATCCCTGCAGCCTGATCTGGCGGGTCACAACGGACTGGAGCGGCACTTCGATTTTCGGAGCGATGTTGCCCACCAGCGTGACGGTCCCTCCCTTCCGCGTGCTTTCGATGGCGGAAAGGACGGTTGCAGTCGTGCCGACACATTCAAAGGCAACGTCCGCACCACGTTTGGAAGTCCACTCTTTCACGGTGGAGGGAACGTCGACCTGGTTGGCGAGGACAAGATCCGTGGCTCCAAGACTTTTGGCCACTTGCAAGCGACCCTCGTCCACATCTACGGCTACAATGCGCTGGCAGCCGGCGAGTTTTGCAGCCTGCAGCGTCAGCAATCCGATCATCCCCGTTCCAACCACCACGGCCGTGTCGTTGAGTTGGATGGGAGTGATGGCGACCGCATGCACAGCGACGGAAATCGCCTCGATCATGGCGGCCTTCTCAAAGGAAAGCGAATCAGGCAGGGGGTAGATGATCCGCGCCGGGACACAGACGAACTCTGCAAACGCACCCGCTCGACGGTAATCCCCGCAGGAAACGCCAAGAACCTGCCGCGCGTCACAGAGGTTGATCTGCCCCCGGGTGCAGAAAAAGCAGCGGCCGCAAGAAAGGGTCGAGTCGAAAGTGACCCTCTGTCCAATCCTGAAACCTGAAACCTCCGAGCCCACATCCGCGATGATTCCCGCCGCTTCATGGCCCATGACCAAGGGAGGTATCCTTCGCCCAGTGCTGCCATCATACCCGTGCACGTCGCTGCCGCATATCCCGCAGGCTTGCACGCGGATGAGAACCTCATCTGCGGCAGGTTCGGGCCGTGGTAAGTCTTGGAGTTCCAAACTCCGGTACTGGGTGAGGACAAGGGCTTTCATGATGCTTGGGTCTGATTGCGCACAGAGGCGCGGCCATGAATCTCTCAGGGCGGTGGCACATCGTCAATTCGGGTGCACGGTTGACAGGGCACGTTTTTTGTCGCTGATTCCGAGGATATGGAGACAGCCACAAAGGCGCGTGCCGGGAAGCGCGGTTCCATGAGAAGATCTCCGGTGTCAGGTGTGCGGACGACCCCGGGTGAGGCGTGCAGGACCGGTGGAATGAGGATCCGCGCATTGACTGTTCCGTTATCTTACGCGCAATGACACTCGACACATCAAGCTCGGCACTCCGGTTCGCGCCCCGTTACCAGCAAAGGGTCTGGGGTGGACGGGCTCTCGAATCAGTCCTCGGCCGGGACATTCCGGAAGGGATTTCGGTCGGCGAATCTTGGGAGGCGGTGGACAGGGAGGAGACCCAGAGTGTGGTGGACAACGGACCCTGTGAGGGGATCTCCCTTCACTCGCTTTGGACTAAGCACCGTACCGAAATCTTCGGACCCGGATGGGCCCAATCCGAAAAGTTCCCCCTGCTTCTGAAGCTTCTGGATGCGAGGGAGAACCTTTCTGTGCAAGTCCACCCCTCAGAGGCGGAGTGCGCTCGGGGGCTTGGGGAGCCAAAAACCGAGTGGTGGCACGTATTGGATGCCGCGCCGGATTCGGCCGTCTTCGCCGGCCTCCGCCACGGAGTGACCCGCCCGATGCTGGAAGATGCTCTCAGCACGGGGGAGTTTGAACCTCTGTTGCACAGAATCCCCGTTCGCGCCGGGGACAGCTTGTTTGTTCCCGCGGGGAGAATTCATGCGATTGGAGCGGGCTGCTTGATCGCGGAGGTTCAGCAAAACAGCGACACGACGTTCCGCGTTTTTGATTGGAATCGGAAGGGTCCGGATGGGCTACCCCGTGAATTGCACGTCAAGCAGTCTCTGGAGTGCATCAATTTTGAAGATCACGCCCCCTCTCTCTCTGCGGACTTGAGCAAGCAGAGTTTCAAGAGCGACTTTTTTTCGATCGCGGGCGTCCATCTGTCGGAGGCTGTCGAAGCCGGCGGCTTGGCCGGCGCGTTTTTTCTTGTAACGCAAGGATCGATTCGCGTGGGAAGGGCCGAATTCCGGCGGGGTGACTTCTTTCTGTTGCCGGCGCACGCGGCCCCTGCACGGCTGTCTCCTTGCGGCGATAAAGCGTTCCTGCTCAGGATCGACGCACCCTTCGAAAACAGCGGGGATTGAAGATCACAAAATTTTCGCTCTGCACTGAGGAACCCGGGTAACGACGCACAGAGGACCACACAAGCGCGGAGACCTCTTGCGATTTCGCCCCCTTGAAAAGGGCGGCCGTCACCATGAACGGACCGACGCGGATACCACCCGCGGTGGACGGGCCTCACGCATTTAAAGAAGCGCAAAAACAACTGAAAATCAGAAAAGTGCAGTAAAGAAGGGAAGGCCGTTCCGGGAACTGCGTCCTCCGGTCCACAGGCGCGCTTCGGCCAACTGAACCGATTCAGATGGGATGACAGTTTATCATCCCGAGTTTTGGAGTTTCCAGCTGGAGGTGGGGTTGTGAAAGACGCGGGCTCAGAGGGGCGGAAACCTTTCGCATTGGCCTTGGTAGCGGCTTTGCTCGCACGCATGGCCGCGGCAGGCCTCCTGCGGGAAAAGGAGGGCGTTCTTCATCAAAAGCCCCCGTTGGATGCGGGCGCCGAACGGTTGGGGGGCGCGGACGGGGGGCGCTTTGAAGGGGAAGTTGTGGAGCTTCCGGATCTGGTATCGCAGGTACTGCGCACGGATGCGAAGGGTTCCAACGCCGAGGACAGGCGGATCGTCTGGGATTTTCTCCGAGAAACCTGCAGTGAGAGGGGGCGGAGCATAGGCGCTAATTGGCTGGAGGTGGACGAGGCATTAACCTGGCTGAGGAGCGCGTCGTCTGCGGATCCCGAGATCGAGAGGGCGCTCCTTGAGATTGCTTCGGATGACACATTGCTTGAGCCACTCCGTTGTTTTGCGTTGCATCATCTGGGTGCTTTGGTTGATGCACGGCACGTAGAATTTTCCACTGTGGCGCGCCTGCGCGCGCTGGTGGAGGCTTCGGGGGGCGGCGCGGCAGGATCCGCCGCTCTGCGGGTGTTGAACAGCTTGAGTTCATCGCCCAGCGAGGCGGAGTGGCTTCGTCGCCAAATTTTGCAACTGGTGGATGAAAGCGCCGCGGGCCCGGCCGAGCGGCGCGTGGTTGCACTCCAAATTGCCGTTGAATTGGGGGCGTCGGAGGTTGAGCCGCACGCACGGAGACTGGTTTCGGCCGAACGACAGCAGGCGGAAAGGGTGGCCGCCTTTCATGCTCTGGCACAGCTTGGAACGAGGGAGACACTGCGCTGGATTCATTCTCAACCCGAACCTTTTGAGCTCCTTGTAAAGGATGCCCGGCAGATTGCAATCAGCCGTCTGGCGGACCGGTGAGTCAGGTGGAATTAGGAACCAGAGTGTGTCGATTCCGGCTCCCCGGTCGGCTCTTTTTCCCGCTCGCGGACACCCTGCGGTCATTTTGGAGCCCAGTTGGCAAACGCCGGAGGACACCCGCCCCGAAAGGGCTTGCATTTAGGTTGGGCAATCCCGGATCTTGGAAAGGCTTGGTTGCAGGGATGGGTGCCGGAGCGGTCGAACGGGCTCGCCTGGAAAGCGTGTGTACCTCATAAGGGTACCGAGGGTTCGAATCCCTCCCCATCCGCCATGCTCCGTTTCCCGTGGGAAAAGCGATCGACCCCACCCGCGATCGACCCAACCTCCCCCGGCTTCTCCAGACCTGGCTCCAAACGGGCACTCGGATTTTGACACAACCAGGGTCGGAAGCCACCCGCAATGCCTGCTTGCATGGCCGAAGAGCTGCGCCCACCGGACGGCTTGGTGCCAAAGAGCAATGACCATTGATGTCACCCTTCTGAACTTTCCGTCCGTTTCTCAACCGGCTGCAGGACTCCGATGCACCCCCTGCATGGGCTTGCCAGGAAATGGTGACCCTGGGCCTCATCCACCGTGTTTGCAGTATCGGAAGCAGACCGGGCAACCGCGCTGCTGCGGCCCTCTCTGCATGGGTAAGCCGGGTCGTTGAACGGATCTGTAAATTCAGTGCTTCTGGAGGGTTGGAACGCGAGCGTTGAACCCCGAGGGGCAGCCTCGGGGGAGGGAAAGTGATCCGCAGACCGCGCTTTAGACAAGCCTGCAGGCGATCCGCGGCGGGCCGACCAAATAACAAATTTCTTCCACTCAACAGGCGCGTTTTGTGCTGATTCCAAACGTGTTCCTTAGAACTATCGATGAAACACCAGAACCAATCCAATTTTCGGAAATGGCTGGTGGCCGGTAATTACCAAGTCTCCAGTGTCCTCCCTCCGGATCACTCCGGGTAATGCCGCTGGTTCCGGTACTTTTTCTCTGAGTGCTGGGGCGGTGGGCGCGAAAACTTTGCAGTGGTACAAAAACGGCGTTCCCCTCCGAGGCGGGACCAGTGACACGGGGAGCGTCGTCTCAGGCGCGGATTCCGCCGTAATGACAATTTCGGGGGCGAAGGCGGGTGACGCTGGCGTCTACTGGATGGTTGCGAGGAACGAAAAGGGTGCGACGGCCGTGACCACGCGCTGCGAACTAGTCGTGTGGGTCCCGCCAGTGGTAACCACCCCGCCAGTGGCGCCAACCGGACTCAAGGTAGGGGATCCGTTGATATTAACGGCAAACGTGAACGGGGCTCAGCCGATGTTTTACCAGTGGAGAAAAGACGGGGTCCCCGGGCGTTGGAGTTCGTCCCCCACCCTCACGATCAACAGCACGACGACTTGGCCGGCAAGTACGTCCTCGTGGCGGTTGGTCCCACCGGAACGGTGGCCTCGCAAGAAGTGACGGTGAGCTTCGCGCAAAGCGCCGCGAAGACAGAGGCCTCGGCGAAGTAGGTGCAAAACTCCCTCCGGTTCTCCTCGCCGCTCCGGTTAGATCCCTTCGGGTTCAGCTCGGTGCCCCCTCCCCTCATGCTGCATCGCCGATGCATGACAAATGGGTGGTTGTTCCAGCGTTGGTGACCTCCGCTTCGTTCTCCGGTCCGCTTGCGTACCGCGCTCCGCTGTCGTCCTCTTGGCCGACCGCAAAAAGATCTCAGTGCCTCGGCCTCCGCGTGCTCGATCGCTTCAGGCAACCACCTCAACGTAGGTCCGTTCGACCACGTTCCGCATGTACCCCGATGGGTTCCAGAGCGGCTCCAAGGGCTGGGACTCTCCGACCCTGTTTGTTGCCTTGACAAGCAGTTCAAGTGGGCCGGGCCGGGCAAAGGCAAGCGGAAGGTGCCATTCCCTAAAGGAGTATCTGCCGAGATCAGGTCCAAGGGCCGCCACTTTCCACGTCTGCCCGCCATCGGCAGAGACAAGCACCTCCCGGATGCCTGCGCCGCCGTCAAAGGCGATTCCCCGCAGGTGCTCCTGCCTGCCCGCCTTGAACACGCCGCCATCGCCGACGCTGGTGATGAAAGAACGCACGTTCAACCGGGAAATAGGCAGGGTTGTTCTGGCTGCTGTCCCGGGATCAACGCACGCCCCGGCAGTGTTTGGGATCCGATAGGCCGTCCCCATCCAAAACCCCTGGTCGGGCTCGTCCACAACAGTGATTTCACTCAGATGCTTCACCCAGTAGGTCCCGTAGTAACCGGGGACGACCAGACGGACCGGGTATCCGTTAAGCATCGGCAGATCCTCCCCATTCATCTGGTAGGCGACAAGCACTTCGCCATCCAGCGCGTGATCCATTTCAAGCGCCTTGATGTAGTCGGGGGTCGCATCATTCACCGGCTTGTCGAGTCCGTTGAAAAGGACCTGCCTTGAGCCGGCAGCAACTCCGGCTTTTTCAAGCAAATCCCTCAAAACCACCCCTTTCCAGCGCGCGTTTCCCATGGCCCCGTTTCCCAACTGCCCACCCGGAACCCTCGGCAGAAAAAATCCCCGGCCGTTGCCCGAGCACTGGTTCACAGCCACGACTTCAACAGGCTTAAAATCCGACTTGAGGCTGGCCAGGGAGAACTCGAGAGGACGGTTCACCTTGCCCTGAATCCTGAGGCGGTAGGTGTCCGGATCCAACTCCAACGGAATATCGGCGAGATGGTAGCGAACGAAAAAGGCGTCGTTTGGGGTAATCACCCCCTGGTTGAAAACGGCGAAGGGCGTCTCAAGCTGCGGCGGTCTGGTGGTGAGGCGGATCAACGGCCGTTTCTGGGGATATTGAACCAACTCCCTTGAGCCGTTCTCGAAGGGCATCCGGACCTCTTCTTTCCCATGCGCGAATACGCCGCCAAGAGCCGTTTGGGAGGCGACCGCAACAAGACCCTGCAACAGGTGCCGGCGGGTGAGATGCAAATCCGAGGCTGCACGCGTGGCTTTCATTTTTTTGGGGGGGGAGGGTGAAAGATAATCTTAGAACTCTCAAATTTGAGTTGGCTCCGGACTACCTTTGAGTTCCAACATCCGGGACTTGGGCTTGGTCGGCTTGGTCGGCTTTGTTCGGCGTCTCCTGTCGCGACTCTCCTGCAGGGGACTTGGTTGGAATCGCTGGACCCAAGGCCTCCCGTTTCCTGCGAAGCTGTTCAAGCTTCTGCTGCAGGGCTTGCTCTTCGCGGCGGAGTTTTTCCTTCTCGCGGTTGACAGATTCCTCCGAAGCCTGTTCCCCCTGCCCCGTCAGGTAAAGCATCCCCTGTTTAAGGTGCCCCGAAAGCATCCCTTCTTTGCCCAAACCTTTCGAAATGGGTTTCAGGGTGTCCCGCCACAGAAAAAAGGCGCTGAACGTCAGAAGCAGGAGCCCAGCGGAGACCTGCATGAATTTGTCCGATGGCTTCCAGTTCATTCTGGATAAAGAGTGTGATACGGAGGAGCGGAGCCTTCGAGACCCGCAGCCTTCGAGACCCGCAGACTCGGGGGAAGCATCATTAGATCCGCCTGTTTTTCCGCCTGTTTTTCCGCCTGTTTTTCCGCCTGTTTTTGAAACCTTTCTGTGAAACCGTTCACGGCGCCCTCCGCTGCTCCCCCAGCACCCGCCACGGCCTCACTACAGACCGTATTCGGGAATAGGTTGCTGTCAAATAACAGTCGGGAAGTCACCGCGGACGGCAGACCTGGCCACGGAACAAACGCCCCTAAAAACCGGCTTTGGAAAGTTCGCGGTCGAGAAGGGGTTGGATCTTTTGGATATCCTCCTCGGAGGGTTTGTATCCCGGCACGGGAGGGGTCAGGTTGAAGCGCCCGAACTGGTCGAGGTGCCACATTCCGGTTTGCCCATCCGAAAAAGTCACCCGCCCGCTGATCATGGCCCCCGGCCGCGCGATGGTATCCGTGGTGACGCTCACGGCCCCCGGACCGTTCCCGGCGGCTTCGGCTGAGGGTTCGTCTTGAGCTGTGTCCTGCTCGGTTGGTTTTTCGGCTGCGGGCACAACGGGGTCTTTGGGCAGCAGTTGCAGATCCCCGATGAGCATCCGAGCCTCCATGTAGGTCATTCGGATGTTCCATTGGTTTCCCATCCTGTCTTGGATTTCTGACAAGTTCAGTCCTTCGGAGATCCACTCTGCCACCGTCTTTTTCTGCTCTTCGTTTAATTGCATAGGGACGCGCTCTTTTTGCGGGTGGTTTGGATTGTTGCGGGAGGTTCTCCCCGTTGTCGAGGGATTCGACGGGCAAGCAACCGGCGGGTTTGCCTCATTTTAGGGTGCGGGATCCAGAAGGCCCATGGAGCGCATCCATTCGCCGACACGCTGATGCCACTGACTGACCGGCTTGTCAGTTTTGCGCATTCCGAAACCGTGGCCGCCGCTGCTGAAAATGTGCACTTCCGCGGGAATATTCAGTTTTTTATACTCCACATACAGCAGGGCGCTGGCGGCGGCACTGGTGGCGCCGTTGTCGTCATGGGCGTGGATGAGGCAGATGGGGGGAGCGGCCGGCGTGACTTGAACCGACGGCAGCAGCGTGGTCGTGTCATCTCTGGCCACGAGGTAGGCCGGGTAGATCGGGATCAGGAAGTTTGGGGTGGCCTCAGCGACATCCAAGGCAGGGTCTGCAGGGTAGGTCCGTTCGTTCGCATGAAGGGCGGTCATCACCGCGAGGTGGCCGCCCGCAGAGAACCCGAGGATCCCGATGCGTTTTGGATTGATGCCCCACTGCAGTGCGTTCTGACGGAGGATACCGATCGCGCGCTGTGCGTCCTGAAGGGGTTCGAAGCCTGGCGTTTTGTCGCGGACCGGGACCCGGTATTTCAGCAGGACCGCGGTGACCCCGAGCGAGTTGAGCCAGTCGCACACCTGGGTGCCCTCGTGTTCAATGGCAAGGATGCCATAGCCTCCGCCCGGACACACGAGCACAGCCGTTCCATTCGGGGTAACCGGAGTTGCGGGACGGAAAACAGTCAGGGTCGGTTCCGTGACATTCGTCACGCGCAAGACGTCCTTTTCGTTTTTCGGTTCGATTCGTTTTTCCGGTTCGATCTGGACGCCCGGCTTCTCCGGTGCGCCTGAAGGCCAGAGTTTCACCACCAGAGGCTCCGATGCGCAAAGCGTGAGGGAGGCGGCAAAAAGGGAGAAAGCGGAAAGCAATGTGGGTTTCATCTGGGAACGGGTGTGTGGAAGATTAGCCACTTTTCAGAAACGGTGAAGCCAACAGATGTGCGGTCTTCACTTTGCGGCGGCGCGCTCAAGCCTGTCGTTGATGGCGACTCCCAGTCCGGTCGGGGGCACCAGTTCGGCGTGGATGCACTCCAACCCGGCACCGTCGAGGATTCGGAGCGCTGCAAAAAGTCTGGCGGCCGCCTCCCGCAGATCGCCCGAGGGGGAGAGGATTTCGACTGCGGCGAATCCGGGAGCGGCCTTTTGCCATGCGAGTATTCCGGCGCTCCTGCTGGGTGGCGGCGTTCTCCCGGCGGCGTGCAGAAACAGCGGGGTGCTCGGGGCGTAGTGGCTTTTGAGCTGGCCGGGGGCCTCGACAACCGCGGCCTTTCCGGAGGTGTGGCTGGGTTCGACCAAAGGAGCGTAAGGGGCGAGTTCGTCCGCGGTGATGGGCCCGGGACGCACAATGCGGATGCCTTTTTCACAGGGAGCCAAGATCGTGGATTCCACTCCATGAAGGGTCGGGCCGCCGTCCAGAATGAGGGAGATCCGATCGCCAAGTTCAGCAAGCACGTGGGGAGCGGACGTTGGACTGATGCGGCCAAACCGGTTCGCACTTGGAGCCGCCAGGGGGCGGCCGAACGCCGAGACGACTGCCTGAAACAGGGGATGCGCACTCCATCGCACGGCGACCGAGGGAAGGCCGGCGCTCACCAGATCCGGAATGCAGGCGCGCTTGGGCAGGACCAAGGTCAGAGGGCCCGGCCAGAAATCGGCAACGAGCCGGCCCACCAACGGGCGGACTTCGGGGGGGATCGACGCAATTTGCTCGAGCCACCCCGGCTCCGGGACGTGGCAGATGAGCGGGTCAAAAAAGGGACGCTCCTTGACCTCAAAAATGCGCGCCACAGCCCGTGGATTGAGCGCGTCTCCGGCCAGGCCGTACACCGTTTCGGTCGGAAGCGCGACCACCCCGCCCCGCTCCAGCTCCGCGCAGAGCGCTTCGAGGGCCGCTTCGCGTCCGAGCCCCGATGCATCCAAGATCTGCGCAGGCATCAGGGGGCCTCCCTTCGGAGCCGGCGCCTCGCTTCGCGGACCGACTCGGCAGCGGCCTCGACCGTGGGACCAAACGCGACGAGATGGCCCATCTTGCGGCCGGGCCTTGGATCCGATTTGCCGTAGAGGTGGATCTTGATCTCCGGCATGGAGGCCGCGGCCTCCCAGTCGGGCTCACCATGCATCCAGAGGTCGCCAAGCAGGTTTGCCATGGCAGCCGGGGCGAGCGACGCTGTGGAACCGAGACCGAGTCCGCACACCGCGCGCAACTGCTGTTCGAACTGGCTGGTGACGGAGGCGTCGAAGGAAAAGTGGCCGGAGTTGTGGGGGCGTGGGGCGAGTTCGTTGACCAGGATGCGGCCGTCGGCAAGGAGAAACATTTCCACGGCTAGGACGCCAACGAGCCCGAGTGCCTCGGCCGTCCGCACCGCTAGGGAGGCGGCGTCGCCGGCGATGGAGTCGGCGATCGGCGCCGGTGCGAGAGTGACATCCAGAATGTGGTGGGTGTGGACGTTCTCGCACACCGGGTATGTGCGGGTTTCGCCGTTTGCGCCCCGGGCCACGATCACGGAGATTTCCTTTGCAAAAGGAACCCACTTTTCAAGCACAGCAAGCTGGCCGTCAAAATCGGGCCATGCCGCCGTCAGTTCCGTGTCGGTCCGAAGGAGTCTCTGACCCTTGCCGTCGTAACCAAAGGCGGCCGTTTTGAGGACCGCCGGAAGACCGATCGAGCCGGCGGCAGCGCGGAGTTCGGATGCAGAGCGAACGGGAGCAAACGGGGTGATTGGAATTCCAGCGCCCCGCAAAAACTCCTTCTCCCGCAACCGGTGTTGACAGGCGTGCAGGACGCTTCCACCGGGCCGAACCACGCAGAGTTGGGAAGCCCATTCGATGGACTCAACCGGCACGTTTTCAAACTCGAAGGTGAGTACGTCGAGACCCGCGGCGAAAGCGCGCACGGCGGTTTGGTCCGAATAGGGAGCACACACTTCCATGTCCGCGACCTGTCCGGTGGGGGTGTCGCGGTCCGGACTGAAGGTGTGGATCCGATAGCCCATTTTGCGGGCTTCGATGGCGAGCATCCGGCCCAACTGGCCGCTTCCCATGATTCCGATGGTGCTCCCTGGAAGAAAGATCGCCGGCTTGCTCATAGCTCCGAAGCATCTGGAGACGGAAGCTCGCAGGCAAGGACGTCTGCGGTCTGTTTTGAGCGAAAGTTTTGAAGCCGCTCCCGAATCTCCTCGTCGCGGAGGGCGAGGATGGAAACCGCCAGCAGGGCGGCGTTACGGGCACCGGCGTTGCCTATGGCGAGCGTGGCTACGGGAATGCCCGCCGGCATCTGCACAATCGAAAGGAGCGAATCAACGCCCTTGAGCACTTTGCTTTCCACCGGGACGCCGAGCACGGGAAGGACAGTGTGAGCCGCGACCATCCCGGGGAGATGGGCCGCGCCACCCGCACCCGCGATGATCACTTGGAGGCCCCTGTCGGCGGCAGTCTGGGCGAACTCCGCCATGAGTTCCGGGGTGCGGTGAGCCGAGACAACCTTACGTTCATGGGGGATGGCGAAGTGTTCGAGCACCTGCGCGGCGTGCTTCATGGTTTCCCAGTCGGACACGCTGCCCATGATGAGGCCGACGAGAGGTTCTTGGTTGTTCATTGGGCGAATTCAACTCGCGAAGGGCGGTGAAGCAAAATCCAAAAGGCGCGGAGTTTGCCATCAGCCGCGGGCGCGGTAGGATCCCGGTGGTTTTTCTCCGATGAATTCGCGCTCCGTCATGGCTTTGCCGCTCGCGTGCATCTGCGCGTTCTTTCACGGCGGGGCCCTGGCGCATGCCAAGCCGGCTGATTCGAAAGAGGGCCCCCCGGTTTTGCTGCCGGTCGATCTGAAGGTTGAGGGACGGCTGCCCGTACGGATTGTGCTCAAGGCCTCGGGCATTCGGCTCTCTCCGGTGAAATTCATGATCCGAAAGGAGCCTGAGTTCGGCAGCGTTCGCCTGTTGAAACAGACCGCGGGGGACTCGGTGGAGGTCGAGTACATGCCGCCCGCAGATCTTGCGATCAGGGAGGATTTTTTCTGGTTTGCGTGCTCCAACGCCAAGGGCTTCTCGTCCGACACGCGGGCGCACATCCAGATCAAGGACATCGGCCCCCGGCTGAAGGTGACGCTGGCCTTGGATTTTCCCGCAACCCGGGTGGGTCAAACCGCCGTGTTGCCTCTGGAATTGTCCAACTCCGGCGATCAACCCGCCGCGGGAAAGCTTTCGGTGGCCCCCCCATGGGAAGTAGAACAAGGGGGCGAAAGCTATGCGCTGGCCCCCGGGGATCGCAAAGCGGTTGGGGTGGTGTTCAAGCCGTCCAAGGCTGGTTGGTCACAGACGGAAATCCAGATCACCGGGGATGCCCCAACGACGGTGCAACTGCGCGGAGAGGCGCTGGACTGGGTCGAGGTGGCCAAAGACCCGGTGGTCCTCGTTTGGTCCGGAGAGCGCGAGCAGCGGGCGGAGCTGATCCTCTCCCACTCCGGCGGCAAGCCGCTCGAACTGAAGCTCCAAAGCAGCCCGCCCCTCGAACACGAGGCCAAAATCCGGATTGAAGCGGGAACCGTGCGAGCGGTTCCGATGCGCTGGGCGGGTAGCCTCGTTCCCGGAGGGTGGGGCACGCTCCTGCTTTCCTCGGAAGGGGGAATGCGTCGGGTGGTCGTGTGGAGTCTTGATGCCGTCCTTTCCGGCCTCGGTCCCTCCTTCCTGTTTGAAGGGGAAGGAACCGCATCGCACGCACGCCGCACCTTCACCAACCTCGGAGGCAGGAGCGGGACTTGGACTTTCCGCTGCTCGCCGCCGTTTCATCTGAGCGACACCGAGGCGCCAGCCAAGGGGGCACCCGCGCCTCTGTTGGAACCGGTTCCGCCGCCGGCCCCGGCAACGGTCGTGCCGCGGAAGAGGTCCGAGGAGCGCGCAGCGATCCCGGGCTTCGTGTGGGATTCTGAACTGAACCGTTATGTCCCAAGCCGCGGCGCCCCAAAACCGACCGCGGAACAGCCGGTGCAACCAAACAAGACGACACCAGTCTCGACACGGCCCCTTCAGTCCGAGCAGGCCTCCCAGCCTCCGTACGCCGTGGAACTGACCCGAAGCCTCCAACCGGGCGAAAGTTTTGTGCTACAGGTGGGCGTGAGCGGGAGGCCCCCCGCTCTGGGCGGTACCCTCTTTGTGAACGGCCCGGGGTTGGTGCACAACGAGACGCTCCATGCACGGGACGTGGCGCCGAGGGATAGGGGCCGGTTAACAAACGTTCCCAACCTTTCTGTCACAGAAAAAAAGCCTGCGGCGATGACCTCCGGTTTGCATGTGGGAGAGTCGGCCCTGCCCCCGCCCTCCCTGCCCCCCGCGACATCGTCGGGAGGGCAGGGCGTCTCCGCGGCCTTGCCCGGCCCGACCTCTCCAAATCGAACAACGCCAAAGCAGGCTGCCTTTCCGCCTCTGGAAAACCTGGTCAATGCGTTCTTTCCCGTGATCGTTTTCCAAGGATTCCGGTTGAAGAATGTTTCGAGCAACGCCGCCACGATTGTCCTTCCTGCCCCGCCAGAAGTGACACCGGAGCATTTGGTGGTGCGTTATGGAAATCTGGTTTTTGGCGCGGGGGCGGATCCGGTTGTGGAGTGGACCCCGTTCGAGGCTGCCAACCGGCGGGGCAAGCGGGTGGGCAAAGACATCGAAATCCGGCTGCTCGGCCTCGCCGCGGGCTGCGAGAATCATATCGATCTGCTCAGCCCCCCGGGTGCGGATGGGAGACGAAACAAGTTTTGCGCGATCCCGATCATTACCCCTCAGGCTTCATCGTTGTTTTCGTCCCTCAGAATCTCGGTTTGGGTGGCTGCCGCCACCGCGCTGGGGGTGGTTTACATCCTGCAACGCGGCTTGATCCGGAGGCGCACCCAGCGACTCTAAGGGGGAGGCCACTGTTGGCAGTGCGCCCCGGGCGGCGTCCCACTGCATGGTCCCGTTTGCTTCGGCGTGCGTACATCGAAGGAGCGCTTCCTTGAAATTCACTGCCGACAAACACGGTCCGCGGCGGGCATGATCGGACCATGAGTTGTGCGATTCACTGGTTTCGGCGCGATTTGCGTCTTTCGGATAACACCGCCCTGAACGCGGCCTCGAAGGCGGCTGGTTGCGTCGTGCCGGTCTATGTTCTGAGCACGTGGAAGGAGGCGCACCAATGGACCGGACCGGGCAGGCAGCGCTTTCTGTGCGAGGCGCTGGCCTCGCTGGACGGGGCGCTTTCGGCAGCGGGAGGGAGGCTGGTGGTGCGCGCCGGGGATGCCGTAGAGGAGTTGACAGCCCTCGCCCGCGAGACGGGTGCGACCGCGATTTTTGCCAACCGGGATCCCGACCCCTTTGGCCGCGCGGTGGAAGAACGCCTGGAGAAGCGGGCGCGCGACCTGGGGGTGGCCCTTCACCTCTGCAAGGATGTCGCGCTTCACGAGCGGGACGAGGTCATGACGGGTTCCGGATCTCCGTTTCGTGTCTTCACCCCGTACTCACGGGCCTGGGCGAAGTTGGAGAAAGCCTCCCCGAGGCCCTCTTTGGCGAAGGTGCACCTACCGCCGGGTCTGCACTCCCTGCCCTTGCCTGACCTCTCGCACTGGGGGTTACAGCCCGATACGACCGCCCTGCCCGCCGCCAGCGAGGCAGCGGCCGCACAGCGGTTGGAGCGCTTTATAGAGTCAGCTGTGGTTGAGTATGCCGCCAGACGGGATCTGCCGGGCGTGGCGGGCACCTCGCGGATTTCCCAGGACCTTCGCTTTGGGCTGATTTCCATCCGACACGTCTACGCCCGCGCGGCGGCGCTTTTGGAGGAATTGGGCGCGGAAAGGGGGCGCGGCGTGCAGACTTACATCAACGAGCTTTGCTGGAGGGAGTTTTACTTCCAAGTGCTCTGGCACGCCCCACTGGTGTTGGAGCAGGAATATGGGGAGGCCTACCGGAGGTTGCCTTGGAAGCATGATCCGGCAGCCTATGAGCGCTGGTGCCACGGTCAGACGGGCTTTCCGATCGTGGATGCCGGAATGCGGGAGTTGCTGGCCACCGGCTTCATGCACAACCGCGTACGCATGATCACCGCCATGTTTCTCACCAAGGATCTACATCAGGACTGGCGCGCCGGCGAGCGATGGTTCATGCAACGGCTTCTCGACGGAGAGATCGCCTCCAACAACGGCGGTTGGCAATGGAGCGCGGGAACCGGCACCGATGCCGCCCCATACTTCCGAATTCAGAATCCGTGGACGCAGAGCGAGCGCTTCGATCCGGCGGCGCTCTACATCAAGCGCTGGGTTCCGGAACTCAGGGACGTGCCGGCCCCCCGTCTCCACCAGCCGCCGGCGCCGGGGCTGCGTCTGCATCCGCAATACCCCCTCCCGATGCTCGAACACGGGACGGAGCGCCTAGCTTCACTGCAAATCTACAAGGAACACCTTTCGAAAAGCCGTTGAGTGCTCGGAGACGTCCACGGCAAAAAAAATGCGGGCGAGTCGCCACCCCTGTCGACTCGCCCGCGGAAGCACACACATTAGATGTAGCGGCCTCCACACTTACTTCGCCTATCCCCCGCTGCGCGGTTGTGTCTGATTCGATTCAGCGGAAAAATTTTTGGTTGTTCGGCAGAATCTGTGCGTGAGCTCTCCGCGGCGAAGCGGTTTGGCGTCTGGGTGCAGGCCCGTCAACGCGCCTGCAAAAGCGGCGGTTCGAGTCGGGTGGCGTAGGGCGTCGCCGAGTGGCTCCTCGGTGCCACGGAACAGGCCCGATGGGTCCGCCAACACACCGGGACGAGCGTGGTGCCGATCATGGCTGTGAACAACGGGCCACCTCTGGCGCTCGTCTGAGTGTCGCCCTGTGGGAGTACCTCAAAGAGCAGCAGGCGCGGGATTAGCTTAACGCGGTCGGGGCGTTGTTCTCCTCCTTCACCCACCCCACGCAACTTCCCATCAATCCAGCCCCGGCCCGGCACCCCGGACCCGTACGGCGCACGCCTTGTAAGAGGGCTGCCTCGAATACGGATCAAAGACCGCGAGGGTGACCCGGTTCACCTGGCCATCGTGCATGGGGACAAAGATCCTGCCCCGGCCCACCCCGCGTTCCACGCACAAAGTGCCTTCCATCGTCCCTCGACGGCTCTCTACCAATACGCGCTGCCCGTCCTTCAGGCCCCGCTCGGCAACGTCGTCCGGATCCATCTCCACCCGGTCGGCGATACCCGAAAGCGCACGCAATACAGCTGAGCGCGAAGTGCGCGTGCCGGTATGCCATTCCGCGGAACTCCCCCGACCCGTCAGCAAAACGAGCGGATATTCCGCGTCGGGCGGCTCAGGATTTTCCGCCGGCGCCTCGAAACAAAACAGCGCGCGCCCGTTGGGCCGAAAAAAACGACCGTCCTCAAACAACCTCCGCTCGCCCTGAGGCATTTCCTCCCCACGCGGCAGCGGCCATTGAATACCCCCGTTCTCGCGCAGGTCGGCGTACCCGTTGATGCCGGAGTGGTCACAGGGGCGGCCCAACGAGGCTTCCTGCAGCGCCCTGAAGACCAATTCCGGATTCCCCCACCGATCGAGCCACGGACAATCACCCCACCGCTTTCCAATCCGTTGGAAAATCTCGAAGTCCGACAGCGCCGTGCCGGGAGGCTCTCCAACCTTTGCGGTGTAACCGATTCGCCTCTCGGAATTGATGAATGTCCCCTCTTTTTCGCCCCAACCTGCGGCGGGAAGATACAGGTCTGCGAATCGGGCGGTTTCGGTGTCTGCGAACAGATCTTGTACGACGAGAAAATCCAGCTTCCGAAGCAGCTCTGGCAACCTGTCCCGACCAATCCACGAATGTGCCGGGTTGGTTGCAATAATCCATAGACCTCGGATTTTGCCCGTATCGATTCCCTCAAGAATCCGGTCGTACTCCATCGATTTACGCACCGGAATGCGGGCTTCGTCCACACCCAGCCAGTTGGCGGTGAATCTGCGGTCCCCGGGTTCGGCAAACTCACGTCCGGCAGGCAGCGATCCAGTCATCGCGAACAGACGGGAGCCCATGGCGTTACACTGGCCGGTGATGGAATTGGCTCCGGTTCCCGGGCGGCCGATGTTGCCGGTCATCAATGCGAGGTTGATGATGGCCTGAGCAGTGCGAACCGCCTCGTACCCTTGGTTGACTCCCATAGTCCACCAAAAGGATACGCGCTCGGTGGTGGCAATTCTTTCACCCAGCGCCCGAATGACGGTTGCCGAAACGCCACAAGCCTCCTCAACCGCCTCGGGGGAAAATGCATCCAGAAAGCGTTCAAACCCGGCGTATCCCTCGGAATGGGCGGCCACCCATTCCCGCGAGACGCCTCCCGCGTCAACCACCGCTCGCGCCAAACCGTAAAGAAACCAAAGATCCCCGCGCGGCTTGACCGCGATGTGTTGATGCGCGGCGGCCGCAGTCTCGGTGCGTCTTGGATCGACCACAACTATCGTTGGCTTGCGCGTGTTCATCAACACGCGTTGCCAAAGGATCGGGTGTGCGATGCAGGGATTTGCGCCGACAAAGATCAACAGGTCGCTCTCCTCGAAATCGCTGTAGGCAAACGGAGGCGCATCAAAACCAAAGGATTCGCGGTAGGCGACGTGTGTTGTCGCCATGCACTGCCGCGTGTTGGAGTCGCCGTGAAGAAAACCCATCCCAACTTTGAACACCGTTCCAAGCAGCGCCATTTCCTCAGTCGTCATCTGGCCGGTGCCCAAAAACGCAAACGACTCTTCCCCATGGCTGTCCCTGAGGCGACGGACTTTCTGGACAAACACCTCCACCGCCTCATCCCACCCAAGCGGGCTTGCCTCCCCCCCCTTGTGGGCGCGGAACAAGGGCGTCACTCCACGGTCGGGCGCCCCAAGCGGCGCCAAGGCCTCCCACCCCTTGGGGCAGGCCATGCCCAGATTGACCGGATAATTGCGGGCCGGGGTCACATTCACAGGTTCAGCCCCCTGCCGGTGGACCCACAGCCCGCAACCCGTGGAACAGAATCCACACACCGTCTCCACGATCTCCGAAGGCAGCATCTGCACAGGAACCTGTCCCAGGCCGTCCACAGTTTCCCGCCGCAGGGCCCTGGTCAACGGCCCATCGAAGCGCCGCAAACTGCCGTATTCCCTCAACGCGCCAAGAATCTCTTTCAGCATTGGTGACCTCCCAGCGGCATGCGCGGCGCGGGTGTGCCGACGAAAAACGCGTATCTTCTCCACAAGGAGGCCGTGGCCAAAACAAGCGCGAGGATACCCCCCTGCAGGTCGCCCGAATGCCCGCAGGCCGCACTGCAGATCAAGGCGCCCGTCACGATCAGCCACGTCGCATCGATCCAGCGGGCGGCAGGCAGAACGCGGTCACGAAAACGCAGCACTTCCCGGGGAAGCCAAAACCCCGCCGTTCCCACCCAGACAGCAATCAGCCCCCACAAGGCCACCGCGCCCCAAGGCAACACACCCCGCAGAACGGCGCCCTCTTGGTCGAAGTGGCCCAGCGCGAGTGCCGCCAGAACGCCAGAGCCCATGCCGGTACTCAAAAATTCGCCAAACACCGACACATGCCCCCATCCCAGCCGCCGGGTGTCCACGTAAATCATGCCGGACGTCCACACCGCGACTCCCAACGCTCCGCAGGCAGCCCAGCGCGGAAAAACGGCAAAATCCAGAAATGCAGCGCAGCACGCGGATCCCAAAACCATCGGAACGGCAAGATTGAAGGCAAGGATCTCCCGGCTCATCCAACTGGTGCGCAAACCGAGAAAAAACCGCCACGCCCCGAGGGGGCGCCCGAGGTGGAAGAAAGCGCCCACCAATCCGCCCACAAGCAGGACCGCCGCCCCGCGTTCCCAAATCAACGCACCCGCCATGTCTCCGGTGCACGCTCTCCAAAGAGCACACACTTCCAGCCCAAGAGCGAGCTGAGTCAGACCAAGCATCCAGACAAGAGGAAGATGTGCCTCCTCAGGCCCCCTTGTTTCACCGCCCACTGCCCACGCCTCCAACGCCACCCCTTTGGAGCTGACATAGCGCGTTGCGGGTCGTGTGTAGCCAGACGGAAACGCCGTGGGAAGCATCCGCACCTCCGGGGCCTCCTGTCGCAATTCGGCAACGCTCACCTTGCGCACTCGAATCGCCCCTCCGGGACAAGCCTGGACGCAAGCCGGAGCCTCGCCT
>JBILKV010000039.1:0-29665 GCA_044376515.1 Chthoniobacteraceae bacterium | reverse complement strand
GAGACCGGCCTGTCGACCACCGGGACGAGGGCGTCAAACCGGGCGAGGATGCCGGGGTGTTCTTCGATGGATCCGGCGAAGGCGATGACCGGCTTCCCGAGTGCATGCGCCATTGCAGCGACCCCTGCGGGGCCTTTTCCATCGAGGGTTTGGGCGTCCAGCCGTCCCTCGCCGGTCAGGACCAGATCCGCCGCGGCCATCCGTTGTTCCAATTGCATGGCCTTGGCCACCAGTTCAAATCCCGGGTTGAGTGAAGCGCCGCAAAAGGCGAGCAAGCCGAAGCCGATCCCTCCTGCGGCACCGGCCCCCGGCATGTCCGCGCAACCGCGTGAGAGTCCCCCCTCGACCACCCGCGCAAAGTGCGCCAACGCGTCTTCCAAAAAAGCAACGGTTGCGGAGTCGGCTCCCTTTTGGGGGCTGAACACCGCGGCAGTGCCGCGTGGCCCGAGCAGGGGGTTTTGGACGTCGCATGCCGCGATGATCTCCGGCAGTGCAGGTACCGAGCCTGCATCAATGCGGCCGATTTCGTGCAAGCGGGAGGGCCATGGTTCGATTTCGCGGTCCGAATCCGCGGCGAGAAAGCGAAAGCCGAGAGCGGTTGCCATTCCCGCGCCTCCGTCTGTAGTGGCGCTTCCGCCGAGTCCAAGCAGAATCCGGTGGGCGCCGCGCTGGATGGCGTCGCGGAGCAGCAGGCCGGTGCCGAAGGTATTGGCGCGGCGGGGATCGCGGTCCGAATTTGCAATGCGCCATAGACCGGAGGCCTCGCTCATTTCAATGATCGCCGTCCGATTTGCATCCTCCCAAGCGTAGCGTGCTTGGATGGGTCTACCGAGCGCGTCCACTGAATCCAGAGTGATCCAGGAGGCGCCGAGAGCCTTGGCAAGGGCCTCGCTGAAGCCCTCTCCGCCGTCGGCGATGGGTGCGAAACGACACTCGGTTTCGGGAAGCACGCTTTTCCAACCGCGCGCCAAGGAATCCGCGACGGCCGCGGCCGTCAGGGAGCCCTTGAATTTGTCGGGAGCGAGCAGGAGGTTCACCTTGTTTTGGAGGAGTGAAGCATGAAGGAGAGGCCGATTTTTCGAAGCAAAAACGGGCGAAGCCGCGGGGATTGGAGGCGTGAGTAGAGCGGACTTTGAATTGTTTTGGGTAGAAGCAGATTCACAGGAGGGGTGCATCGGGGGGGCAAGGGGGGGCAAGGGGATGACGGTTCTCTGGTCGGCCCCGTGGGACACGGACGAGACGTTCGTGCTCCTCTGGCGATGATTGTTTTGGATGTCCGGATTGTTGAACAAATGCTGAAATGGCTGTGATTCAGCGACTTGAATGCACGCGGAGGAAAGGGGTGTAGGAACGGGAAAACGTCGCAAGCGGGAGGAGGTTGGCGGCGGCGGGGGTTCTGCGCAACGTGGAGCCCAGCGATCGCGCTGAAGAAGGAGCAGTCCTGCGCGCTTTTGCAAGACTCGCCTGTTTGATTCGTTCAAAACAGGGCCATGACGACTCTGATCCATGGAACCAGTCTCATCCGTGGGCTGGCTATTGCGCCCGGGGAGGTGCGGTTTGCGGCGGCCTCGCCGATGCAGTCCGGGCCGCTCCCGCCCGATTTTTTTGAGGCCACGGAGTCGGACGTCGACGAGGCGCTTGCGGCTGCGGAGGGGGCGCGTGGCGCATTGGAAAGGGCGGGTGCGGAGGGGCGCGCGGGGCTGCTCGAGGAGATCGCGCTTGAGCTGGAAAAGCTCGGCGCGCCGCTGCTCGAGCGCGCGCGTCTTGAGACGGGTCTTTCCCAGGAGAGACTCGCCTCAGAGCGGAACCGAACGACAGGGCAACTGCGGCTGCTGGCCGCGCTCTTGAGGGAGGAACGTTGGAATGATGTGCGCGTGGAAAAGCCGCTTCCGGAACGGCAACCGCTGCCGCGGCCCGGACTGCGGCGAACGCTCGTGCCTCTGGGACCGGTGGCTGTGTTCGGGGCGAGCAACTTTCCCCTCGCTTATTCCGTGGCGGGAGGCGACACCGCGAGCGCCCTCGCTGCAGGGTGTCCAGTGGTAGTCAAGGGGCATCCGGCGCACCCGGGCACGAGCGAACTGACGGGCAAAGCGATCCTCCGGGCATTGGACAAACGCAGCCTTCCGCCGGGAGTATTCGCCCTGCTGCAGGGCCGTTCGCACGGGCTGGGAGAGGGGTTGGTGCGGCATCCGCTGTTGTGCGCGGCTGGTTTCACCGGGTCGCTGCGGGGCGGGCGGGCGCTGTTTGACGTGGCGCATGCGAGAACCCGGCCCATTCCTTTTTTCGCGGAGATGGGGAGCCTCAATCCGGTGTTCGTGTTGCCGGGAGCGCTGCATTCGCGGGGAGCGCAGCTCGCAGCAGGCTTGACGCATTCTGTGACGCAGGGGGGCGGCCAGTTTTGCACCAAACCCGGGGTGGTTTTTGGGCTCGCCGGTCCCGCCTTTGATGCGTTCCAGAGTCGGTTGGAGGAGGCGATCCGGGCTTCATTGCCGGCGACGCTGCTTCATGCGGAAATCAGGCGGGCCTACGGGGACGGCGCTGCCCGAGCGGCATCGCTTTCCGGGGTGCGGGTCTTGGCGGAAGCAACGATGCCCGGGGAGGAGGGGCTGACCGAGGGACGTCCGCGACTGCTGGCCACGGATGCAGCCACTTATCTCAACGAGCCGCTGCTTCACGCAGAAAACTTCGGCCCCTCGACCCTGCTGGTCGAAGCCCCTGATCTGGCGACGCTGCTTGAAATTGCGGGCCGATTGGAGGGGCAGCTTACCGCGGCGGTCCACGGTGGTGAAGGGGATGCCGTCGTGACGGGCGCGTTGTTTGCGATTCTGGAACAGAGGGCGGGCCGTCTGATTTATAACGGGTATCCGACCGGGGTGGAGGTGTGCGCGTCGATGCAACACGGTGGGCCCTATCCTGCCTCAACAGACGGCCGATACACCGCGGTTGGAACTGCTGCGATCCAGCGCTGGCTGCGGCCCGTGTGCTATCAGGATCCCAGCGAGGCGCCGCGGCCGTTTTTCGCGGAACGGCCGGGCGTAAGACTGGAGGGACAGGGGGGGGAGGCGTGGAAAAATCAGCCGGAAACTTTGGCTGTTGATTCGCTTTCCTCGACGACTTCCTCCTCGTCGTCCTCGTCGTCCTGATCGATGTCCTCGGGGAGGAAATCGACCTTGGCGAACTTGCGGCGGCGTTTGTTCGCCGGCAGGGGAGCAAGGGTCATGGTCACGGCGCGCCCCATGAGTTTGGGGGGCTGTTCCACGTTGGCCATGGTGGAAAGATCCACGGCGATTTTGTTCATCAAATCCATGCCCAACTCCTTGTGGGCGTTCTCACGGCCACGGAACTGGAGTTGGACCCGCACCTTGTTGCTTTTATCGAGAAACTCTTCGGCGTGGCGCAGTTTGGTTTCGTAATCATGCTCGCTGATGTTCACGCGAAACTTGATCTCCTTGAGCTTGCTGGAGGCGTTTTTCTTGTCCTTGTCGTGTTTGGAAATTTCATATTTGAACTTTCCAAAGTCCACGATCCGGCAGACGGGTGGGTTTGCCGTGGGTGCGACCTCGACGAGGTCAAGGCCCGCTTGTTGCGCAAGTCTGAGGGCGTCCTGGATTTTCAGGATCCCGAGTTGCTGGCCGGATGCTGCCACGATCACGCGCACTTCCCGCGCGCGGATGCGTTGGTTTACTCGATACTGCTGGATTTGTATAATAGGTTACAGGTGTGGATCCGTCGTTTGGGGAGCTGCTTGAAGGATCCGGGTTGAGGGGCTCACAGTACGGTGGGACAGATTGCGCCGCCCACTGGCTCTAAAACGGGGCCGCTGCGATTTCCGGTCCCGTCTGAAAATCTGCTGCGAAAACAGCACACTTTCGCCCCTGCCCGTACGCCGACGGAGCCTGCAGAGCAAGGAAAATCCTTCAGATTTTCACATTGTCGAGGTTTGTGGAAAACGCAGGTCGGCGGTTTTAATCACCACAACGGGCGAAGGATTGGGCGATCGGCCCAAAGGATCGGGCCACCGGGGGCTCCATTGAGCCGGCATCCGGCATCCGGGAATCACAGAGACGCGGGAGGAGTCCGCGGCGAGCAAGGCCCCGGGAAGACGGCACCGGGAAGACGGCACCGGGGTGAGGGGAGGCAGCTCAGAGCCGCTCCTCAAACTCGACCAGGCGCTGGAGAGCCTCGAGGAATTCGCGGAAAGCTGGAGCGGGGAGCATGATGGTGTCCCTTCTACCTCCGACGTCTTCGGTGATTTTGAGGAAACGGCCCCTTTGATTCTCCTTCAGGTCGAGGAAGAACACTTTCCGTTCGTGCGCCACTTTTTCCGAGGCTATCGGCTCCGGCCCTGAACGCTCGCCACTGTCACTCGATTGCATCATATCCGTTGAACTCTTTAAAGAGCGGCACAATGGCTCCGCCCATCTCTGGTGCCTAGTTAAGCGTGACAGAGACGTGAAGCAAACAGAAATTCGGGCACAAACCATCTGAATCGCTTGGGAACGCCCCTGTGGATGCCCCCAGCGGCCGGGAGCGCTCGAGTTTTCCGCCGGTCACGGAGAGTGCACCCTTGAGTGTCGTTGGGGAGTCGGACAGTTTTGGAGCCATGCACGACGCTTTGGAAAATGCGGGCCCTACGCCGGCTGCCGAATTGAGAACCTGCCTCGATTTGTTTGTGCGAAGGCACCTTGGCGGGGATGCGGCGAACAACCGCTCACTGTTGGACGCATTGAATCTGGATTCGATCGAGGCGCTGGTGGACGGCGCCGTTCCTGCGGGGATCCGTTTGGCGGGGAGGCTGAACCTGCCCCCTGCAGTCGGTGAATCGGAGGCGCTGAGGGAGTTGCGCGGGATCGCATCGCGTAACACGGTCCACCGGAATTTCATCGGGCAAGGCTATCACGGCTGCCTGACGCCTGCGGTGATCCAGCGGAACATTCTGGAAAACCCGGCATGGTATACGGCCTACACTCCTTATCAGGCGGAGATTGCGCAGGGCCGACTCGAGGCGCTAGCCAACTTTCAGACGCTTATCACGGACCTGACGGGTCTCGACATTGCAAACGCCTCGCTGCTCGACGAGGCGACTGCCGCCGCCGAGGCGGTTTCGATTGCGGTGGCGGTCTCCAAGCATGGCGGACGCCTTTCGGTGTTTGCGGATGAGGCCTGCCATCCGCAGACCCTGGCGGTGCTGCGCACCCGTGCGGAGGCGCTCGGGATTGAGGTGGCCACCGGTTGCGCGCGCAGTGCGGAGTTTGCCGCGGGGGTATGCGCCGTTTTGGTGCAGACGCCGGACACGTATGGCGTGTTGCACGACTTCAGCGGGGTGGCACGACGGGCACACGAGGTTGGGGCGTTGTTGATCGTGGCGGCGGATCCTCTGGCGCTGGTGTTGCGTGAGCCGCCCGGCAGTTGGGGCGCCGACATTGCGGTGGGGTCCACCCAGCGTTTCGGGGTGCCGCTTGGATACGGCGGTCCCCATGCCGCCTACATGGCGACCCGCGACGCGCTCAAACGGCTGATGCCGGGCCGTTTGGTGGGTCTTTCCCATGACGCCCATGGGAAGCCTGCCTACCGTTTGGCGCTCCAGACCCGCGAACAGCACATCCGGCGGGAGAAAGCCACGAGCAACATCTGCACCGCGCAGGTGTTGCTTGCGGTAATGGCCTCGATGTATGCGGTTTATCACGGTCCGCAAGGAATGCGGGCGATCGCCCGCCGGGTGCACCGGTTGACGTGCCTGCTCGCGAACGGATTGCGCGAGCTGGGGTTGGCTCCCATGGAGGGAACGTTCTTTGACACGCTCACTGTTGCGCTGTCTCCCCGGGAGCGGGATCTCTGGATATCCCGGGCGCTTGGGATGGGGATGAATTTGCGGCGGCTCGATGTGGGCGTGGGGATCGCGCTGGATGAGACGGCGGGATGGGAGGATGTGCACCGGTTGCTGGTTTCGGCGGGAGCCCCCGGGGAAGCGGACCTTGAGGAGCTTGCGCGGATGAGCCTGGCGGCTTCCGGGGCGATGGAGAACCGTACGAAGCCTTTTTTGACCCATCCGGTATTTCACAAGCACAACACCGAGACGGAGATGCTGCGATACATTCGCAGTCTGGAGGCGAAGGACATTTCGCTGGTGCACTCGATGATTCCGCTGGGCTCCTGCACGATGAAGTTGAATGCGACGAGCGAAATGCTGGCGGTGAGCTGGCCGGAGTTCGCTCACATGCATCCCTTCTGTCCGCCGGACCAGGCTGCGGGTTACGCCACGTTGATCCACGAGTTGGAAGGCTGGCTGGCGGAGATCACCGGCTTTTTCGCGGTGAGCCTCGAGCCGAACGCAGGGTCGCAGGGGGAGTATGCCGGGTTGCTGGTCATCCGCGCCTACCACCGGGCCCGCGGGGAGATGGGGCGGCAGGTGTGCCTGATCCCGACCAGCGCCCACGGGACGAATCCGGCCAGCGCCGTGATGGCCGGCATGGAGGTGGTGACCGTCCTTTGCAAGCCGGACGGGGACATCGATTTGGATGATCTTCGGGCAAAGGCCGCGCTGCATTCGAAGCGGCTGGCCGCCCTGATGGTGACCTACCCGAGTACACACGGCGTCTTTGAGGAGGGTATCCGCGAAATCTGCGAACTCATCCACCAACACGGCGGGCAGGTCTACATGGACGGCGCCAACATGAACGCACAGGTCGCCCTGTGCCGTCCGGGGGATTTCGGTGCGGATGTCTGCCATTTGAACCTCCACAAGACCTTTTGCATTCCGCACGGGGGCGGCGGTCCCGGAGTGGGGCCGATCGGGGTTGCGGCGCATCTGGCGCCCTACCTGCCCAACCGGCGGCAACATGGTGGGGGCGCGGGTGTGGAGGCGGTTTCAGCGGCCCCGCAGGGCAGCGCCGGGATTTTGGTGATTCCGTGGATGTACCTGCGGATGATGGGACCCGGGGGGCTTCTGGAGGCGACGCGCCTTGCGATTCTCAACGCCAACTACATGGCGGCGCGGCTCGATGCGTATTTCCCCGTGCTCTTCAAGGGCCGCAATGGGTGGGTGGCGCACGAGTGCATTCTCGACCTGCGCGGTTTCAAGGCAACAACTGCGGAGGACGTGGCAAAGCGCCTCATGGATTTCGGCTTTCATGCGCCCACGCTGAGCTGGCCTGTGGCCGGTACGCTGATGCTGGAGCCCACTGAAAGCGAGTCCAAGGCGGAGATGGACCGTTTTTGTGACGCACTGATTGCCATCCACGCGGAGATGACGGCCATTGAGGGAGGTCTGGCGCATTCGACCGACAATCCCCTCAAAAACGCTCCCCACACGGCCGAAGCGGTGTGCTCGGACACCTGGGAACGGCCGTATTCCCGCGAACAGGCCGCATTTCCGGCCCCGTGGGTGCGTTCCCGGAAGTTTTGGCCGCCGGTGGGGCGCATTGACAATGTCTGGGGCGATCGCAACCTCTTCTGCGCCTGCGCTCCGGTGGATGCTTGAGGAAGGCGGCTGGGGCCTGCGGTGACACCTGCAGGGGGGCTGCGCACGTGGAACCGCGGCTCCGTTTCGCCGGATCCGGAGCCTACCGGTTTTCGTAGCGGATGTTGACCCGGTACTCGTCTTTGAATCCCTGCGGATCGGGAAACAGGAGGCGGACGCCTTGGGGCGCCTTGAGGGTGCGTTGCAGTTCCAAGAAAACAGCACTGGGAACCATCAGGTCGATTTCTGCAACGCCCGTGGTGCGGCCGGCTTCGATGACCACCAGCGCGCTGCCGCTGTTGCCAAGGCGGAGTGGCCCCTTGTGGTAGACCTCCGTGAGGATGGCGCGTACCCTCTCGGCGTTGAACGCGTAACGAGCCATCCAGGGATGTTCCGCCCCCGGAACCGGTTTGGTTTGAGGCCCCCAGAGGTTGTGACTGCGAGGGTCGAGGGAGTGGTTGAGCACCTGAACGGCTTGAGCGAACTCGATGCGCAGGGCGGGCAATGCGGCGTTGCCTCGGGGGGGAGAGGCGGTCCAGAGCGCGAGCGCCAGCAGGGGCAGCAGTTTCCGAAGGAAGAGGAACCGTGTGCCCGCCCCCCCCAGAGCGGCCGCCCACGGGACACCGGGGAGCGCCCGCGCGACAGGAACCCGCTTCCGTGCGAACGGCTTGCAGCCTAAATATAGGATTGGGGTGGGGATTCGCATGACTGCCGAAACTGGGCGCGGAGCCGGCGGCGCTCCCAGAAGGAACGCACCCAGGTGATCAGGAACAACAAAACAAAGGCGATGAGGATGGGGGGCACCCGCTTCGGCCTTTCCACGACAGTCCGGGTGCCGGACCCATTCACGAGTTGGCCCGGCACGGGCGGTGTTGAGGGCGTGTTTTTTTGGAGGAGCGCGCCTGCGGGATGAGGGTTTTGGGGGTGGGTTGCATCGGAGCTCTCTTGGGAAACAGACGACTGCGCCCGGCAGGGCGTCCCGGTGGACACCAGCGTCCAGAAAGCCAGCGCCGCCGCCAGCGGAGTCAGGCGATGGTGGCTCAATGACATGCCTGAACCTAGCGTGGCACCGTCTCGGCGGCAAGGGTTGGGCGGAGGCTCAGGCAAGCACGGCCTTGATGACTTTGCCGTGCACGTCGGTGAGGCGGTAGCGGCGCCCTGCGAACTTGTAGGTGAGCGCCTCGTGGTCCAAACCCATCTGGTTGAGGATTGTCGCCTGCAAATCATGGACGTGCACCCCGTCGGCCACGACGTTGTAGCCGAGCTCGTCCGTTTCGCCGTAGACCATCCCCCCGCGCACCCCGCCTCCCGCCAGCCAGATGCTGTAACAGCGGGGGTGGTGGTCGCGGCCGAAGTTTTTGCTCAGTTTGCCCTGGCAGTAGTTGGTCCGGCCGAACTCTCCGCCCCAGACCACCAAAGTTTCCTCCAGCATGCCGCGCTGTTTCAGGTCCTGAAGGAGCGCCGCGCAGCCGCGGTCGGTTTCCCTGCAGAGTTTTGGGATCGCGCCCGGGAGACCGCCGTGGTGGTCCCAGTCCTGATGGTAGAGCTGGATGAAACGCACCCCCTTTTCGGCCAGTCGCCGTGCCTGCAGGCAGTTGGCAGCAAAGGTCCCGGGGGTCTTGGAGTCCGGACCGTACAGATCGAAGGTGGCCTCTGGTTCCGAGGAAAGGTCGGTGACCTCGGGAACGCTGCTCTGCATCCGGAAAGCCATTTCGTAGTTGTTGATGCGAGCCTGGATGCCGGGGTCCGGGGTTTGTTCAAGGGCGTGCGTGTGCAGGGCCGAAAAACGGTCCAGCATCAGGCGCCGGCTTTCGCTGGAGACGCCTTCCGGGTTGTTGAGGTAGAGGACTGGATCCTTTGCAGGCCGGAACTGGATGCCCTGATACTCTGCGGGCAAAAAACCGTTGCCCCAGAGGTGTGCGCCCAGCGGTTGGCCGCCCTTGCCCTTGGTGATGAGGACCACAAAGCCGGGGAGGTTGTGGTTTTCGCTTCCCAAACCGTATTGGAGCCATGCGCCCATGCTCGGGCGGCCGGGGATCTGGGAACCGGTCTGCAAAAAGGTGACGCCCGGGCCGTGGTTGATGGACTCGGTAAACATCGAGCGGATCACGCACAACTCCCCCGCGACCTCCGCGGTGTTGGGCAGGAGTTCGCTGATCCACGCACCGCCGGGCCCGTGTTGCGCAAACGCGAACGGGGAACCCACCATCGGAATGGAGGATTGGTTGCCAGACATTCCCGTGAGCCGCTGGCCGCCCCGGACCGAATCGGGCAGTTGCTCGCCATTGCGGGCCGCCAAGGCGGGTTTGTAGTCGAACAGATCCAGTTGCGAAGGGCCGCCCGACATGAAGAGGTAGATCACCCGTTTGGCTTTCGCCGCGAAATGAGGCAGCAGTGCAGGCGTGGCGTTTTTGGGGGCGGTGGCGCTTGCGGTTGCCGGCTTTCCTCCCGCCAGCAACTCGCCAAGCGCAATGCCCCCGAGGCCAAGCCCCGCGGACTGCAGGAAGTGGCGTCTGGGGAGCAGTGTCTGTTCCGGAAGCGGGAGCGGGTCTGGCATGGCGTCTACTGTTTGACGACGGATCCGTCGTGATTGAAGAGGGCTTGGGCGAGAACGGTTGCGGCGGCGGCTTCGGGCGCTGCAACCGAAGGGTCATGAGGCGTCTGGCCCACTTTGAGCAGGGAGGTGGCCTCTGCGGGGTGCGCGCGGAAATGGGCAAGCTGGTCGGTGTAAAGGCCGCGGACAATCTCCCGTTCCCGGGCGTCAGGGAAGCGGCTGAGACAGGCGAGGAAGGCTTCCTCAATCATTTCCTCCAGCCTGCCTTCGTGCGCTTTGTGGAGACGCGTTCCCAGTACGCGGGCCGCCTCCACGTACTGCGGTCCGTTGAGGAGCACCAGCGCTTGCAGAGGTGTGTTGGTCCTTTCGCGCCGGGCGGAGCAAACCGCGCGGCGGGACGCGTCGAACGCCATCATCGCCGGGGGCGGCGCAGTCCGCCGCCAGCGCGTGTAGAGGGAGCGCCGCAGACTGCCCTCGCCCTTGTCCGGAGGGACCGGGCGGAAGGCGTCGGCGAGCTCATAGGGTGCCACCGGCGGGCCGCCCAGCTTGGAACTGAGCAGGCCGCTTGCAAAGAGGAAGGTGTCGCGCATTGCCTCGGCGGGAAGCCTGAATCGCGGCCCCCTGGCAAGGAGCATGTTCTCCGGGTCGTCGGCTACCAATTCGGCGGCCGCCACGCTTTCCTGGCGGTAGGCATGCGAAAGCACGATGGTTTTGAAAAGGCCCTTGGTGTCCCAACCGGAGCGGATGAATTCACCTGCCAGCCAGTCGAGGAGTTCCGGATACTCAGGCTGCGTGCCTTGGCTGCCGAAGTCTTCCGCGGAGCGCACCAGGCCCCTACCGAAAAGGCCCTGCCAGAACCGGTTCACCGTGACGCGGGCAAGCAGTGGATGCCCGGGGGAGGTCAGCCAGCGCGCCAGTCCGAGCCGGTTGCGCGGGGCGTCGCTGGGGAAGGGGGGGAGTGCGGCGGGCGTGCCGGCGAAAACCTCCTCCCCGCGGCTGGCGTATTCGCCCCGCGTGAGGACGAACGCCTTTTTGGGTTTGGGCAGGTCCCGCATCACCATGATCTCCTTCTGGCCTTCGAGAAACTTGAGATGCTCGGCACGCGCGGCCCGAAGGGCTTCGAGCGCCTTCGTATGCTCCTCATGCTGGGCAAGAAAAACGGCCCCAAGTTTTTCACGTTCCTGCAGGGAGAGGGCGGCGGCGGCTTTTGTCCAAACTTGGGCGGCTGCGGTCGGATCAAAGAGCGCTTGCAGCTCAAGGTCCGAGAGACGGCGGTTGAAAACACGGACATCGTCCACAAGACCGCCCTTGAAGCCGCGGTCGCGCATCCGCTCGCCGATGGTGATGTTGTCGCGGCCCGGGTTGGTGTCGCGGGAGAGGTTGTCCTTGAGCACGTCGTTCTGCGCCGGCCTGCCGTTGACGTGGATGCGAAGGCCGGCCGCCCTGCCCGAGCCATCGGAACTGACACTGACATGCAGCCATTCTCCCGGCTTGATCGGGGTTCGCGCGCGGACGGAAGCGGCGTCCCCGGGCCAGAACCGGATGAGCGACCATTTCAAAAAACCGTCTTCGAGGAGCAATTCAAAGCCGCGGCTGGCGGCATCGGTCCAGGCCTTGGATCGGTGGAGCACGACGGCCCGCTCCTTGAGTTCGGGCACCCGCATCCAGAGCGAGACGGTGAAGGGGTCGGAGCGGTTGAAGCTGCCTGCAGGAAGGTTGAAGGCATCGTCCCCCGAGAGTTGGAGAACCTGGCCGTTGCGTCCGGGCACCAGTCGGTTTTCACCTGCAACGCTGGCCGGTTTCGCGGGGTCGGCAGAGTTGGGGACCTTCCCTCCGGTGGCCCCGGTAAAGTTGAGGCGCACCAGTTCGCCGGGTAACGGGAGAGTCGCGGGTCGCTGGTCGAGCCAGAGTGGAAGCCCCGCCAGCAGGGTTTTCGCGCATTCGGACACGCGGACCTCCGCCGCCGTGACTGCGGACTGGAGCGTTGCGGCCTGTCTCTGTCCATCGGCCGGAATGAGCCGCATGGCGGGTGTCGGAGCGTCACCGGTGAAGAAGGAATAGAGGCCCGCTTCGTCGATGTCGTCGAAGAAGGCGAACATTTGGTAGAATTCCTTCTGCGAGATCGGGTCGAATTTGTGGTCATGGCACTTGGCGCACTCGAAGGTCAGCCCGAGGAACGCGGTGGCAAAGGTCTGCACCCGGTCGGCCACGTATTCCACCCGGTACTCCTCCTCTACGGAGCCTCCCTCGGATTCCTGCTGGTGCAGACGGTTGAAGGCTGTGGCCAGAACCTGTTCCTCGGTCGCGTTGGGCAGCAGGTCCCCGGCGATCTGCCATGTGACAAATTCGTTGAAGGGCAGGTTGCGGTTGAAGGCCCCTACAACCCAGTCGCGCCACGGCCAGGCGTCCCGGTCGCGGTCCACCTGAAACCCGAAACTGTCGGAGTACCTCGCCACATCGAGCCAGTCGACCGCAAGGCGTTCGCCGAATGCGGGCGAGGCGAGGAGCCGGTCGACGGCACGTTCATAAGCACCGGGGGCGGTGTCCGAGAGAAAGGCGCGCACGTCGGCTGCCGAGGGGGGCAGGCCGGTAAGGTCAAGGGAAACCCGGCGCAGCAGGGTCTCGGGGCGCGCCTCTGGACGGGGGCGGAGGTAATGCGCCGCCAAACGCGCGAACAAGAGGCGGTCAATCGGGGAGGGGAACCGGTCGGGAGCGGCTCCCGTTGGGGACTGTGGGAGAGCGACGGGTTTCAGGCTGATGAAGGACCATAGAGGTTCGTAATTCGCGCCTTCAAGGATCCATCGGCTCACCAGGTCCTTCTCGCGTGCGGTCAGGGGCTGCATTTTGGCCTCGGGTGGCGGCATGACCTCGTCGGCGTCACCGCTGAGGATACGCTGTAGCAGGTGGCTTTTTTCGGGAGCGCCGGGGACGATGGCTGGCTCGCCGCTTTTGGCCGGCTTGAGGGTGGCTTCGCGGGAGTCAAGCCGGAGGCCAGCCTTCCGGTGGCCGGAGTCTGGCCCGTGGCAACCGAAGCATTTGTCGGAAAGAATGGGTCGGATGTCCCTGTTAAACTCGACTGGCGCTGCCGGGGCGATGGCCGCCACGAAGGACGTTAGAGTTAAGACCGCCACACGGCGGAGTGCGTTGAGAAACGAGGAGGATTGCATTGAGGCATTGAAGCTAACCTCAAGAGGGGGCCCGTTGTTAGCCCGGATCAGAGGTGCGGGAAGTGCGTCTGTTTTTGCAAACATTTCGGCTCGAACGACATGCCAGCAACTTTCAGGAGCCTCCCAGGAGGAGCTGGATGTGGTCCATGCAGATTTGCGACCAGGTTTCCATTTGGTCGCGTTGGCGCCGCAGATCGTCCAGTGGGTGGAAGGCGAGGTCCGCAATGGTGGCCTCCCCGCCGGCGATGGCGTCAGTCTCGCACTCGAAGACGTGCACGACGCCGATGTGGACCCTGCCGACCTCAGTGGAGTCGTCGTTGAGCAAGGCCACCGCGCGCTGGCGGCAGGGCGTTTCGACGCGCAGTTCCTCGCCGATTTCGCGCGCCAACGCCCGCTCGTAGGCGGCCATGTCAAATGCTGCGCCGGCTCCGTCGGTGGCGTTCATGTGTCCTCCTATGCCGATGGACCGCCTGGCGCTGAGGCGTTTCTCACCGCCCTTGCCGCCGCGCACATAGCTCAACACACGGCCCGCGTGCGTAAAAATGGCGTACGGAATGATCTGCTTAAAAGCAGGATCCGTCTCTGCTGCGGAACGCGGCATGAAACGCGGGGCGGGCGGGGTGAAAAAAGCGGAGAGGTAGCGTTCCACTTCAAAGTGGAGGCCCTGAAAATCGCCAAGGCGGTCCAATTCGGTGCGCGGCACCACGAGGATCATTTCTTCGGACATGTCTGGAAGTGTTGATCCGGCGACTCCAGGTGTCGAGTTCTGGGCGCACGCCGTCGGCATGGCTTGCCAGCGGGGCGCGCAAGCGCCTTTATCATGGGTCTCCATGGAATTGTCGCCGCAGCAGAAGCTTTCCGGGATCTTGGCGCCTCTTTTTGCGCTCCGGGGTTCGAACGATTTGGGGGTAGGGGATGTGGGGGCCCTCAGGGAGTTGGTGGACTGGGCGGCGGGCCACGGCCTGCGCGTTGTCCAGTTGCTGCCCGTCAACGAAACCGGCAACGACCATTCCCCCTACAACGCGATCTCTTCTGTGGCTCTGGACCCGCTGAGTATTGAGCTGACCCCAGAGACATTGCCCGAACTGACCCCTGAGATTCTCGGAGAGGAGAAGGAGCATTTTTTTCTGAGGCGGGCTTTCGAGGGGCCGGTCTTTTACAAGATTGTGAAACCGTTGAAGCGGGCCATTTTGCACCGCTGTTTTGAGCGTTTCTTGGAGCACGAGTGGAAACGCAAAACGGCGCGTTCCCGCGCCTTCAAGGACTGGGTTGCGGGGCAGCAGGCGTGGCTTCACGGCTTTGCGCTTTTCCGAGTGCTCATGGCGGAGCACGGAACCGAGCGATGGGACCACTGGCCAGCCGATTGCCAGACCCGCAGCGCAGCGGAAGCGTGGCTGGCGGCGCAGCCCGCGAAGGTGCGCAGGGAGTGGGAACTGCGTCAGCGCGAGGTCATGTATGTGCAGTGGATTGTCTGGGGCCAGTGGGCGCGGGTGCGCTCGTACGCCGAGAGCCGTGGGGTGGCGCTGATGGGGGACATCCCCTTTGGGGTGAGCCTCCAT
Source organism: Chthoniobacteraceae bacterium (assembly GCA_044376515.1). Classification (GTDB taxonomy): domain Bacteria; phylum Verrucomicrobiota; class Verrucomicrobiia; order Chthoniobacterales; family Chthoniobacteraceae; genus Chth-196. The sequence continues at coordinate 14,926 of JBILKV010000039.1, read as the reverse complement.
AGCGCCGACTACTTTTGTGAGCCGGAAATTTTCGACAGCGGTTGGAGCGGTGGGGCGCCGCCGGAACACGCCTTCCAAGGGGATTTGTTCACCATGCGATGGGGCCAGAACTGGGGGGTGCCGCTGTACCGCTGGGACGTGCTCAAACAGCAAAACCTGCGCTGGTGGCGCCAGCGCGTGGCCAAGGTGCGCGAGGTGTTTCATTTGTTTCGCATTGATCATGTGCTCGGATTTTACCGGATCTACGGTTTCCCATGGCGCCCGGACGAGAACGCGGAGTTTGCCGCTCTCGATGCCGCGGACGCCCGGGAGCGGGCGGGGGGCGCGCTGCCCCGGTTTCACCCGAACCCCGATGACACCGATCTGCAGCGGCTCGCCAACCGGCAGCACGGTGAGGAGTTGTTGCGTCCCCTGCTGGAGGAAACCGGCGCGTACCGCCTGATTGGCGAGGATTTGGGAACCGTTCCGCCTTACGTCCGGCCCAGTCTGGAGTCGCTGGAAATCGCGGGCTTCAAGGTGCCGATGTGGGAATTGGAATGGGACACTCGGTTGACCCCAGGCGACCGCTATCAGCGTCTCTCCGTGGCCACTTACGCCACGCACGACCACGAACCGTTGCGTGTGCTTTGGGAGCGCTGGATGCAGATCATTGCCCGGGGCGACTCGGGGCTGGAAAGCGACGCGCACGCGCGGGATGGAGCCTGGTGGGAGGTGCGCAGGCTTGCGGGGTGGGCGGGTTTTGAGGTGCCGCGGATCATGGACTTCGGGCAGGTGCACGAGGCGCTACTACAGGGTTTGCTTGCCTGCAATGCGTGGATTGCGGTCTTCATGGTCACCGACCTGTTTGGGACCACTCAGCGGTTCAACGTTCCCGGAGCCGTCACGGATTCGAACTGGAGCGAGCGGATCGAGCGGCCCGTTCGCGAGTGGGGTTCTTGCAGCGCGCTTTCAGCGCTGCTTGAACGGCTTGCACCGGCCTTGCGTCGGGAGTGAGGGGGGGGTGCCGGTTCCCACCAGCAGGAAGCCGTGCTTTCAAAAAGTCACGGGCCTTTCGGTTCTCGCCAAGTTCATTTTCGCGGCACCTCCAAGCCAATCGCCCCATTCGGGGTCTCATACCACGTATCCGAGTTTTCTGGATTATTAGCGATGGGAACCCCGTAAATTAACCGTGCCGCCTTGTTCAGAAAAGCGGCGCGGATTTTCGCCAAATCTGACGCATCGCAAGGGGCACTTCTCTTTCAGCCCATGGCAACGCCATGGGAAAAGCGTCCTCAAAAAAGAATACGCCCTGGAAGGGCACACTCACCTGCCCGGTCCATCCAAACGCGTGGCTTCATCATGGGGCGCCCCTCGGAGGGCTTCGGGGCGGAAACACTCCGGTTCTCATTGAGGGTTGGTATAAGTCGGCGTGCGGTTTTAGTTGCCCCCGGGCGTTGAGGACTCCCCCGCGGTGAAGACGGGCCGCCCGCCTAGCCATGTTTTGAGGACCCGCGTGTCGGCGAGTGTTTCGATGGGACACTCGAGCACATCGCGGTCGACTAGAATCATGTCGGCCAGTTTGCCGGCTTCCAGGGAGCCTGTTTGGTTTTCGAGCAGGAGCACCCTGGCGTTGTTGATGGTGAACAACTGGATGGCCTCCCTGCGCGAGAGCCCCCCCTCCGGATGAAGGGGCGCCTCCATGGAACGGCATTTCCTTGCCACAGCAATCCACATCCCGAGCCAGGGATTGTAGGGGTTGATGGAACGCAGGCCGCCGATTTTCTGCATGTGGTCGCTCCCACCGCCCACAGGGACGCCGTTGTCGAAGAGGGCGCGCAGTGGTTGGAAGCGGCTGAGGCGCTCGTTGCCGAACTGTTTGAGCAAGGTGGCGCCGTCGAGATGGAACCAGATGGGCTGCAGGTCAATCACTGCACCGAGGCGGGCGGCCTTGGCGATGCTCTCCGGGCTCATGAAGTTGCAGTGGGTGATGCACGGGCGCGTCTCGCGCAACGGCAGCTCGCGGCCCACCTCCTCGTAGGCTGCCAGCAGGGTCGCCACTGCGGCGTCCCCCACGCTGTGCGCCGTAAACTGGAGCCCCTTGCCGGCCACGGTGCGGACCATGCGGACCAGCGTTTCGGTCGGAATCTGCTGCACGCCGCGGTAGGCCGGGTCGCTGATACCGTACATCTGACTCACGCCCCAGGGTTTTTCCATGAAGGCGCTTCCGGTAAGCATGCCGCCGTCCAGCCACACCTTCGTACCGATGATCTGCAGCATCGGGTCGGGTTTGCGTAGCGGATGGGCGGCGATCTCCTCAATCGCCAGTTCTGTGCTGCGCCACTGCGCGCCGGTGGAGAAGGTGTGGGAGAGCCGCAGCCTCACGCTCAGGGTGTTCATTTCCTTGAGCTTGGAGTAGACGGCAATGTTGCCCTTACTTGCCCCACGGTCAGCGATCGTGGTGAAACCGACACTGTTGTAGTCGGAGAAGAGTTTGCGGACCAACGCCAGCGTCTCGTTTTCGTTCGGGTTTTTCCTCGGAGCCGGGGCGTCGATCGTGGGGGAAAAGCTTCGCACCAGGCCGGTGGGGGTGCCGTCCGCTTCGCGTTCGACGCGACCGGGCGAGCCCTCGGGTAAAGCGAACTGGGCGTCGATACCCGCCAGCTTGAGGGCGAGCGAGTTGAGCATCGAGTCGGGGCCGGTGCGGAAGACAACCGGATGGCGCGGCGCGACCCGGTCCAATTCCTCGCGGGTCGGGTAGCGCTGCTCGCGCAGGCGCGTGATGAACACCTGACTGATCCCGATGAGCGAGCCCTCGGGAACCACCTTGGTTCTTTCGGTGATGTAAGAAAGAAGCGAGGCGATGTCGGTGATGTCTGGAATGGGATGGTCGAACTCCGTGGTCGCCGCACCCACCGGATGGCTGTGGGAGTCCATCAAACCCGGCAGCACCATGGCCCCCTTGAGGTCAACCACTTCGGTGGAACCATCCTTGAGCGGCAGGAGGTCCTCGTTTTTTCCCACGGCACTGATGCGGTCGCCCGTGATGGCGATGGCCTCGGCGATCGAAAAACTTCCGTCCACGGTGACGATCCTCCCGTGGTGGAGGATCAGCGAGGGCGCGGCCTGTGCGACTGCGGTTGCGATCAAAAGCGAAGCGGTAAGGCTGGCCGCAAAAACTGGAAACAGGCGGGCCGCCGGAGCGGTCGGCCGGGAATGGTGGTGGGGGATGTTGGGGTGCATGTGCGGGGGGGATCGGGAAGGCCTGGCGGCGGAGCTCCATGAAACGCGGCCCCAGTGGCTCCGAAAACTGGAGCGGAAGATTGGGACGTGACGGGCCTTAGGCCTTCAGGTTGATGACGGTCCCGACCATTTTGTCTGCAGTGCGCAGTGACACCGCATTCGCCTTCAAACTATATACCGCAACGAGTTGGTCGATGGCGTCCGCGACCGGATCAGGGCCCTCCTGAAAACGCTGCTGTTCGGCCCGCACCCCGCCCGAAGGCAATTCCCGCTGGGTGGTGACCAGCCTGCCCGCGCCTTCGGAGAGCAGGTTGGCAGCGTTGCGCGCCGCGCCGGTTTGGCGAACCGAGGCAGCGCTCATGCCGGAGGCGGCGATGCGGTAAACGGAGGAGAGAGTCACCGTTATCGGAGTGTGGGGGGGGAGAGTGGTGCGCGGTGCAGGGTTCGAACCTGCGACTTCTTGCGTGTGAAGCAAGCGCTCTACCACTGAGCTAACCGCGCGGACTCTTTGGACATTGCACGGACGCGGGGTCCGTTGGCCAGAAAAAATTCGGCCGGCTTCGCGACCCCGAGGGGCGGCTCCCCGCTGTGCCGGACGCGGCGGGGGATGGCGCGAGCAATCTGGCGGGCGGCGGTGTGTCCTCAGTGGGTCTGGGTCAGGTCGTAGGCGCGCACGCCTTCGCGGGCCCGCACGAAAATTCTGCCCCCGGCAACCGTGGGTGAAGGCACCCAGAGTGCGCGGATGGTCGCCTTGGCAAGTTCGACCCTTTCGGCTGGGGAGGCGGCGAGCATGACCAGCGTGTTGCCGTTGTTAATCACGACAAAGAGTTTCCCATCGGCAAGCACTGGCGAGGTGATTGAGGAGGGAATCTTTTGGGTCCATGCGACCTTGCCTGTCTGTAGTTCGACGCAGCGATGTTCGCCGTCCTCAAACAGGTAGGCGTGTCCCTCGTGCAGCACCGGGCTGGACTGGGAACGGCGCGCATCCGTGGGGTGGTTCCAAAGCAATTCCGCGCCGGGTCCCGACAGTCGGTACCCGGCGAACCCGAGGCTTTCCTTGCTGGAGAGTGCGACCATGTGGTTGCCGGCGACGGCCGGGGTGGAGTCCCCGCCGCCGGGAGTGCTCCAGCGCATTTGTCCGGAGTCGGCCTCGACGCAGGCGATTTCGGAGCGGCCGCTGGCGATTACGAACGGCTTTCCCTCGTGCGCCCACGCGGTGGGAGAAGCGTTGCTGCCGGCGATCTGTGCCTGCTCCCAGAGCAGCCTTCCGGTGGCCGCCTCGTAGGCCATCAGTTTACCGGCTTGAATAACGACCTTGCCATCGATCGCCAGCGGGGAGGACCCCGGTGCCTTGGAGGGGAGCGGTTGCGACCAGACCAACCGCCCCGAATCCGCGTCCACCGCGTAAAGGTGCGTGCTGCCCATGGCAAAGACCCTACCGTTGCTCACGCACGGCGTGCTGGAACAGTTGCGACCCTTCGGTTCGCCGGGCGACTTGGTGATCCAGAGGGTTTTGCCAGTCTTCTCGTCGAGGCAGACCACCGTGTCTTCGGCCACCCGCCTCGAGGCTGGCACAGCCTCCAGCACAGCCTGTTGTACGTGCTCCGCAAAGCCTTGGGAACGCACCCACGCCTCGAACTCTGTCTGCGAGGCAAAGGGTTTTTCCACGCGGCTCCGCAGCGTCTCGTAGTCGGGCAGGGGGATGGCCAGCTTTCCCTTCTTGAAGCGTGTTCGGACGAAGGACCCGTAGAGCTCCTTTTTTTTGCGGTCGAGATTCGCTTCGATGAATTCCTCCGCGAAAGCGTCGAGCTTGGCACCGCGGAGGGTGGGCGGGAGGGATTCGCGCGTGGACTCGATTTTGGCGATGAGTTCCTTGCCGAGACCGGACGGGTTCTGGTGGTTGAGCCGGGTGCGGAGGATCAGGTCGGTGATGGTGCGCGTCTCGCTCGGTTCATCCCGGTGCCAGACCACCGAAAGGTAGACGCGTCCGTTCGCGGCAACCACACTGCCGTGGCCGCCTTCGTCGTCCGCCGGGATGGATTCGCTCTCCCAGATTTTCGAGGGGCCGTTGGCGCCCCATGAAGCGGCGAGGGGCGGTCCCGCCGGAAGCACGCCGTTCCGCTCGGGGCCGCGCCACTGGGGCCAGTCGGAGGATGCCGCTCGAAGTCCGCCTGCGAGGCTGAACGCTGCAAGGAACGCGGAGGACCATTGATGGAGTTTCATGTTCGGGGGTGGTGTTTCTGCCCCATCTAAGCCGTCAGAGGTCTCCGAAGGAAAGTCGTGAAACGCGGCCCGATGCCGGAGGCCCCTGCCCCGGGACGACCAAAGGTCAAGCGACCGCGTAGATTCGCAAGGTCCGCGTGAGTAAAATCTGGCGCAATGAGGTCGCGATGTGTCTTGCTACCCGCCAACCCCCAAATGAAAACCACCCTGCTGCTCGCTTCGGCGATTTTCGCCACGGCCGCCTCCACGCTCCTTGCGGCGGACGCACTCCATCCGAATCACCCCGACCGCAACGTCCAGCCCGGCGTGCCCGAGGGCAAAGTCACCGCCGGCGTTTTCGCCGAAAGCCAAATTTTTCCGGGGACCCGACGCGACTACAGCGTCTACGTGCCCGCGCAGTACAACCCCGGGCAACCGGCCGCGCTCATGGTTTTCATGGACGGCAACGGCTACGCCAAAAAGGACGGGGCATTCCGGGTGCCGGTGGTGTTTGACAACCTCATTCACCAAAAGGCGATGCCCGTGACAGTTGCGGTTTTCGTTTCGCCGGGGACCATTCCGGCCAACCGTCCCGGAGCCAAGGACCGCAGCAACCGTTCCTTTGAATACGACTCGATGGGCGACCGTTACGCCCGGTTTCTCAACGAGGAATTCCTCCCGGTCGCCCTCAAGGGTATTCAGGTTTCAGCGGAACCTCAGCGGCGCGCGGTGTGCGGGATTTCCTCGGGCGGGATTTGCGCCTTCACCGTGGCCTGGGAACAACCTGAACAGTTCGGCAAGGTCCTGAGTCACATCGGCAGCTTTGCCAACATCCGCGGCGGGTGGGCGTACGCCGGACTGGTGCGCAAGTCCAAGCCAGCCCCGAAGCCGATCAAGGTGTACCTGCAGGAGGGGAAGGACGATTTGGACAACCTCTTCGGCAACTGGCCAATCGGCAACGAGGACCTCGCCACCGCCCTGAAATTTGCCGGCTATGAACACCAGTTTGTGATGACCGACGGCGGCCACAGCGGGGTGTGGGGCGGAGACCAACTTGCAAACGCCCTCCGTTGGCTCTGGTCGGATCAGGCGAAGTAATCCGGCTGTCCAAGACGCAATTTCAACCCCCCACCTTTCCCCATGAACGTTCTACGTCTTTCCGTCACGCTCGCCGCAGCCCTTGTGTCGCTCCCCGTGTTCGCGCAACAAACCCCTTCCGCTTGGCAACCGCACCCTGACGCCCTTGAGCGCGAGGACGTCCCGCACGGCACTGTCGAGGACCAACCGGCGTGGGAGTCCAAGATTTTCGCCGGCACGACCCGCGAGTGGTCGATCTACGTCCCGGCCCAGTACAGGGCGGGGACGCCCGCGGCCTTGATGGTGTTCCAAGACGGCAAGGGTTACCGCGACACCAAGGGACGCTGGCGCGTTCCGGTTGTCTTCGACAACCTCATCGCGCGTGGTGACATGCCGGTGACCATTGCGGTCTTCATCAACCCGGGCAACTTCAAGCCGGAGCCCAATGCGCAGCCCGCCCCGGGCGCGAAGCCCCGGTCCAACCGGAGTTTTGAGTACGACAGCCTCGGCGACCGCTACGCCCGCTTCCTGCTCGAGGAGATCCTCCCGGCGGTTGAGAAACGGTACACGCTCTCGCAGGATCCGGAGCAGCGCGCGATCTGCGGTGCGAGTTCCGGGGGCATCTGTTCGTTCACCGTTGCGTGGGAGCATCCGGAATCCTTCCGGAAGGTACTCTCGACGATTGGAAGCTTCACCAACATCCGCGGAGGCAACGTCTATCCGTCTCTGATCCGTAAAACCGAACAGAAACCCTTGAGGGTCTACCTCGCGGATACCAGCGGCGACGTGGACAACCAGTTCGGAAGCTGGCCGCTCGCCAACAAGCTGATGGCGGCCGCCCTCAAACACATGGGCTATGACACCCGCTTTGACTGGGCCGAAGGCTACTCGCACAGCAGCGACCATGGCGGTGCGCTTTTTCCGGATGCGCTCAAATGGCTGTGGCGCAAAGAAAAGCACCAGTTCGCGTTCGAGGAGAAGGGGCCGCTCAAGGGGGACATGACCATCCTGCGCCAGCTCATACCAGGCGAGTCCTGGCAGGTGGTCGCCGACCGTCTCGGCTTCGCCGACGCTCCGTGTCCTGACGCGCAGGGCAACTTCTATTTCTCGGACATGAAGGCCCCCGCCGTCTACAAGGTGAACGCCGCGGACGGTTCCAAGACCGAACTCGTGAAGGAATCCGTCAGCGGATTGAAGTTTGGTCCGGACGGTTTGTTATACGGATGCCAAGGGGCCAAGAGCCGCGTGATTTCAATCGATCCGAAGACGGGCGAGGTAAGGGAAGTCGCCTCGGGGGTGAAGCCCAACGATCTGGCGGTCAGCGCGGACGGTTTCATTTACATCACCGAGACCGGCCAGCAGAAAATCACGCGGATCCACTCGAAAACCGGACAGGTGGTGGTGGCCGACACTGGGATTGGCGGCCCAAACGGAATCGCCCTGTCCTCCGACGGCGGCACGCTCGCCGTCTCCGACTACAAAGGGGAGAATGTGTGGACGTTCCGCGTTAACGCCGACGGTTCGCTCGACGCGAAAATGCCGACGATGACGCTGCGTCTCCCGATTGATCCAAACGGCGAATTCAAGTCCGCCGAGCCGCCGCCCTATCAGGTGGCGTCCAAGGGCGACGGGATGGCCGTGGACAAGTCGGGGCGCTACTATGTGACCTCCGCGCTTGGTGTGCAGATCTTCGATCCGACGGGACGCCACTGCGGCGTGTTGGCGAAGCCCAACGAATCCAAACCGCTCACCAGTTGCACTCTTGCCGGGGCAAATCACGAGTACCTTTATGTGACCAACGGCGACACCGTCTTCCGCCGCAAACTGAAGCTCGACTAGCGCCACCGGCCTCCGGGAGCGCGCGGTTTTGGGCGAGGAGCTCAGCTCAGGAGTGGTTTGACGACTTTGCCGTGGACGTCGGTGAGGCGAAAGTCGCGGCCGGCGTAGTGGTAGGTGAGCCGTTCGTGGTCGAGGCCCAGAGTGTGGAGGATCGTGGCTTGCAGGTCGTGGACGTGCACCTCGTTCTCCACCACGTGGAAACCCATCTCGTCGGTGGCTCCGTAGGAGATGCCGCCTCGGATCCCGCCGCCGGCCAGCCACATGCTGAAGGCCTGCGGGTGGTGATCCCGCCCGAGGGAGCGGCCCAAAAGCGGGTTGGTCTCCACCATCGGTGTCCTGCCGAATTCACCGCCCCAGACGACAAGCGTTGAATCCAGCAGGCCCCGTTGTTTGAGGTCCTGCACCAGGGCGGCACTGGCTTGATCGGTTGTTTTGCAGTTGTTTTCAACGTTGCTGCTGACGTTGGAATGGGCGTCCCACCCCTCGTGATAGATCGTGATGAAACGTACGCCGCGCTCCACCATGCGGCGCGCCAACAGACAGGCCCGCGCGAAGGAGGCCTTCGCAGGGTCGCAGCCGTAGAGTCGGAGTGTTTCGGGAGATTCAGCACGGAGATCCATCAACTCGGGGGCCGAAGTTTGGAGGCGGTAGGCCATTTCGTAGTTGGCCATGCGGGTGCCGATTTCAGGGTCGCCTTCGATGCGGAGATGGCGGGCGTTGAGGTTGCGCACCACGTCCAGCGTGTCCCGCTGGAGGGAGGCGTCCACCCCGTCGGGCGAGGTGACATTCAGAATGGGGTCGCCTTGATTGCGGAAACGCGTGCCCGCGTGAATCGTCGGGAGGAACCCGCTGGACCAGCAGGCTGCCCCGCCACTCACCCCGCTGCCCGTGCTCATCACCACGAAGGCCGGCAGATCCCGCGATTCGCAGCCCAGTCCGTAGGTGGTCCACGAGCCAATGCTCGGACGCCCGGGCTGGGAAAAGCCGGTGTTCATGAAAATCTGCGCCGGCGCATGGTTGAACTGGTCGGTTTTGCAGGATCGCACCAGCGCGATGTCGTCGACAATCTGGCTCAGGAACGGGAGCACCTCGGAAATTTCGGTTCCGCTCCGGCCGTGTTTCGCGAACTTGAACCGCGGTCCAAGCACGGCCGCATCCGGACGGATGAATGCGTAGCGCTGGCCGCCGATTACCGAGGGAGGCAGCGGCTTGCCCTCCAGTTTTGCGAGCTCCGGTTTGTGGTCGAAGAGTTCGAGTTGGGAGGGAGCGCCCGCCATGAAGAGTTGGATGACGGCGCGCGCCTTGCCCGCGAAGTGCGCGCTTTTGGGAAACATGGTCTCCGGTGTTGCTGCGGCTCCGGCGCGAAGGACGGAAGATTCCGCCAGAAGCGAGGCAAGCGCGATTTTTCCGACGCCAACACCGCATGTGTCGAAGAAATGCCTGCGGTTGACGCTGAGTGCTTTGTTGAAATGGGAATTCATGGCGGCGAGAGGTGGGTGGTGCGTCAGTTCTTGGTGATGGTCTCGTCGAGGTTAAGGACCACGCGGCTCAGTGCGGTCCACAGCGCGTGCGACGCGGCGTTCGGGCTTGAGTCGGGGAGGCCCGCAAGTTTTGCCGCGTTGATCTCCCCGGAGGCCAGACGTTGCCGCTGTTTCTGCAGGAAAGCCAGAAGGGCGTCGGTTTCCTCAGGGGTCGGAGGGCGGGTGAGGCAGCGTTGGAAAACGACTGTGAGACGCGACCCATCGTCGCCTGCGGCGTCGGCGGCAAGCCTGCCAAGCGCCTGTGCGGCCTCCTGAAAAATCACATCGTTGAGCACGGTGAGCGCCTGCAGGGGCGAGTTGGAAACCTCGCGGCGTGCCACGCATGACTCTCCGGTGGGGCCGTCGAAGGTGCTGCTCATCGCGAAGGGAGCGGTTCGCTTGATAAACGTATACAAGGTCCGGCGGAAGCGTTCCGAACCGGGACTCGGTTTCCACTCGACCTTGCCGTAGGTCCCCTCGGAGGTGACGGCTGGATTTTGGGAGGGATACACACCGGGCCCGCCCATTTTGAGGGAGAGCAAGCCGGAGGCTTTCAGCGCCGCATCACGGATCTGCTCGGACTCAAGTCGGAAGCGGGGCGCGTGGGCCAGGAGGACGTTTTGCGGATCGCGCTCGGCAAGGGCAGCCGGAACCGCTGAGCTCTGACGGTATACCGCGCTGGTCACAAGCAACCGGTGGAGTTTCTTGACCGACCAGCCCTGCCGGCGGAACTCGAGCGCCAACCAGTCCAACAGTTCGGGATGGGAGGGCATTTCACCCTGGTATCCAAAGTCCTCCACCGTTCTCACCAAGCCCCTTCCAAAAAGCGCCTGCCAGTGCCGGTTGACGGTGACCCGCGCGGTGAGGGGATGCTCCGGCGCAAACAGCCAGCGGGCGAGGGTCAGTCTGTCGGGCGTCGCCCCCTCTGGCAGCGGTGGCAGGAAGGCGGGAATCCCCGCGGCGACCGCCTCCTTGGGCTGCGTAAATTCGCCGCGGTGGTGTAGATGCGTCGAACGCGGGTTGCGGGCGGGACGTTCGCGCAGCACGAGCGTGCTCTGTTCCTTGGGCAGGGCGTTGCGCAGTCCGGCAATCTGTTTGCGGACGGCTTCCGTTTCCGGCGCGGTTTGAAGAAAGCGCTGCAGCAGGAGTTGGGTCTCGCCGGGGGAGCGTGACTCGGCGGATTTGGCTAGGATCGATTCGATTTCGGCGGAGTGCCCACGCGCCTCGGCCGGTTTGGAATCTGAAGACACTGAGATGCGGAAACGGCCGAGGGGACAGGCATAGTGGCGCTCAAAGTTCATGGTAAGCACCAAGCCCGCAGAGAGGTCCGCTGGTTGCTCAAATTCGTAGACCGCTGCATTGCATTTTCCCTGCGCGCCGTGGGTGGACCAACCGGTTGCGGGATTGCCGTCCAGAGTTTGCTGAGCGCCCACTTTGGCTCCGCCCAAGCCACTTTTGGCGTAGCTTTCAGTGGCTCTCCGGACTTTGACCGGGCCGGTCGCGGTTTGGATCTGGAGTTCGCTCAGGAAGAAGTCGCCTTTGGGTCCCTCGTAATAGGTCCTGCCGGGCCCCTCGGCGGGCAGGGAAGGATCTGGAAGCACTTCGAGCCGCAACGCGGTGGCCGCTTTCGGTCCGCCTTTAAAACGCAGGATGTAGGTGTCGCTTTTGGTCACGTCGCCCGAGGCAAGGATTGAGCCGTCGTCCTGCGTTTCCAAGAGCGCGAGGTTGGACTCCATCGAGGCGGCTCTGGCGACCTCCCATCGCACTGCCTTGGCGGACTCCTCCCGCTCCCATTCCCCGAAGCGAGAATCGATAAAGAGGCGGCGTTTTTCCTCAGTGCTCCCGGGTGCCTGGGAGCCGGGGGAGGGGGCGAAATTTTGGAGTGCAAAATTCTCGGGGATAGTGGCTTCCATCGCGGAAATCTTTGCGAGTAATTCCCTCCTGCGGTCTTCAACCTCAGCGGACGGAATGGCGTAGTCGGGCTCCTCCGTGTTGTTGAGGAACGCCATGAGTTGGTAGTACTCCGTGTGGAGGATCGGGTCGTATTTGTGGGTGTGGCACTGGGCGCATGCGACAGTCAACCCGAGCCAGACGGTGCCGGTGGTGCCCACCCGATCGGTGATCGAGTGAAAGCGGAACTCGAGCGGGTCGATGCCGCCTTCCTCGTTGATCATGGTGTTGCGGTGGAATCCTGTGGCCACAATGTCGTCCGGCGTCGGGTTTGGGAGGAGGTCGCCCGCGAGTTGCCGGATGGAGAACTGGTCAAAGGGCATGTCGTCGTTGAGGGCGCGCACGACCCAGTCGCGGTAGGGCCAGATCTGGCGGGGCCGGTCTTTTTCGTACCCGTTGGTATCGGCGTAGCGGGCCAGATCCAGCCAGCGCCGCGCCCAGCGCTCGCCGTATTGCGGTTGGGAAAGCAGATGGTCAACAAGTTGTTCGTAGGCGTCCGGCGCGGGATTGTTGACGAAGGAGGCTGCTTCCTCGGGAGAGGGCGGGAGGCCGATGAGATCCAGATAAAGCCTGCGGACAAGGACGTGTTTCGGGCCCTCGGGCGCCGGGGCCAGGCCTTCCTTTTCGAGGCGGGCGAGGAGGAAGCGGTCGACCGGTGTGCGTATCCAGCCGGGGTTCGCAACCTCCGGAAGCGGGGAGGGACGCGGAGCTGTGAATGCCCAGTGCGGGGCGTAGGCGGCGCCCTCCCGGATCCAGCGCTCCAGCAGCGTGGCAGCGTCCGGCGGGAGTTGAATCTTGGTGGAGGGGGGCGGCATGACTTCGTCTGCGTCCTTCGAATGCAGACGGCGTAGCAGTTCGCTCGCCCCGGGCTTGCCGGGGACGACCGCGGGGTCCCCGGATTTTGCGGGAGTCAGGGCGCCGTCGCGGGTGTCGAGACGCAACCCCGCCTTGCGGCTTTTCTCGTCCATGCCATGGCATTTAAAGCAGTGGCGCGAAAGGATGGGCCGGATGTGGCGGTTGAAGTCGAGGGTGTCCTCCCCGAACGCGGCGTCCGTGGCTGCGCAGCAGAGGATTACGAAGAAAGCGTGGATGGAGCGGAAATGCATGGGTAAAGCCAGAGGGGGTTTGAAAATCCCGGGTCGGGGCGGACCACGCCGCCGGGCCTTTCATCTGTTAATGATTACCCGGATGGCTTTGGCTTTGGCACTTGTTTTGGGTAAAACCCGGGTTGCGCGGCGCGGCGGCTGTGCTTTGATCCCGAATGAACGTTGGCGGGATTGATGCGCCCGGGCACGGACCGGACCGCGCGGAGAGCCCCCCCAACCCATCCCTTTATGAGCGAAATACACGAGACCCTCGAGCAGGCGGAGCATGTTGGCCACGGCGGCGGCCATTCGGATCCAATGATGATGCGCGTAGCGATGACCATGGCGATCATCGCCGCAACACTGGCGGCGGTGAGTGTGGCCGGGCATCGCAAGCACAACGCGGTGCTCCAACTGCAGGGCGAGTCAAACCGGCTGTTGACGGAGGCGGCTGGACTCAAGGTGGAGGCGAGCAACACATTCGCGCGGTACCAGTCGAAGCGGGCGCGAGTCGAGGAACAGGAGCGCTCCGTGGCGTTTACGAAGCTCTTTGCCCCAAGGGAAGGCAGCGAGGCGTTCCGCGAGGAGCAGGTGAAGTCCTGGGAGGCCTACAGCGCCGCGAACCGGACAAAACCGGCGGACATTCATAAGGACGAAAACGGGTTTCCGGTCAAAGCGGCCGACGGCAAAGAGGACGACTCCCTCGGTGCGTTGATTGTTTCGGGAAACCGTTTCAAAGAACTGGCCGAACAGAAGGTCTCGGAAACTGCCGGGGTCAAGGCCGAGGAGGAACATTCGCACCATCAGGCGGACAAACTGGACTGGAGTCATCTCGCACTCGAATTCGGACTCGTGCTCTGCACCATCAGCGTCCTGACCCGCAAAAAGGTGTTCTGGGTCGCCGGCGTGGCATCGGCGCTCGTCGGTGCGAGTTTGTCTGTTGTCGCACTGTATTTCGTTCATTAGATGTCCGCGCGGTTAGGCTTCATTTGGCTGACGGTTTGTGGGTAAAACAAAGAAGCCCCCTGAACTATGAATACCCCAAACCTGATTCGCCATCTGCACAAGGCAGCCCACGTCCTCCGGGTTTTCGGGATTTCGATTGCTTACCTTTTCGCCGTACCGGCTGGTGCAAGCGCCCAGGGTTCCGGAACAGTGCCGGCTCCGGCCGTTCCGCCAACCCCGCCACCACCCACGACTCCCACGACTCCCACGCCTGCATCTGAAAAGCAGGAGAAGCCGGCGCCTAAGGGATCCAAATCTGCCAACGGAACCGGGGAGCCTGCACCTTCCATCCCGGGTCTGGTGCCTGATCCAAAGGATCCCACAAAGCCGGTTCCACCGAAGCCCGAGGAACCCAAACCCGCGCCGGCCCCTGCACCCAAGCCCGCGCCGCCTGCGCCGGCTCCTGCGCCGGCTCCTGCGCCGGCTCCTGCGCCGAAGCCCGCGATGCCCACACCGGCTCCCGCGCCGGTTGCCGTGCCGAAGCCCGAGGAACCCAAACCCGCGCCGGCCCCTGCACCCAAGCCCGCGCCGCCTGCACCGACTCCTGCACCGACTCCTGCACCGACTCCTGCACCGACTCCTGCACCGGTTCCCGCACCGGTTCCCGCACCGGTTCCCGCGCCGGTTCCCGCGCCGGTTCCCGCGCCGGTTCCCGCGCCGGTTCCCGCGCCGGTTCCCGCGCCGGCTCCTGCGCCGGCTCCTGCGCCGGCTCCTGCGCCGAAGCCCGCGATGCCCACACCGGCTCCCGCGCCGGTTGCCGTGCCGAAGCCCGAGGAACCCAAACCCGCGCCGACCCCTGCACCGAAGCCCGCGCCGCCGGCACCGACTCCCGCGCCCGTTCCGTTGCCGAAGCCCGGGGAACCCAAACCCGCGCCGACCCCTGCACCGAAGCCCGCGCCGCCGGCACCGACTCCCGCGCCCGTTCCGTTGCCGAAGCCCGAGGAACCCAAACCCGCGCCGACCCCTGCACCGAAGCCCGCGCCGCCGGCACTGACTCCTGCGCCCGTTCCGTTGCCGAAGCCCGGGGCA
>JBILKV010000147.1:0-10675 GCA_044376515.1 Chthoniobacteraceae bacterium | reverse complement strand
TGCCTTAAATTCCGCACTGTGGATTCGTCTTTTGTTTTTCATGTCTCTGTTTGGGGTTTCCCGCCCAGAGCATACTCCTTTTCCTTACGATCCCACTGGCTCCGTTTGCCCGCGCCACCTCTGCAGACCGGGATTACAAATTTCAAGGTAGTCGGGGTATAGATTGATAAAAATATCGCCACGCGTGGTGTAGGGACGGTGAACGAGGGCATTGGCCAAAAGTTCACGAACAACAACTTCATCGTAGTGAGGAACGGTTTTCCGAAACATACCGTCGGGTAGTTCTGTAGTCTCACTCCAATCGGGTATCTCCGTCCACACGGCTTCGATAAGTTCGGCAGGATTCATATCGTAATCGTCCCATGTGCGCTTGGCTACCCGTTCCTCTTGGGCATCGAACTTAAGAAACTGAATGACTGGGGCATGGAGGAGCTGTGCACGATCAGATCGAGTACCGATCCAGAGCACTCCAAGATTTGTGAGGAAGCCGTCCTGAACAAAAAAATAGTGCTCTAAAAGTTCGGCATCAGAGCGCTCCTTCACAGTCGGTTTAACGCGATCCGAGGCACGAATGTTGTGAAGAAAAGTGGCGAGTTTTGCAGGATCATTCCGGTCGGAAGGGACGCGCCGGGCTACCTGCGTTTCCCAGCGATACGAGTCTTTCTCGGAAACGAGACGTACCATATCCTCGGGAAGAAGTGGGCGTGACTCATCGGCAATACGTAGAAAATACCGGCCATCGGTTGTCGCAGCGATGGACTTAGCACTGGGGACGACCTGAACCCGGAGGCACTGGCCTCCATTAAGGTGCGTGTAAACTTCCGCTCGCGTGTGTGTATTAGTCGTGAGTTGAGTGATGCGCTTCATGAAGCGATCAGGCAAATCTGTAGGTATCTGCTGCCCGGCAGGAGGCTCGGAGTCAGAATCCTCAATGCCAAATATTAAAACACCACCCTCTCTCGCATTTGCAAAGGCTACGCAATCCTTCGCAATATCGGACCAAACCCACTTTTTAGGGTCAGTCGCAAAAATACGGATGGATTTCTTGTCGAGTTGTGAGCCTTCGATCATTCGCGAATCTAAAACTAAAGGTCCTGTTGAATGGCGGCCAGTTGAGATTCACGTTCACGGATCGCATGATTGATCTCCACCAGACGATTGATCTGGGACTCCTTGGCGGCACGAGCTCGAAGCGCTGCAATTTCACGGGTCAGACGTTCATGTTCAGCCAGGGCAACGCGGCGTTGCTCGGCAGACACGGCGTCCGGTGAAGGCGCGAACGAGCCAGTCACTCGTGCGGCTGCGTAGGCTTCAAACTGCTCGATCCATCCTTGATAGAAAGCCTGAAGGTTGTCGTGCGGCTGCCGGGTGACATGAAGCGAGGTAAGAAAACCAGATGTCGCAGAACTCTCCGCCTCCAGCGAAGCTATTATCAGCGGACCGCCCAATACGGTCTGTCGAGCCTGCCCCTGCGACCACCGCAAGTGCGCCAGTGATAGTGAGACGTGAGAGCCCTCGGACTGAATCAGAAGCACAGGATAAGGAATGGCTCGGTGAATCAGCTCTCTGAGACGCGCCCCCTTTGTGGCAGGCCGTAATTTCAGAGAGAGGACCGCAATCTCCAGATACTCCCTGATAGAATCACCGTAAGCGGGGACTCCGATTGTGGAAGGCTTGAGCGCGGCGATCCAAAGGAGCTCTTCGATGCCGTTCTGGATCTGTCGCTTGTCCGCAGCTGTGGGAGCTCCATTTTCCACCAAAAGGGTTTTGGGCACACGCTGGTCCAACCTGGCATTTGCAGGTAAACCAAGAGCGTCGATGACAACCGAAGCGTTCATTATTCCGCGCCGGGGAGAAGCACCAAGAAGGCAACCACTTCAAAATCATTGATTCCGGAAAACTCCCCCTTCAACCCATGGGTCCCACCCGGGCTGAACAGGCTCGCCACTGCCCGCTCCTCCTTTTTGCCGCTGACTGAGGCAACCGCAGCCGCCAGCAACTGACGCGCATGGCTCATATCTGCTCCTTGGCTCGATGTTTTCTCAAAACGGGCGCTGGCGCCTGCGTCTGGAAAATCCCGGCCGACACAAGTGCGTTTCAGTCGATCCAACACGGTTTTGGCCTGCGTGAAGGGAAGAAGAACCGACCCGTCATCTCCAATATGAACGAGATAATACGGCGCCAAAGGATAGCCGGGCTCAAAAGACTTGAGTGCCGATTCCCCTTCGGCTCGAAGACAAAAAACGATTCCAGGCGGAGTGCCGACATCCGCTGCGCAAGTCACGGAAAAGACCCCCAGAGGGAGGGCCTCTAATTTGCCGGGATGCGCCTTCAGAAATTGGGCAAGGTCGATGCGGAAATCAGTCAGGGTGAGGTCCGCGATCGAAACGCCGCTGGAAAGGTCCTCTAGGTCAATAACGGCGTCTTGAAGTTTGAGAAGCTGGGTCCGGCGGTACTCCAAGTCATTCATCTGGTCACCGGACTGCTGCTCGATGATGTTTTCTTCCCCAGTGGCAGAAATATCAAGGAGCACCATGCGACCGGAAACCCGCTGTTCGAGGTTGATGTATTCCTCCAGTTCAATATTCGGCCAAAAATTGACGAGTTGGATGCGAGTATTGGGTGAGCCAATGCGGTCGATTCGGCCAAAGCGCTGGATGATGCGGACTGGGTTCCAATGGATGTCGTAATTGATTAGGAAGTCGCAATCCTGAAGGTTTTGCCCCTCGCTGATACAGTCTGTGGCGATGAGGAGGTCGATGTCTCCCTCAGAGGCAAGGTCTGCGGGGCGTTCCTTGGATTTGGGTGAGAACGCGGTTAAGATGCTAGAAAGATCCCGCCGAAGGTGCGGCAGGGTGGTTTGGTTGTACCCACTTCCAGTGACGAGAGCAGTGTGTAGTCCAAGCTCCGCTTGTGCCCAGGGGGCTAGCTCCTCAAAAAGATAGCGCGCGGTGTCAGCGAACGCGGTGAAGATGATGACCTTCTTGTTTGCCGGATTGAGTGGATGCCTGACCTTCTGCTCAATGACCTCGCGAAGGGTCCCGAGTTTGGCATCCCTCCGAGATCCCACTTGCTGCGCGGCTGAATACAGTGTGGCGAGACGATTGCGGTCTTCGATCAGATCCTGTTTCCACCTCAGAAGATCCACGTCCTGAACGAGCACCTTCACCTTGCGCCCGACGAGCAGGCTTTCATAGGCGACGTCATCAATGTCGACGTCTTCTATTCCCACTTCTTCAACGGCTTCTTCGTGGGCCTCGATTTTGGCAAGCGTGGCCTCCACATCTGCCAGTTGACGTTTCACCGTAAGCGCGAACGATGGCACGGCGCTCTCCATGCGCTTGAGAGTGTTTACCCTGATCAGGTGGATCAGGCTTTCCTCTCGATCCACCTGCCTGAAGAAACTCTCTCCTCCCCGGATCTGCGTGCTGTACTTGGCGTCATACGCTGCCTGTTTGTGCGGAAGGACGTACCGAAGTGGCGCGTAAGCCGCAAGGGTCAGGCGTCGAATTTCATTATTGATCTCACGGATTGGGCGGAACTCTCCGGCTCGGTCAACGTCGGGCTTGTAGTTGATTGGTTTCAGACGTTCGGGGAATTTGCCCGTTTCCGATGTGCCGTAGTATTTCTCGATGTGCCGACGCGACCTCGCGATGGTGAGCATGTCCAGCAGCTTGAAGTAATCGAAGCCGAGCATGTCGATGAGCCGGGCTGGTGAGCGGTCAGCCTCTCCCAGATTCAGCCACCGATTGAATTGGAGCTGCGCTTTGCGAACAGTGCCCTCGATGCTTGGGATACCGTGAGCGTCCAAGGCGGTGTCATCGCCCTCCGTGACGAAGGCAATCTGGTTTTTCAGGTCTGCCAGACGATTATTAACGGGCGTGGCCGACAACATAAGGACGCGGGTTTTGACGCCCTCCTTGATGATCCGCCGCATCAGCCGATCGTAACGCGTTTCGCGTCCCTTGAGTGGAGTTTTGTTACGGAAATTGTGCGACTCATCAATGACCACGAGGTCGTAGTTCCCCCAGTTAATATGAGAGAGCTCAATGTCACCGGATTTGCCGCCATCGCGGGAGAGATCCGTGTGATTGAGCACATCGTAGTTGAGGCGATCCGAGGCTAGGATGTTGCGCCTGTCGTTTGCTTTGTAGAGCGTCCAATTATCCCGTAAACGCTTCGGTACGAGAACCAGAACGCGGTCATTGCGAAGTTCGTAGTATTTGATGATGGCAAGAGCCTCGAAGGTTTTGCCGAGTCCAACACTGTCTGCAATGATGCAACCACCAAAACGTTCAAGTTTGTCGATCGCACCCACGACGCCATCCCGCTGGAACTTGAAGAGCTTCTTCCACACGACCGTTTCTCGTATGCCCGTGGCTGATTTGACAATTTTTCCTCATCCAGTGCTTCCCCCCGGTCCTTGAAGAGGGTGAAAAGAGTCAGCGCGTAGATCAGCGAAGGTTCTCTTCGTGAGTAAAGCTCGGCTAAATGGGAAAGAAGAGCCTCCTTTGCCTCTGCGCCTGAGGACAAAGCGGTCCACAACTGGGTAAACCACGATGCAAGAAGGAGGGATTCCTCAGGAGTCTCGGTGGCCTGAACCAGACTAAACTGGTTTCCGGGAGTAATCCCGAGGCCATCGGTGGTGAGAGGGCAATTACCGCTGATCACCTGCGTAGGAGTGCCGTCCGGGCCTTTAGCGACCAAGGTGGCTTGAGGGAGCTTTGCAGGGGCAGCCTTGATCTCCACAGATCTTCGCAGCCAGTCAGCAAGGTCTCGGGCGAGTTTCTGAACGATGAGCTGGTTTCGATAACCTCGGTCGGAATCGGTTCCCAGCAAGGAGCAAGGGCTTGTTTGCTGATTCGGTAGAATCATCCTGCACGAAGAAAGGCCCTGCAAAGTGGCACGCAACTCACTGAAAGCAAACAAGGAGAGATCAGGAGAGGCAGCATCCAGACTGCACCCAGAAACAAGACTGGTTTGCAGTTCGTCTATCACACGCTCCGCAGCCTGGTTCTTGAGAAGTTTCATTCGACTTAATCCGAATGATGATAAAATTAACTTTAGGTTTTTGCGAGGAATCTCAGCTAACGAGGACTAACTGAACAAATCTTGATTTGGCAGGATCGTTACGCGCAAGAAGCAATTCAAGCAAGTGGCGGCCGGCAAAGCCTTGTATTCCGGAGCTGAAGTAAGCTCGGCTCATTAAAAGGGGACGGATTGACGTTCTAAATCGCGCCCCCCAAGCGTCACTTAAAAGGAGGGGCTTTTATCCAGTGCAGGCCAAATGGGGGGGGGAAACCTCGATTTCCTAGATCTGCGCATCGGTGCCTCTTTCCAGACGGGCGCTCGCGGTGATCGGGAAGCGGATTCCTCCCCCGCGAGGTGGATGGTCACGCAGCCGCCTGCGTAATGGGCTGTTCACTTCGGGCCGGTCGGACTGTTGATGGCTGCCCTTTATCGGAAACTCACGACATCTCGGCCCGAAGGGATGCCACCCGGTTGAGCCAGCCCTTAAGAAACGCCCGCTGTTCCGGGTCGCGCTTCGCCAGTTCCCGGTAAAACGCGATGCGTTGGCGGGCGAGGCGAACAGCCAGCGCCTCCGATGACTCACGCTCCAGTGCAGCGGTGAGCGCCCCCAGCGTGAGCGGGCCGATCAGACCGTCGTCCCGGGTGCCGACTGTGCGTTGCAGGAACTTGGCGGCCTGGGTGACGCCCGTGTTCACGCAGGCGTCAAAGTGCGCGAGGCTGACAGGCCACGGCATCCGGTCGCAGCGGCCGGCGAGCCAGTAGTCGTGCAGGTAAATGTCTTCCACCTCGGTCTGGAGGATGTCGCGCACATCGGCGGCAGGGAGTCCCTTGCGGCGGCGGTACTGGTCGTATTCGCGCTGGAGGATACCCTTGTTTGTGGGGCCGCCCCGGTCGGCGGGATGGTTCGTGTAGCCGCCCTCGGCTTTCAGCACGAACGCAAGGGCGCGTTGAAAGTCGGGAGTCACAGTTTGGGGCGTAGGGTGCGTTCGTTGCGGATCACGTCCAAGAGACCGAACACTCCCATGACTGCGCTGCCGATCGCACCCCCGACGCCGGTGGAATACAGCCCCAGGGCCGCGCCCAGTTTTGCGAGGCCCAGCCAGGTCGATGGCTGGCGTGCGTAGGTTTTCAGTGTGTTCATTTGATTTTGTTGGAGAGGAACTTCTCGATCAGGAAGAGGCCCCGGTTGCCCATGTGTCCGGCGATGCCGACCAGTGCGGCGGTCAGCACGGGCGGGAACTGCGCGCTTTCGCAGAGGTAGAAGGTGACGACGCCGGTGAAGGCCGAGGTGCAGAGTTCGCCGATGAACTCGATGAGGTTGAACACCCGCGCGTTCCCGTCCCGCAGCTTTTGCAGGAACGCGACCACGCCGCCCATCAGGCTGAGCACAAACACCCACGCGTAGGTCAGGAGATCGTAGGCGGCGGGATCCTTGTCGTTCATGCGGCGTTACAAGCGGGCGGTGAGCCACGGGTCGTCGGAAGCGGGCAGCGCTTGGGCGGTTCTCGCCCTCGGCACTGGGAGCTCGATGGCGCCGGAGCGGATGGCGAGAGAGACGGCTTGTTTGTAGGCGGCCTGTAACGATGCTTCGGAGCGCGGGGGGGCGAGTTCAGGCTGCACTTCCAGCGCGATGCGGCACGCCAGCACCTCGGCGAATACGGGGTCCCACAGCGAAGCGTCAGGCATCTGTGCGATGTACCGCAACCGCAGCGGGGGCGTTTCGTTGGTCAGTAGACTGCGCCCTTCGACGGTCCAGTCTGCCGTGTCCGCCTCCGGCGCGGTGGCGAGGCAGTCGCCTGGGAGTGTGAAGCTCCAACCGTAGCCGAAGGCGGGCACGGCGTCGGCTTCAGCAAGCACTACGCGTTTGAGCGCAAATCGCCAGCGGTAGGCGCGCAGCATCCAGTCGGATACACCCGGCAGACACGCCGCCAATGCGAGCGCGGTAGGCGTGTCGTCCGTGAGGGCGTTGATCCGGGGCGCGCCTATCTTGCCGAGCGCGCGGTTGCAGACTGCGAGGAGAGTGGTTGCCATGTGGAGTTGTTGAAGGACGGCGGTTCAGGTGGAGGAGGTCCGGCGTGTTCAGTGCCCTTTTAGCCGGCGCCGACGAGGAAGGCACTCAGCCCGGTGACGGCTGCGTCAGCCGCGATCCGGACGCTGCACGCTGGCAGCATCAGATCCACCATGCACAGCGTGGTGAGCGTGGTTCTCACAAAGCTCCCCGCGAACACCTGGATGTCGATCCACGCCCCGGAAGGACTTTGGGCTTGAAGGGCGATGTTCCCCAGATTGGTGGTGCAGTTCATGAACAGGGAGTACTCGCCCCCTTTGATGGGAACGGCCTGGCCTGTGGCGGCTGCGTTCGAGGCGAGGGTGTAGCGGTTGTCGTCGGCGCGGCGCGTAGGCATGGGCGTCAGGGCAGGTTGTTGGATTGGATGACACAGTCCTCGAAATGTCTGAGCGCTTGGAGGAGCTGCGTCTTCGTGACGGGTTGGGCGGGCCAGGTGTTGAGTACCAGCTCGATGTCCTTGCCGGTGGTGGTGGTCGTGCTGACAACCACGGCCAAGCTGGGAGTGGGCGATTCGAGCGAACCCCCGATGGTGATTCCGATGTAGGCGGGCATGGGCGTTTGGCGGGGTTAGGTGGCCTGGCTCACAAACAAGTCAACGACGAGCGTGCCGGCTGCGGGCAGGTTCGCACCGGAGATGGTTCCGAAGATTGGTTCCTCAGCGGCAGGCGCGTCCGCGGCGCCCGCGACCGCAGCGGCTCCGAACAGGTTGGGCCAGTCGACCTGCGTCATCGGGGAAGCACCCCGGTACCTCGTGAGGGCTCCTATGGGCCCCACCGCGAAGCTGGCGCTGCCAAGGCTGACAGACGCCGTGATGAGACCGAACGCGAAGGTCGCTCCGGGCGGGAGAATGCACAACTGGATCTGATCGCCGTTGAGCTGGCCGGCGAGCGTGATGGTGGCGCGGTAGCGCTTGAGCCGGGCGTTGACGACGTTGCCGCGGGTTTTGGTTCCGGTAGGCGCGGCGAGGGTTTTGCCATCGAGCGTCCCGGCGAGTTCGTTAGAGAGGTAGGTAGGCATGGGGTCGTTGACCCTTTTGATGCGCCTTCAGCGCAGGGTCTTGTGTGTGTGGTGGATAGTTGATTGTGTTAGTCGCGAATGACGCTTGGCCCGAAGGGCCATCAAACGGGGGCTATGCCCCCCTAGGCGCAGACGATGTAGCCGCAGCGCTTTTCTTCGAGGCGGGTGGCGCCGTAGGTGCCGGAGAGGAAGACCTGTTGGGCGCGGCGTTTGTCCGGGCGGATGTCGCAGCCCACATCGAGGTCGTTCCAAATGCCCAGGCACACTCCGCTCTTCGCCCAAAACGGCACAAAGTTTTGTCCCGCAGGAACGGTCAACGCAGGGCTCAGTGCCGTGTTGAATGAGCCGCCCCCGGGGATGCGTTCGCTGTTGATGAAGTTGAACCCCATGAAGGCGTTGATGCGTCCA
The DNA here is from genome assembly GCA_044376515.1 of Chthoniobacteraceae bacterium. Lineage (GTDB taxonomy): Bacteria > Verrucomicrobiota > Verrucomicrobiia > Chthoniobacterales > Chthoniobacteraceae > Chth-196. The sequence goes on along the minus strand of JBILKV010000147.1, from coordinate 2,151 downwards.
TTCACCAGCACCGGCGTGGAGTTGTAATCCAGCGAGATGGCCTGCGCTTCGTTGAGCAGGTCGTCGTGCTGTTTGGCCGTGATCGCCATGTAAAGCGGGTCGTTGTCCACATCCACCTCGGCGGAGAGCAGGAGCCTTTTGGCCATCCGGAGCTTGGCGATGTTGAGGCCCGTGTTGCCGGAAGAACCGGTGTTGACGGGAACCACCTGCGAACCGCCATTCCACGCCCCGAGCAGGCCGGTGTCGATGGTGCCGTTCTCGCCGGTTTTGTTGGAGTTGAAGAAGCCCGCGATGATTTCGTCGTCCATCGCACGGCCGAGGGAACCGGAGCCGTTGACGCAATAAGCGGAGGTCGGGTCGATGAGCATCCGGAGCTTGTCGTGGCGGTCGATGAGATCGGCCCAGTCGTAGTCGTTGGGGAAACACCAGCGCCGGTCCTGGGGCGTGGAGATGAGGGGGGTGTCGGAGTGACGGCCCGAGTTGCGGACAGCGGTGACGGGGCCGAACTGTTCGACGACCGAAACGGCCTTGCCCACAAACGCCTGAACATTGACGGCGGAGCGGAGACGGCTGCCCTGTTGCTGGAGCAGCAGGGAGACGATCGTTTTGAATTCTTGCACGGAAGCCGTGCTGACTTGGAAAGACATGGTGGATGGGTGCGCGAACGGCTGCGGGAGCAGCGGTTTGGGTTGAGGCACGCGAAAGCGCGCTTGGAGCGACCCAGTGCTGGTGGCTTGTCTTCCGTTGGAAGGGCCGGCGACCGAGTGTCAGAGATTCACGGAACCGGGCACCTGTCCCGAGGGACGCGGTGTTGTCCGGCGCACTGCCCCACCCAGGATGGGTGGGACATGGAATGTCTGACAGGCGGATTTATGCCTGCGCGGAGGTGTGACGCGCAAGGGGGAAGTGGAAATATTTTCTGGCGACGGAGCAACTGGCATGACGGGCCCGGTCGTTTGGTTCAAGAATGTTCCCCCATCGTCCCTACCTGTGGTAAGGTGAGGCATGACAGTTACCTTTGAGAGTGTCCGGGATGCGATGCTGCTCCTTCCGAAAGGAGACAAGGCGCGTCTGCTATCCGTCGTGGCTCTGGAGGTCACTGACTCCCACCCTGGCATAGACATCCAAGAAGGAGTCTGCGGGGGTTCCGCTCGGGTTATTCGGACCCGGATTCCAGTGTGGCTTCTGGAAAGCTACCGCCGCTCAGGAAGCTCGGACGCGCAGCTTCTAAGCGCATACCCCTCTCTAACAGCCGAAGATTTGGCCAGCGCGTGGCACTACGCTCGATCTCACAGGGAGGAGATGGATCGCGAAATTGCGGCCAACGGTGACGAGTCGTGATCGCAGACTCGGGAAACTCCGTTGAGTGCAGAGGCTGCGCTTGTTGCCAGCAGTCGCCCTCTGATAGCAGGCTACTGCCATGACCGTCACTCTTGCTCAAATTCATGAGGATCCGGCGATTCTGGATCGGGCGATTGCCAGTCAGGAGACGATCGAAATCCTGTCCTGCGGCGAGGTCGCTGCCACATTGATGCCCCGGCGTGTAAGCGCCATGGAGAAGGCGAGACGAGAAATGGCCCAGAGGTTTGCCGCACCGGACTGGAGTTTTGCAGTTGGAAATCCCCTCACACGCGAGGAGCGTAATGCCCGCTGCTGATTGCCTCATCAAAACGAAATCCATTGAAACGCCAAGCCACCAGAGGTAGCTTTTAGATCATTGCATGACGATCCCCGTCCGAAACATCCGGAGTCTTCGCTTGAATCAGCCGAAGCGGTCTGCCGAAGCTGCCTACCGCCAGATGGAGATATCGCTCCGGACGAACTCTTCGACTTGTGGTCAAGTCAAGTTCAAGCCCTTAAGTCGTGGGCCAGCGAAACCCACTCGATAGTTTCTCGCGAGTTACTCCCGAGCCTGAAGGAGCGCACGAACGAACATTTCGTGGCGTTCCGCGAGTCAGACGGTCGTTGGATCAAGGTTACCAAGCCCGGTCGTTTCGGCTTTATTGCTGATGTTGATTTCTCTTTGGATAAACTTTCCCAGGGGTGGATTGGAAAGATAATTCTCAGAGAAGCTTTACCCTCGGAATATTTGGCCAGGCTACTCCTGCACAATCGCGTTTTTGAAGATGCGATCTCGCTTGAGGGGATTTT
>JBILKV010000324.1:0-3369 GCA_044376515.1 Chthoniobacteraceae bacterium | reverse complement strand
AAATGGCCTGAGGACTATGCCGATTCCCTCCCACCGGTCATCAACGTCGGGCGCGGCAGCCCCACCGGCGTAGCCTTTGGTTACGGTGCAAAATTCCCGGCCAAATACCAGAACGCCCTCTTTATCGCGGACTGGACCTACGGCAAACTCTACGCCGTCCACCTGCGCGAACAGGGTGCCTCGTACTCCGCCGATCTGGAGGTCTTTGCCGAAGGAAAGCCCCTTCCGCTGACCGACGTGGTGGTCAACCCCAAGGACGGCGCGCTTTATTTCGGAGTCGGCTCGCGGAAAGGAAACAGCGCCCTTTACCGCGTTTCTTATACCGGAAAGGAAAGCGTCACCGAAGCGGCACCCGTAGGGAATCCCGAGGCGGCCAAACTGCGGGCACTGCGCCACCGGCTGGAGGACTCCTACCATGCCTCGGACGCGGAATCCCTCGACCTCGCGCTCAAAAACCTCACCAGCCCGGACCGTTTCATCCGGTTCGCCGCCCGGACCCTGCTGGAGTTCCGCGATCCGGCGCAGTGGACCGCGAAGGCCCTGAGCCTTGGCGAACCGCAGTCCGTGATTCAAACCGCAATGGCGATCGCGCGTCTTGAGAAGACCGAACACCGCGACGCCCTCTTTGCGCGCCTACTCAACCTGGAACTCTCGAAACTCGACACAGGAACCCGCTTGGACGTGGTGCGTGCGTTGCAGTTGGTCTCACTGCGTCTGGGCGATCCCGAAGGCGGCCAGAGGGACGCCCTGCTTGCCAAGCTCCACGCGGCGGTCCCCGCAACGGAGGTCCGTTTCAATCAGGAAGCCTCCCAGTTGCTGGTCCGCTGGAATTCTCCTTTGGCTGCGGAAAAAATCTTCGCGCTGTTTCAAAAGTCGGCGAGCCAGGAGGAGCAGGTGAGTTTCGCCGCCTGCCTGCGTCTGATCAAAACGGGCTGGCCGGCGAATGCGCGCGAACAGTTTTTCCGCTGGTTCCTGCGCGAGGAGTTCAACAAGGCAGGGAACCTTGGAAAATTCATGGCGGACATCCGGAAGGACTCGATCGCCTCTTTGAGCGAGACGGAAAAGCTCGCTCTCCAACCCGTCCTCGACGCGAAACCCGAGGCCCGTCCCGCGCCTCCGGTGGCGTCCCGATTGTTTGTGAAGAACTGGACGACCGACGAACTGGTCGCCCGCGTGGAGCCGCTGATGAAACAGCCGCGTCAGCCTGAGAAGGGCGCCACCTTGTTCCGCGAAACCGGCTGCGTTGCCTGCCACGCCTTCAAGGGTGAGGGCGGCGCGGTGGGGCCAGACCTGACCCTGCTCGGCGGCCGCTTCTCGGTGCGCGAGATCATCGAGAGCATGACGGAACCCAGCAAGGTCATCAGCGACCAGTACGGGACGGTCAACGTGCAGCTCAAAAACGGCTCCGCTCATCTGGGGCGTCTCGTCAACGAGGGCCCCGACCTGATCCAGATTCAGGAAAACCTCTTCGTCCCCTCGGACGTCCGGGATTTTTCGCGCAAGGACGTTGCCAAACTGGAAGTGTCCCCGATCTCGCTGATGCCCCCGGGGCTGCTCAACACCTGCCATCCGGAGGATGTCGCGGACTTCGTCAGCTGGCTGGTGAGCGGTCTGAAGTGACATTTCCCTCTTCCGCAGGGAGTCGAAGCTGGAAGAGTGACCGGGCGTCTGGTTGCCTCGCACCACCGTGATCACAACCCCCGAGAACCCAAAAGAAACGCCGCCCGGCCCCCTCAAGCCGCGGGAAAACCTGCGCTGGCTGATGGTCTTCATGGCCTTTTCGGCCACTGCCATCAACTACATCGACCGCGCAAACCTGGGGGTGGCGGCGCCCTACATCGCCAAGGACCTGAACCTCTCGCCCGAGGCCACCGGGGCTCTGCTGGGTGCGTTTTTCTGGACCTACGCCGCCTTCCAACTCCCCTCGGGCTGGTTTGTCGACAAGGTCGGCGCACGCGTCGCCTACAGCTTCGCGGTGGTGTGGTGGTCTTTGTTCACGGCTGCCGCCTCGCTGGCGAACGGCTTCTCCGCGCTGTTCGGTTCGCGGCTGTTATTGGGGGTAGGCGAGGCCCCCGCCTATCCCACCAACGCGAAGATTGTTTCGGAATGGTTTCCACGAAGGGAACGCGCCCTCGCCACCGCCGTTTTTGACAGCGGCAACCGCGTAGGCACCGCTCTGTCGCTTCCGATTGTTTCCGCGATCGTAGCCCAGTTCGGCTGGCGCATGTCGTTTGTGATCACGGGCGCCATCGGCTTTGTCTGGCTGGCGCTCTGGATCTGGATTTACCGGACGCCCTCAAACCACCCCTGGCTCACCGGGGAAGAACGCGCCTACATCGTCTCCGACACCCCCCCTCTCCCGCAGGGCACCGAAGGCCCAAAGGTGCGCTGGCGAGACCTGTTCCGCTACCGGACGATCTGGGGCATGATGCTGGGCTTTTTCTGCCTGAACTTCGTCATCTATTTTTTCAGCACCTGGTTTCCCACCTACCTCATTCAGGCCCGCGGGTTTGACCTCAAAAAAATGGGCCTGGTGGGAATGATTCCGGCCCTTGTGGCGGTGTTTGGAGGCTATCTGGGAGGCTGGGTTTCAGACCGTTTGGTGCGCAGCGGCGTCCGGTTGACTCTGGCGCGGAAGATTCCGCTGGTGGGAGGGATGCTGCTTTCCTCGAGTATCGGACTTTCGGTGCTGGTGGAGAGCACGGCGGCCGCCATTGCGCTCATGTCGCTTTCGTACGCGAGCCTTGCCTTTGCCGCGGCAATCATCTGGTCGCTGCCCGCCGATGTTGCGCCCACCAAAGACCACGTGGGCTCCATCGGCGGCATCCAGAACTTTGCCAGCAACCTGGCCGGCATCTGCATTTCAACCCTAGTCGGGGTCATGTTGGCCAGGACGGGCGGCTTTGTAGTCCCACTCTTGGTGGCGGGATGCTTCTCGATCTTAGGTGCGTTCGCCTACCTCGTGATCGTGCCGGAAATCAAGCCGCTGGAGGCGCTTCCGGTGAAGAAAGCGCCCTGAGAAAGGGGCGGTCCGAAATCTTGGCAACCGCTCTAGGCAAGCATTTCGCGGATAACCTTGCCGTGGACATCGGTCAGGCGCCGCTCGATGCCATTGTGGTAGAACGACAGCCGTTCATGGTTGAGCCCGAGCGCCTCCAGAATCGTCGCGTGGAAGTCGTACACCGTGGCCACATTTTCCACGGCCTTGTAGCCGAACTCATCGGTCGCCCCGTAGCTGAAGGCCTTTTTCACCCCGGCACCGGCGAGCCAGGCGGTGAAGCCGCTCGGATTGTGGTCGCGGCCGCTTGCCCCTTTTTGAAAGGTCGGCATCCGGCCGAATTCCGTGCACCAAACCACCAGAGTGTCTGC
>JBILKV010000146.1:0-10720 GCA_044376515.1 Chthoniobacteraceae bacterium | reverse complement strand
CCGCCTACGGCGAGCGCTGGGCGAGACACTGGATGGACGTCGCACGCTACGGCGAAAGCTCCGGGTTCGAGCAGGATTACGACCGCACAGGCAGTTATCACTACAGAGATTTTCTCATCCACGCCCTCAACAGCGACCTGCCGTTTTCACAATTCGTGCAGTGGCAGATCGCGGGGGACGAGTTTGCCCCGGGCAATCCCAGGGCGCTCGCCGCTACGGCCTTTTTGAGTCTGGGCGTGTTCCCCACCCAGATCACCGTCAACGAGCTGGAACGGGTCCGCTACGAGGACATGGACGACATGCTCTCGACGACCGGCGCCGCCTTCCTTGGACTCACCGTCGGCTGCGCACGTTGTCACGATCACAAGTACGATCCCATCCCGACGCGGGATTATTACCGGATGCTTTCGAACTTCACCGGCACCGTGCGCAGCGAGATCGAACTGGACGTCGATCCCGGAAAGACGCGCGAACTCAAAGTCGCGTGGAAAACCGGCCACGAAAAACTGGTGACCGAACAGCGCCAGTGGGAGCAGGCCAACCGGCCCAAGTTCGAGGAGTTTCTCACCCGCGAGCTTCCAAATTTCGCCGAGCCCGTGGGCTGGACCATCTGGGTTCCGAAGGAGACCAAAACCAGCGCAGGCACAAAGCTCGAACTGCAACCCGACGGCTCGCTTCTGGCCGCGAAGGGGGCTGTGCCTGAGCACGAACAGTACGCGTTCACCTCGGAGGCGCCGCGGCTGACGGTCACAGCCCTGCGGCTGGAAGCGCTGGTGGACCAAGCGCTGCCGCAGACCGGGCCGGGCCGCGCGGGCAACGGCAATTTCCAACTGAGCCGGGTACGGGTCGAAATCGAGGAGGCGGGCAGCGGGCGACGCGAAGTGGTTCTTTCCAAGGCGCTCGCGGATTTCGAGCAAAACGCGCAGGCGCTCGGCGTGGCCGCGGCGTTAACGGGAAGAAAGGGCGAGGGCTGGGCCGTCGGCGGCAAGGAGAAGCAGCCGCACACCGCGGTGTTTACCTTCGCGCAACCCCTCACCCCCCCCGCTGGCAGCCGCCTCCACGTCACGCTCGACTTTCAGGGAAACGCGAAACACTCCATCGGACGCCCCCGGCTCTCGTGGGGCAGCGGCACCGAGCCCGGACTGGCGACCCAGACTTTCGCGGACGGCGTATTGGAAGTCCTGCGTGCGCGACGCGTCCCCGAGAACGAAACGGACCGAACAAAGCTCGAACGCTGGTGGTTGGAGCAGCAAGCGCCGTGGCGCGCGCTGGAGGCACGGCGCGTGGCGAGCCAAAAGGCGGAGCCCACCGGGTTGAGCAAGGTACTTGTTGCCTCGGAGAGCTTTCCCCCGGTGAAGTACCACACCGCGGGAGGCAGCGTGGAGACCTACAAGGAGACCTTCGTGCTCAAGCGCGGCAATGTCGCCCTCAAGGAGGAGCCCGCCACGCCGGGTTTCCTCCAAGCGCTTGCACGGGCTCCGGAACAGCGTTGGGAATGGACGCCGCCGGCCGGTGCAACCTACTTCGGCAAGCGCCGCGCCCTTGCGAACTGGATCCTCGACGAGGCCGGAGGGGCTGGCGCCCTGACTGCGCGTGTTTTCGTCAACCGCCTCTGGCTGCACCACTTCGGGCAAGGCATTGTGCCCACGCCAAACGACTTCGGCAAAACCGGCCAGCTGCCCTCACAGCCCGAGCTGCTTGACTGGCTCGCAGGCGAGCTACTCGCCCAAAAGGGCGGCATCAAGGCGATGCACCGTCTCCTCATGACGAGCCACGCCTACCAGCAGGCCGCACTCAAGGATGCGGCCAAGGAAAAAGCGGATCCCGCCAACGCTCTGTTTGTACGCCGCATCCCGGTGCGCCTCGAGGGGGAGGCCATCCGCGACAGCCTGCTCGCCGTCGGCGGCCTGCTCGACCCCCAACTGTACGGCCCCGCTGTCGCGGACGACCGGAGCCCCCGCCGCTCGATTTACCTGCGGGTCAAACGCAGCAAGTTGGTCGGCTCGATGGTAAGCTTTGACCAACCCGAGCCGCTGGCGAGCCAGGGCATCCGCCCGACAACCACCGTTGCTCCGCAGGCGCTGCTCCTCATGAACAGCGTGCTTGCCCGAAGCGCAGCGGAGGCGCTCGCAGCGAGGGTTGCTCGCGGGGTCGGGGTGGGAGCGCCACTGGAAAGCCTCCTCCGGGAAGCCTACACGACGGCGCTTGGCCGTGAACCGGCCCCGGAGGAGGCTCGGCTCGCAGCCGGCTTCCTCCACGAGCAAGCCGCCCGGACGGGCGACAACGCCAAAACCGCTGCCGGCGCCGCGCCCGTAGGTTTTGCGCAGTTTTGCCAGGTGCTCCTTCAAACCAACGAATTTGTCTACCTTCCCTGAAACCTCCCGCCATGAATTCCGATCCCTTCTTCTCCCGCCGCGAAGCCCTGCAACGGGCCGGTGGCGGCCTTGGCTGGCTTGCCTGCGCGGCGTTGCTGGAACGTACGGGTTTTGCGCCCTCCGCCTCAGCGGCCTCGATGTCGCGCAATCCGCTTGCTCCAAAATCGCCTCCCCTTCCGGCGCGGGCCAAAGCAGTGATATGGATTTTCGCCAACGGCGGTCCGAGCCAGGTGGACACGTGGGACTACAAGCCGGAACTGCAAAAGCGCGATGGGATGGAACTTGCGGGGTTTGACCCGAAGACCGGGTTTTTTCCGGGCTCGGCGGGGCCATTGATGAAGTCGCCCTTTGAATGGGCGCAGCACGGCCAGAGCGGCACGTGGGTGAGCGACCTGTTTCCTCACCTGTCCCGACACGTGGACAAGATGTCCTTCATCCACTCCTGCTGGACGGGGTCGAACAACCACAGCCCGGCGTTGTTCATGATGAACACGGGGAGCACGCGAATGGGGTCACCCTGCGTGGGATCGTGGGTGACCTACGGACTGGGTTCCGAGGCGGAAAGCCTTCCAAGTTTTGTGGTCATGAGCGACCCGCTCAACCGGGGCCTGCCCAAGGGAAGCGCGCTCAATTGGGGCGCCGGTTATCTCCCCAGCGTCTACCAAGGCACCTGGCTCAAACCCGACGGCGAGCCCATCGAAAACCTCAAACCCGCGAACTCCAACGCGGGAGAAACCCAGCGCGCCCAACTCGACCTGCTCGCCGGCCTCAACCGCCACCACATGGCCGGCACGCCCATTGAAAGCGAACTTTCCGCCCGGATCGAGAGCTTCGAACTGGCCTACCGGATGCAGACCGCCGCTCCCGAAGCCTTCGACATTTCGGCCGAACCGGAGCACATCCGGAACCTCTACGGGGTGGATCAGGCCCACTGTAAACACTTTGCTGTTCAGTGTCTTACCGCTCGGAGGATGGTGGAACGGGGGGTCCGCTTCGTACAGATCTACTCGGGCGGGATGGAAAACCAGCGCAGCTGGGACTGTCACGGCGACCTGGTGGGCAACCACCGCGGATTCGCGATGGAGGCCGACCAACCCGTGGCCGGGTTACTCGCCGATTTGGAACAGCGCGGGCTGCTCAAGGACACCCTGGTGATTTGGGCCGGGGAATTCGGGCGCACCCCCACCTCCCAAAAGGGCGGCAAACCCGGACGCGACCACAACCCGCACGCCTTCACCGTGTGGCTGGCCGGAGGCAGTGTCAAAGGCGGCTTCCACTACGGGGAGTCCGACGAGGTAGGTTACAAGGCCGCCGTGAACAAGGTGCACGTGCGCGACTTCCACGCCACGCTCTTGACGCTGCTTGGAATCGACCATGAGAGGCTCACCTACCGCTTCCAAGGCCTCGATCAGCGGCTCACCGGCGTCGAACCGTCCCGCGTGGTGCGCGAAATCTTTGCCTGAAACGGATCCCGCCCCTCCAGAAACCGCTTCAAGAAACATTCAGCCGACGGCTCGCCACGGTGCGGCGAGCCCTCCTCGCCAGTCTCTGGGACCGCTGGATTTTTGGCTTTGTTCAAGAGCCCGGACACACGGCGCTCAGAGCTCTTCCCAACGGTTTTTTGTGCGTTGACCCCAACGGCTTCCCCGGTGGCCCGGGCCCGCCGCCATTTCTTGCGTCCTTGCGGAATCAAGCGGATAGATAGGTTCCCGAAGAGTCCTTCTTCCATGAGCACCCTAAACTTGTTTGTCCTTGGTCTTCTGCTTCTGACGTCCAACCTCTCCTTGTGCGCGCTCTTCGCGCCCTCGGGATCGGGGAGTGGTTCAGCGGGGAGGCTGCTGCAACTCTGGAAGCTGTTGTTTCTGGCGATGATCGAGGTTGGGGCTTGGGCCGTTGTGTTGCATCAGGGAGGCGCTGCACCAAGCCTGTTGGAAACCTTTTCCCGTTGCGCCGCATGCTTCGCGTTGGCCGGAGGCGAGGGAGGCGGGCTCGCTCCGCCGTGGGACGAGATGAAATCGTTCATCGCCCTCAACGGCCTCCTCTTTATTCCCGTGACACTGATTCCATGGATGGTCGCTCCGCCTCCGAGGGAAGGCGCCGCCGATGAATTGGGCGAACCCTTCAAAATCCCGGATGATCCCTACCCAGCCGCCCCCCACCCACCACATTCCCCCAGCGCCCCGGGCTTTGTACGCGTGAGCAACTCGATGGCAGGGACTCCGCCGCCGCAAAACTCAGGCGCAGCGGAGGATGGGGGTCCCGACGGGTTGCTGGCGCCTGCAGTGGAGACGTTGCCCTTGGCGCCACCGCCGCTCATCTCCCCCCACCTGCCCGCGGCAGACGATCCAGTGGGCCCACCGACGCCCGAGCAAAAGCCTTTTGGATTTCGGCCGACCATTCCGAAGGTTCACTCCAAAAAGGACGTCGATTCACCCGAAGCGGCTCTAGCGGAGCAGATGAAGCCGGTGGGCCCCACTCCCCCTCCAATTCGTTTCCGTTGATCCGGGAAAGTTTTCAGGCCGAGGGACGGAGGAAAGCAAACCGTTCGGGCTGTTTTTGTCCGAAAAACGCCCTGCGGCCCCCGCAGCCTCCTGGCCTTGGTGCGCTTTGCTTTGCGCCAGGTAAGACGGCGTTCGGAATGAGGCCTCCGAGGGGCGGCGGCCTCGGCACCCGGGCAGGGCGGCGACCGAGAAAACGAGAGACGCCGGGCGACGGTTTAAAGAAAGCATGCTATTCTCCCCCCCCTTTTGACCCTTGAGATCCGAGTCGTCCCCCACCCCCGAACTAAGCAACACGCAGTTGATTTTCCGGCTGCTGGGCCTGACGTGGCGTTATCGCTGGGGCTGCCTCAGGGTGCTGGCCACCCAGTTTGGATTGCTGGCGACGGGGATCGCGACGGTGGGTCTGACCGGGCTGAGCATCGACACGCTGCGCCACGCGGTGGATCCCACGGCGAGGCCCCCACAGTGGCCACCCTTCGCGACTCCGCCGGACCACTGGACGGCGCTGCAAACCATTGAGGCACTCGCAGCAACCATCTTTTGCTTCGCCCTGGTACGCCTCCTATTGGGCTATCTCAACGGGGTTTGGTTTGGCGAACTGCTTCAGGGGCGCCTCGTTGTCGACCTCCGTGCCCGCTGCTACGACAAGCTCCAGCGTCTGGAGTTCCGGTTTTTCGACACCAACTCGAGCAGTTCCCTCATCAACCGCGTCAGTGGGGACGTCCAAAACCTGCGGCTTTTTGTCGACGGCGTTCTGTTTCAGATCGTCACGCTTGCGGTGTCCCTTGCGGCTTTTCTGGGCTACATGCTGGCCATCCATCCGGGACTGACGCTGGCCTGCCTTGGCACCACGCCGCTGGTGTGGGCCACCTCCGCCGCGTTTTCGCGCGCGGTTCGCCCCGAGTACAAAAAGGCCAGCGACCTGTTCGACTCACTCGTGCAGCGCCTCGCCGAAAGCATCCGGGGAATCCGCGTCATCAAATCCTTTGCCCGCGAGGAGGCCGAGATCGCCCGGTTCGCCGGGGCAAACGACACGTTGCGCGACGTCCAACTTCAGATCTTCAAGCGCGTCACCACCTTTGTACCGTTCATTATTTTTTTGAGCCAGGCCAACATCATCGTCCTGCTCGGTTACGGTGGTTGGCTGGCGGTGCGCGGGGACATCGGGATCGGGACCGGCTTGGTGGGCTTTGCGGCGATTCTCCAACAGTTCGCCGGCCAGGTTGCGGGGATAGGCAACATTGCCAACTCGATGCAGCAATGCCTGCGGGCGTCGCAGCGCGTGTTTGAAGTGCTGGATGCACCATTGCCGATCCAGAGTCCCGCATCGCCAAGACGTATCGGCACGGTGCGCGGCGGCATCCGGTTTGAGGACGTTACATTCGAACACTCCGGCCACGCGGTGCTGGATGGCGTGACCCTGCACGCGACTCCGGGTGAGTGCATTGCGATCGTGGGTCCGACTGGCAGCGGCAAGAGCGCGCTGCTGAGTCTGATCCCCCGTTTCTATGACGCGACGCGGGGTTGCGTCACGCTCGATGGAGTCGACGTGCGTGAACTCGACCTGGTCGAGTTGCGGCACAGCATTGGCATCGTGTTTCAGGACAACTTTCTCTTTAGCGCCACGGTTGCGGACAACATCGCCTTTGGCCACCCGGAGGCGACCCGGGAGCAGATTGAGAAAGCCGCGGGAATTGCCTCGGCCCACGCCTTCATTCAGGGGCTTCCCCACGGCTACGACACCGTTCTGGGTGAGGCTGGCGTGGGGCTTTCGGGCGGGCAGAAACAGAGGCTTGCGATTGCCCGCGCGCTGCTCCTCGAGCCCGCCATCCTGCTGCTGGATGATCCGACCGCGGCCGTGGACCCGGAAACCGAGCATGAAATCGCCGAGGCCATGCAGGCGGCGATGGAAGGGCGGACCACGATCATCGTGGCGCACAGGCCTGCGATGCTCCAGAGGGCGTCACGCATTTACGTGCTCGAACGGGGGCGCGTAGTCCAGCAGGGGAGCCACGCGGAGCTGCTCTCTGCCCCGGGGTACTACCAAACATCCGCCCAAATGCAGGGCATTGAACCGCGGGAGGCACGCCTGCCGTGAAGCGTCCCGTCGTCCAATTAACCCGTGTTGAACGGGATGCCGAATCACTCAGAACCCGGCCCGAGCTCGGTCTGGTGCCGCTTTTACGCCGCGTTTTTTCCTATGCTGCCCCGCACAAGCGGATCCTCCGGTTGCTGATCTTCCACGTGCTGCTGCGCGCGCTGCTTCTGCCCCTGGGCATCTGGGCAATGGGAGAGGTCATCAACGGCCCGATCCAGCACCGGGATGCCCGCGGAATCATGCTGGGCGCGGTCGGTTTCGCGGCGCTGGTAGCGTTCACAAACTGGATGTTCCACTACCGCTACCGGTTCGCTCTCGAGCTTGGGGAGGCGGTCATTCACGACCTGCGCGCGGCTGTCTTTAAACACGTGCTCCGGATGCCGATGCGCTACTTTGACACCACCAAGGTCGGCAGGGTCATCGGTCGGGTGACCTCCGACATCGACACCATCCGCACGGGCGTCCAAGACGTGGTCTTCATCACGCTGGTGCAGGCAGGCCAGATGCTCGTGGCGTCAGTGCTGATGATTTTCCATGACTGGGTTTTGTTTCTCGTCGTGCTGGCCATCACCCCGGTCATCTGGGGCATCAACAGGCTGTTTGCCCAACGACTCGCCGACGCGCAGCGCGACGCAACCGAGAGTTTCAGCCGGATCACCGCCACGTTGACGGAGTCCGTCAGCGGCATCCGCGTCACGCAGGGGTTTGTCCGGGAGTCGGTCAACGCGGAAGCATTCGAGGCGCTTGCCAGTGACCAGGGCCGCTACAACATGGTTACAGCGCGTACGTCGGCAAAATTTCTCCCACTGCTTGAGGCGAGCACGCACGTTTTCACCGCACTGCTGCTGCTCATCGGCGGGTGGCGTGTTTTGGCCCCGGGGGCGCAGTCGACCGTTGGCGACATCGTCCAGTTTCTGTTTCTTTCCGTGCTGCTTTTCGAGCCCGTCCGGAGCCTTGGCAACCAGTACACGGCTGCCCTTTCGGCAATGGTGGGCGCGGAGCGCGTCTTTCAGCTTCTCGACACCCCCCCGGACTGGAGGGACGCCCCGGACGCCCTGCCCCTTCCGGTTCCGCCCCGCGGGGAGGCAGGTGGCATGCGCGTGGAGTTCGAGGCGGTGGAATTTGCCTACGAACCGGGGCGGAAAGTCCTCCGGGACATTCGTTTTGACGTGCGGCCGGGGATGAGCGTTGCCCTCGTGGGAGCCACGGGCAGCGGCAAAACAACCATTACCAACCTGTTGGCCAAGATGTACCTGCCCGACTCGGGCACAATCCGGCTCGACGGCATCGACCTGTCCCGGATTCAGTCCGTCTCCCTGCATCATCAGACGGGGATTGTACAGCAGCACAGTTTCCTCTTCGCCGGCACCGTGCTCGACAACATCCGCTTCGCCCGGCCCGAGACCTCCGAGGATGAGGTGCGGGAAATCACCCGCACCCTGGGTTTCATGCAGGAGATTGATGGCTTGGCGGAGGGATTCCACACGGAGGTGGGTGAGGGAGGGGCGAACTTGTCCGGAGGCCAGCGGCAGTTGGTCAGCTTCGCCCGTGCACTGCTGGCGCGTCCCCGTTTGCTGATTCTCGACGAGGCAACCAGCGCAATGGATGCCCTCACCGAAGCGCGGATCCAGTTCGCACTTGCCACCCTGCTCGAGGGGCGCACGAGTTTTGTGGTGGCTCACCGCTTGAGCACCATCCGGCGGGCTGACTTGATTCTAGTAATGGAGGAAGGACGTATCGTGGAACGCGGAACGCATGCAGAGCTGCTCGCGAGGGGAGGCGTGTATGCGGGCCTGCACGACCGCTTTGTGCACGGCGGCGCGGGCCTGCTCCCCGCATCCAAGGCAGTCGCGGGCATTCCAAGTCTTTAGCGTGGCTGGATTCCGGCGCACCCCCCATGGAAAGGGCCGGGCGTCAATCCACGACTGGATGAACAATTGCCTGTCCCCAGTGGAACAATGGCACCCAAGGAAGGACTCCCTTCACGGATCTTCTCCGCCTCTTGACGAGAGGGCAGCCGAGCCGGTGGGGACAGACACTTTTGGGCGGAGCATCCGGACCCGCCTCGAGAGGCGGCGGCGGACTGGAAAGTCCGCCCTCCTTCGCGAGACCGGCATCAAGGGGAAAGGATCACACCCGCCGCGCTAATTTTCACTTTTGCCCTCCATTGCATTCGAAGTGTCGCGGGTCATCTGCTATGGAAGGACACGCCATGAAAGCACCCATCCTCAAGAACTCCTCTCTCACGAGCGCTTTTGCGGCCTGCGCCTCCCTCCTGCTTTTCTGCATTCCCGCGAATGCCGGCCCCCCCTTTTACCGCTCCGGGACCCGCACGCGCGTGGACATCGGTTTTTACAGCGGGCCGTCCTTCGGGTGCCGGCCCGGCTTTGGTTACGGCTATGGCTATGGCTACCGGAACCCGGGGTATTTCTGTCCGCCGGGATTCGCCTATCCGGTTGCCCCCGTTTACGTCGCACCTCCCGTTTACACTGCACCCGTCCCCGTCTACCAAGGGGCCCCGGTTTCTTCAGCCGGATACCAAGTGATTGCCCCCTCTGGAAGCCACCTCGTGGCCCACGTGCAGGAGAAGCTCCGCGGTTACGGTTACTATCGCGGTCCGGTGGACGGCGTGGCGGGAAACGGCACCCGGTCCGCCATACGCTCCTATCAAGTCGACCGCGGCATCCAAGTCACCGGACGCATTGATCAGGAGCTGATTTCCGACCTGGGGCTGTGAAACCGGCCCGGAGTGGCGATCACGCCGGCGTTAGGGACATTCCCGCACCTCTGCTTGCAGCGGTCTCGCGGTCCTTCCATCTTTCACTAAGGTTTCTGCCGCCGCCGGTCCGCGCCCCGTTGAGCCTCGCCTACCTCCTAGCGCGGGCCAGCGATACCATCGCCGACGCTTCGAGCGCGCCGCTCGCACTCAGGCTGGAGGGACTTGCCGCGTTTGAGGCGGCGCTCCTGCCCGCGGGCCCAGCCTCCCTAGACAAGGTGGAGTCCTTGCTGGCTGGCCTCGGTGGCTCGCACCCCGGAGAGGCGCGTTTGCTGGCTCGAATCCACCCGATTCTGCATGCCTACCATCGGTTACCCCCAACGCTGCGTGCGGAGGTTCACGCCGTTCTCGTGACCATCATTGGAGGGCAACGAGGGGACCTTGTCCGCTTCGGCTACGCATCGGTGGACTCCCCGCAGAGTCTCGCGTCGGCTTCCGAAACGGAGGCCTACGCTTATGCTGTGGCCGGTTGCGTGGGAGAGTTCTGGACACGCCTTTGCGCAATCCAACTCCCCGGCTTCGCGAAGGTTCCGATGGAGGAACTCCTTTTGCTCGGACGCCGTTTCGGTCAGGGGCTCCAGCTTGTGAACATCCTGCGCGATCTGCCCGCGGACCTCCGGGCCGGCCGGTGCTACCTGCCGGCGGACGAACTCCGCGCCGCCGGCACGGCACCCGCGGAGCTCCTGCGTCTTCCGCAGCGGGCGCGGCCCGTGGTTGATCACTGGCTCCAAAAAGCGGTGGAGTGGCTCTCCAGTGGCGCCCGTTACGTGGAAGGGATCCACGGAAGGCGCGTGCGTTTCAGTGTTAGCCTGCCGCGCCGGCTCGGCGAGGAAACCCTCGCACTGTTAAGACGACAGCCGCCGCTGGAGACCCCCTTCCGCGTGCGCGTCCACCGCGGCACCGTCCTTTGCGCAGCGCTTGGGGCGCTCTTGGAGAGCGCCACGCGCCCGGAACTTGACTGAACCCAAAG
>JBILKV010000398.1:0-3384 GCA_044376515.1 Chthoniobacteraceae bacterium | reverse complement strand
CCGAATGTTTTGGGAACCTACCCGGTCCAGACGGTTGCCTCCAATGAGGGAGGGACCTCCTCGGGCTCTCTCACGCTGCGCGTGCTTCCGCAGGCCCCCGTGGTGGGCGGCTCGCTGGCTGCGCTCGCAAAGGTGGGCGTGGCGTTCAGCTACCGGCTCGTGGCCTCCAACCAACCCACCCGCTTCGGCGCTGCAAACCTGCCCGACTGGCTCGCCTTGGACGCGGCCAGAGGCGTCCTCACCGGCACCCCCAAGACTGTCGGGACCTTCACCATTCCCTTGGAAGCCGCCAATGACGGCGGGACAGGCCGCGGCACGCTGGTGCTCAATGTCAGCACCCAGCCGGTGCCGCCCATCGTCTCCAGCGCGCTGGCGGTCTCTACCACGGTCGGTCAGCCGTTCGGCTACCAGATCACCGCGGCCAACGGACCTACCCGATTCGGTGCTGCCGGGCTGCCGGCTGGATTGGCGCTTGATTCAATCAAAGGCTTCGTGAGCGGGATCCCCACGCTCGTGGGTGAAACGCGGGTGACGCTCAGCGCCGAAAATGAGGGCGGCGCTGGAACCGAAACGCTCGTGCTTCGCGTGCTGCCGCGCGCGCCCGTGGTGACGGTCGACCGAGCAGCGCTCGCCGCGGTGGGGACGGCGTTCCGCTACCAGATTGCGGCCAGCAACCAGCCCACCCGCTACACAGCCACGGGCCTGCCGTCCGGTCTTTCGTTGAATGGCAGCACCGGGGCCATCAGTGGCAAACCGTTGGAGACGGGTACGTTCGAAGTGAGCCTCGGCGCTTTCAACGAAGGCGGTTCCGGCACCGGCCGCCTGAGGATCGGTGTGATTCCGGCCGCACCGCTGGTGATGGGTGGAAGCGTGTCGGCCCGCGCGGGCGTTCCATTTACGTATACAATTTACGCGGAGAACGGGCCGGAACAGTTCGCTGTCCAGGGGTTGCCATCGTGGTTGGTACTCAATCCGGGAACCGGTCTGCTCTCGGGGACACCGCCTGCACCCGGTCTGTTTGATTTGACGTTGGGTGTGTCCAACGCGGGAGGAACCGGAACAGCCGGGCTGATGCTGACTGTGACCGCCACCAGTCCCGCGTTGACGGAAGCCCCCGCTGCACGGGTGACCATCCCGTGGGGCGGAAGCGTGACACTGCGCGCGCAGGCGAGCGGAAATCCCACTCCCGCCTACCGCTGGAAACGCAACGGCATTGTGCTGCCTGGAGTGACTTCGGGCACGCTCACACTGGTATCCGGCGCGCCCTCAAGGAACGTTTACACGGTGGAAGCCTACAACGCGGGCGGAAGCGTGGAAAGCGCACCTTCGGAGGTGGAGACCGTGGCGTTTAGCGTCGGGCTGCCCGTGCTTTCGGTGGACGGCCTGACGAATCCGAAGGGTTATGTGGTGGGTGGCCGCTTCGTGGTGAGCGCAAGTGCGGCGGGCGTGGATTTGTCGCAGGCGAACGTCGTGTGGAGCCGGAACGGTGTACCGATCAGCGGAGCTTCCGCACCGCAGTACACGCAGGGATTTGCCGGAGTGGGAGACGCCGGGGAATACACGGTGACGGTGGGCATCGGTGGCGTGCGGGTGACGAGCCCGCCGCTGGTGTTGCGTGCGTTGACGCCCGTAGTGACGGTGAGTCCGCCCGGCCTGAGCGTGCTCTCCGGAGGCACGGCGAGCTTCACCGCAACGCTTGCAAACGCCGACCTTTACGGCACCGAGCCTGTGAGCTTTGTCTGGAAGTCCAAGGGGGTGGAAGTAGCGCAGGGAGCCACCCTTGTGCTGAGGGATGTGGGTGCTTCCGCCGGCGGGGTGTACGATGTGGAAGCGGTGCATCCCTCCTACGGCAGAGGTTCGGGCCGTGCGTCGCTGGTGGTGTCGAGTTTGAATCTGACTGAGCAGCCGCGCGGGGGAAGCGTGCTGGCGGGACAGACAGTGCGGCTGAGCGTGGGCGCCGCGACGGCCGGGGTGACGGGGTTGCGCTACCAGTGGCGGCGCAACGGGGTGCCGGTGCCGGGTGCCACCGCCGCGCAGTACGAGTTCGTGCAGGGAGCCACGGTGGTGTCCGCGTACTACGACGCGGTGGTGAGCGGAGTGGTTGCGGGCGGGAGCGTGTCGGTGACGAGCGCGCCCGCGACTGTGGCGTTGTTGGAACCAGTGGAGGTGGATACCGCCCTGTTTGCGAGACAGGCGCGACCGCTGGCGGCTGGACAGCGGCTGGAGCTCGGGGTGCGCGTGACCAGGGGCACGGCGCCGCTGCGCTACCAGTGGTACCGCGTGAACGGGACGCAGATGACGCCGCTGGTGGATGGCGCGGTCAACGGGACGGTGGTGGCCGGTGCGAACACGGCGCGGCTGCAGCTCACGCCTGCGGCCGGCCAGAGCGCCGGCGGCGGCTACAAGGTGGTGGTTGAAAACGGGGATGCGAACAGCGGGGCCGTATTGGCGGCACGTTCCGAGGCGTCGAGTCC
Organism: Chthoniobacteraceae bacterium; assembly: GCA_044376515.1. Lineage (GTDB taxonomy): Bacteria > Verrucomicrobiota > Verrucomicrobiia > Chthoniobacterales > Chthoniobacteraceae > Chth-196. The sequence goes on along the minus strand of JBILKV010000398.1, from coordinate 910 downwards.
GGTGGTGGAGCTGCCGGTGCTCGTGGCGCCCGCGGCGGGCCGAGCGTTGGTGCAGTCGCCGCCCGGGGCCGTGGAACCGGGAAACAGCGTGGTGTTGAGCGTTGCCGGGATGTCGGAATCGGAGGCGTCCCAGTTGCGGTTCCAGTGGCGGCGCAACGGACAGTTCATTGCAGGCGCGACCGGAGCGACCCATCGCGTGATGGTGAGCACGAGTCTGCAGGCAGGCACTTACGACGTGGTGCTTGGCAACGAAGGCGGAAGGGTGAACTCAGCGGCGCTGGAACTGTCGCTGAGGCGTGCACCCGCGGAGTTGCTCAGGCCGTTGCCGGAGGCGGTGGTTTTGGAAGGACAGCGACTGGTGTGGACGGGCTTTGCGGCGGGAGGCGAGTCGTTGGTGTATGAGTGGAGCCGCGAGGGCGGCGCGCATCGGGGCGCCGTGCTCGGCGGTACCCTGGTGCTTGCGGAGGCTGCACCCGGGGATGCGGGCACCTACACAGTGAGCGCCGGCAACGGCTTCAGCAGTGTTCGGAGTACGGCGCGTTTGAGGGTGTTGCAGAGGGCCCGGCTCACGACGCAGCCGCAGCTGGCCGGAGCGTTGAATCCGGGTGAGAGCCTGACACTGGAGGGTGGCGCGGCCGGAGGCGATCCGGAGGTGGCTGGAGGCGGGCTGCAGTATCAGTGGTTGCGCGACGGAGTGCCGGTGCCGGGGGCGGTTGCGGCGCGGCTGCAGCTTGCGTCGGTGTCTGCCGCTGAGGACGGCGCGCGGTTTGTGCTGCGAGTTTCGCTGCAGGATCCGACCACGCGGCGGGTGTGGCATTCGGTCACCAGCGCGCCGGTGACGGTGGGCGTGCGCCGGCCAGTGGAAATTCAGGTGCAGCCCGAGGGGGGCAGCGTGGAGCTCAACGGGCGG
>JBILKV010000369.1:0-10790 GCA_044376515.1 Chthoniobacteraceae bacterium | reverse complement strand
CTTCTCTGGAGTGTCGCCAACTCCGTAGCTATCGGGGTTGGCGACTCCTGGCTTCTTCACCTGTGAGGGTGAGGAAAATGGAAGGGAAGGATTTTTATTTAGAAGGGAATGAGCTGGTGGCCGGCTTCTCAAAACCTACAAGGGGCAGGCTACTCGCAGCCCATGGCAACGCAGTGGGTTTGATCCGTTATCAAACATGAAGCCCTGAAAGGGCGCCCAATGACGAAGCCACGCTTTCGGATGGACCGGGCAGGTGAGTGTGCCCTTTCAGGGCGTATTCTTTTTTGGGGAAGTTTTCCCACGGCGTTGCCAGGGGCTGGAAGTAAAATGCCCCTTGCGGGGCGTCAGATTTGGCGAAAATCCGCGCCGCTTTTCCCAACAAGGCGGAACGATTCATTCACGGGGTTCCCATCGCTCATAATCCAGAAAACTCAGACACGTGGTATCTGAGGTCAACCCTCCGATTTGACCGCCCTCAAGCGTGCCAAGGATCCGGCTGCCATGCTCACGATGAAGCCGGGCGGGTGGGAAACCGCGAAAAGCTACCGCGACCTCATCAAGGACAAGGACGAGGCCCGGTCCCTCGAGCAAAAGGGGCGGACTTTCAAGGATCTGGCGACCATTGATGCGCAGTTGGGCGAACTCGGACAGCAGGACGAGGCGCAGCCCCAGAACATCGATGTTGAGATTGCGGCGGACTTACATCTGCGGTTGGCTCAGGTCCACCCGTTTATTGATGGCAATGGAAGGGTTTGTCGTCTGGCGATGAACCTGCATCTGATGCAGTGCGGATATCCGCTCACGATTATCCGGGCAGCGAATGTGCAGAGGGCGGACTACTACCATGCGCTTGCGGCAGCAGATGCGTCTGGGGATGCCACGCCGTTCCGTGCATTCGTCGCTGCGCGAGTTTTGGAGTCGCTCCAGCGATACGAGGAGGCGCTCGGATGAGCGCAAACTTTGGCCCAATCAGGCCGACTTTCCGTCAAATGGCGGACGGATCCGCCTCTGCCATCCGTTCAGCGATTCCCGATACCGCCCGCACCCGCTTAATTTTGAGCGTCTCCTCTAGCCGCGCCTGATTGCTCTCCAACTGCGCCCGCGATGCCACCGGATGATTCAGGTGGAACACCACTGCTCGCCCCCTCACAAACTTGCGTTTGCGCCCCAGATGAAACAACCGGGCAGCCAGATCGCTGTCCTCCCGGCCCCAGCCCGTAAAGGACTCGTCGTAGCCATTAACGGCGATCAGGTCCTCCCTCCAGATCCCCAAATTGCACCCGATGACCCCTCGCAAATCCTCGTCCTTGCGGACGCTTTCCCAGGGCGTCCGGAACGCCTTCAATCCCTGCTCGATTCGGCCCAGTGCCACCCATCCCGCCACACTGATGTTTGCGAGATCGAAATCCGGTACGTACGGTTCCTTTACAAAACAACGGCGCGCCTGAACCCAGCAACCGGCCTCAGCGAGTGCTAGGTGATCCGCCACAAACTCCGCGTGCGGAACGCAGTCTCCGTCCAAAAAAACAATGTAATCCCCCCGCGCCCGGAGGATCGCTTGGTTGAGCACGTGTGCCTTCCGGAAGCCATTGTTCTTCTGCCATATGTGGCTAAGCGCACAACGCGAAAGCTGCCCCCACTTGTCCAGTACCGCTCGTGTTTCCGGCCCCGAACCGTCATCCGCCACCAGTACCTCAAAGGGCTGGGAGGTTTGCCGACGGACTGCCCCAAGCACTTTGTCCAGCGCATCAGGGGCATTGAACGTGCTCACTACGAGGCTCGGAACGGGCGGCTTGGACTGGCGGAGGGGTGTTGTGGAGGTGCTCATATAGCCGACTGTAGCGAACGAAGGTGGCGTAGGCCGTGCTCACGGCGATGAACAATCCGGGAAAGCCATCCAAGAAGCCGAGCCGGAAAACATACGCCCGCACAAATCTCCACACGGCCCTGAACAGCATATTCACCGGGGACCATTTGGCGTTTCTACCCAACTGTTGTACGAGAAACAGGTCCGAGAAAAAATTAATCTTTCCCACATGACTCGCTATCGTGGGATTGGAGTAGTGAAGTAGGTCGGCTTTCAGCTTAAGAACGCTAGCGGAAAACAGAAGCCTTTCGTGAACAATGTCTTGTGACCAATTAGCGGATTCTTTGCGGAAGAGCCGGGGACTCCAATCCGGGTACCAGTCGCCATGCGTAATCCACCTTCCCAAAAACCAGACGCGGCGGCGGAATGCCACAACTTCATACAAAGCCGAGTGGTGCCTAAAAAATTCAAAAATGGCAGTCTTTAACTGAGGCGAAACTTCTTCATCCGCGTCAATTGCAAGAATCCACGGTTCCCTCGCGAGTTCGACGGACCTGCGCTTCTGATTGCCAAAGCCCGTCCATGGATTCTCCACGACTGAGGCACCGAATGAACGCGCGACTTCCACGGTTGCATCGGTGCAGTCGTTGACGACAACAATCATCTCAGCGACCCATCCTTGGACGCTTCCAAGGCATCTGGGAAGGTTGTGCGCCTCGTTGCGCGCGATCAGCGCGACACTAATCGGGAGGGGGGCATCAGTGGCCGGCACGGCTGTACACCCTTTCAATTTGTTGCCAAACGTCCGACGGGCTCACTTGCGCGATACAAGGGGTGGCCGATGAGCAGTCAAACGCGTGCCCGCTGCAAGTGCAGCTTCCGCCGGCAAGCGTTGAGCAGGACGGACCAAGGGGAGCCCATTCGGAAGGCAGGGTCGGGCCGAAAATGCCAACGGTTGGCACTCCAAGGCCCGTTGCAAAGTGAAGAGGGCCTGTGTCCCCTGAAACAAAAACACGAACCCGTTTTATAACCGCGAGAAACAGATCAAGACTCTCTGTCGGCTCGAGGATGCGGATCGCGGGGGCACTTTTCTTGAGAATCGCCAACTGCCTTCGCTCTCTCTCGGTGTTTCCCGACGAGAAAACGATAGGGATATTTGCCGCCTCCGCTTTGCGCGCAGTTTCGATCCAACCGCTGAGGTGCCATTCTTTCTTCGAGCGGCTTGCCGAGATATGAGCCAGAATAACGTCGGTTTCCGGCAGCACCTTTGCAGCCGTCTCCGCCAGCGCTTGTGACGCATGAACCTCGTGATCCGTCGAGGATGGGGCGGGAACGTCCCAAGCCGAAAGAACGTGCAGGTCGCGCCGCACCTCGTTCCATTCCCTCGGTGCCTCCGGAATCGTCTGAGTGTAGCACAGACTTCGTCCAACAAATCCAAGCGGTACCTTTGGGCCAAGCCGCCGCTGCGCGCCAATGCACCAACTTAGAATGGCACCCCTGTCGTTGCCCACGAAATCCACGGAGCGGTCAAAATTCTGTTTTCGAAGCGCCAGAATAAGGGGAAGCGAGGAACGAATGCTCGCACGGCCCCGAGAGCGGTGGAAAGACCACACCTTTTGAACCCAAGGCAGCTCCGACACGACCGGAGCTGCTTCCTTTGCCACAAGCACATCGAGCTGGGCGGTGGGCCATCGCTCCCTGAGCGCGCGAAGTGCCGGAACCATAATCGCCACGTCTCCCAAATACTTAAATTTTAGTGCTAGAATCTTCAAAACAAACCGTGGCCTTCATACTAAAACCCGCAAACACGAAACTCAAATTGAGATTCTGCTGAATACGGGCAGCGTATACGGTTACGGGGATGAGCACCAACGCCGACTCTTCCAACCGACCTGCGAAGCCACGATGGCTCATTTTCTCCCACGGGTTCAACATGGACGGTCGAGCGGCAAGTCAGACCATCACTGATAAAATACCGCATCTCTACGAGAGCGTCTTCCCCGTGGTGGTTTCAGCTCATACGGGGCAAAAAGACCGGCTGATTGAACACCACCAGGTACATGGATGGGCTCCTTCGGCCCTCAAATTCGACATCCGTCACAGTCTCAAACACAGGTTTAAGACCCGCTGGGTGTACAGCTTCGTAAAAGGGTTTTTGACCCTACTTTTGGCCCCGCTTTACGGGATCGAAAAGATTTTCATCAGACTAGAGAGCCAATGGTCTTGGTTTTTGCCAGCCTATCTTACCGGCCTATGGCTAAATGGGCGGCACGCTTTGTCCGCGATCTATTCGACCGGGGGGGCAAACAGCGCCCATCTCGCTGGGTACCTCCTCTGGAGGACGACGGGTATTCCTTGGATCGCGGAAATTCACGACCCAATGGTTCATGATGCCTGGGGCGGTTCCAAACAATCGCTCCGTTGGTCGGCCTGGTTGGAGGGTTTAATCTGTCAGCATGCAACAGCAGCTTTTTGGTTTACCGATACTGCGCTTGAGCGGGCTCGTTCCAGGCACCCTTCTCTCGGGCAGCGGGGAAAAGTGATTGCTCCAGGGGCTGCCTGTCCGGATTTCTCCGGTATCGAATATCGGAGGAGCGAGCAACTGCGGATCGGGCACTTCGGCTCGCTGAACGCCACTCGCAACCTGTCGGTTTTTCTTGAGGGGCTTTCCGTTCTTTTTCGTGCCCGACCAGAAATTGCCGCTGACATAAAGGTCGACGTTTACGGAACAAAGGTTGATTCGGTGTCAAAGAAGGCGATTGAACAGTTCGCACTAAGTGAGGTGGTTTGTGTTCACGGGCGACTGGAATGGGATGAGACATCCCAAAAGACGGGCAGGCAGCGGGTGCTCGAGGCGATGAGAACCGCTGATGTCCTGTTGCTCCTCCACGGTACGGACGCTTTTTGCGAAGAGTACATTCCCTCAAAGCTGTACGAGTACCTGTGGACAAGCCGCCCGGTGCTGGGGCTGACGTGGAACAATCCCATGCTCAACCGCATCCTTACGGAGCATGGACACACCGCCGCACTGGCCGATTCGCCGCAGGCCGTTGCCGACGCAATCTTGAACCTCTGGCAAAAGTGGCGAAATGCCGGCCTTCCCGACAACCCAGTGGCCAGTCGTTACACTACCGCAGGCGCAGTGCGCCAGATTCTGGAACTCGTGCCCGCCACCGACACCCGCCCTTGAAACGTTCCTATGGTACCGCTCGTACTCTATTGTAAGTCGTACAGAAACGACTTTCACAGACTCAAACAGCTCGCTGAGAGTGTGAGCCGTTTCAATGAGGACAAGATCCCATTTTACGTCAGTGTGCCCCGCTCTGACCTATCCCTCTTCGCTCCGATCAGCGAGGAATACGGTTTCCAGCTTCTCCCAGACGAAGAAATTCTGTCCCGTACCTTTCTGACAGGCAAAACCCGGGAACCCCGTCTCGCTGGAAATATCATGCAGCAGGTGGTCAAATCCGAATTCTGGCGGCTTGAGATCAGCCATCATTATATGATCATCGACTCGGATTCTTGGTTCATTAGAAAGTTCCGAGTGTCTGACTTTTTACACCCCTCCGGATACCCCTACACTGTGATTAACGAGGGGCGTCACAGCCTTCTCGCCGCCGCGCGCAGTGGCAATATGAAGTTCCTGCGGCAGTTTCGAGAACTGCGGGAGACAGCACGTGATCTCTTCAACCGTTCCGGTCGGTTGTACGACTTTGCTCCGACTCCATGCATTTGGTCTGCTGCGGTGTGGCGCGGCCTGTTTGAAGACTACGCCCAGCCAAGAGGCGAAAACTTTCAGGACCTTATCATGAGGTTCTCATGCGAGACCCAGTGGTACGGTGAGTATCTTTTAGTAAAGCAACCGATCCCGCTCCATCCCGTCGAACCCTTGTTCAAATGCTGGCATTTTGAACAAGATTACAATGAAAGTCTGACTTTAGGTGAAAGCGAAAGCGTTCTTGCCCTTAATTATTTTGGAATCGTGAAACAATCCAATTGGGACCATCAAAGTGACTTTGAGCGCCGGAAAAAGCGTTCATGGAAAACACTCTGGATGTTAAAGCGATAAAATTCTGATGTTCTCCGCTTTACATCAGCGCTTTGACCGACGCTACGTTCATCCCATCAAGCGGTGAATGGTTTTCAAAAGGATAGAGGAAGCATTTTTTTCCAAAGTTATCCAAGATCCGATTCACGATCCTCGGTGCACTGCGGCGAGTGGACAAATGGTACAGATACTTGTATCCGAGAGGGCGGAGGCGCTCGACTGTTTTCAGAGCATCCGCATGGTTGAAAGCTTCCCAGCAAACGAGGGGTTGGTGCTCTAAAAGGGTCCGCGATAGTCCTCCTATCACCAGTGGTTCCGCGCCCTCAACATCGATCTTCACCAAACCGATCGGACCTGTAAGTCCAATTTTTTCTATTTCGTCATCGCCGCAAGCCACCGCAACCGAGCGTCTGCCCGGCCTGCGTGTCTTTTCTTCAAAGCAGATGCCCTGGTTTGTCGTTTCCGGTGCGCAATCTTCCAGGTCAAAATCACCGGTCCGATCGGCAAGGCCCTTCTCAATCAAATAAACGTTTTGAAGTCCATTCAGCCTTAAGTTGGCTCTCAGCAACCCGCAGTTCTCGGGGACCGGTTCAAACGCGATCACCTGGCGAAAGCGCTGAGCAAAGAACACAGTATGGTTTCCGATGTTTGCTCCGACGTCCAAGACCACCGAGGAAGATGCTCCCAACAAACTGGCCATGCCTTGCAGAAGCTCCAGTTCGTAGAAACCGCTCAGGGAAATGCCCCTGCAAATGCCCTCTCCATGTAGGAGCCAAAATTTTGGATAGTGTCCCCTGCGGCTAAGGGTTCTAACGCAGAACTTCAAAAGTCTTTGGCGCTGATGCGAAAGAAAACCCGCCAAAGCCGAGGTGCGATACAAAATTTTCATCGAATTCGATTGCCTAGATCGCTCAACGTCTGTGCCCGAAGAAGCAAGATGTTCTGCTTGTTCGATCTAATACTGCATGTAAATACAGAAAGTGGCATTACCAAAACAAGAATAAGGGCGATCAATTGGCAGCCATGGAATAAATCCTTTAAAAGAACTGCACTAGAAACGCTTAACAAGCCTTTCTTAATAAGATTAAAATAACCCAGTTTTCAAAAAAAGTCTGAGTCTATCAAACGGAAGGCTTTTTTCACGATGCGCATGAGGGGTCTAGGAACGAAAGACAATAGAGTGGCTACACCTTGCGTGTAAGCCTTGAATACAAAATTGGAAAAACGTTGGCTATCACGATCTGTACACCACTTGTAAAGCCCCTTCAAGTATCCTCGGTTATTGACCAGAAAACACCTCCCTGCGCTAGTGCGCCAATTTTTTCCCATTACTTCCGCGTAAAACCGGGTCAAAGCAATCGCTTCATTTAAAAATGGCCCTGAAAGTGGTGATTGTGAATCTTGAGCGGAATGCAGCCTGTATTGAATGAAAGGCGCTTTAAAAATAACTGCAGCACCACCTCCTAACAGTGTTGAAATCATCAACGGGCGATCAAGCATCTTGCCAAAACAAACAATTTGAGAAGCTGAAATTTCTCTCAAACATTCACGTCGGTAAATAACCGAGCCGAAATGGACTTTGTTTATTGTGTAACAAAAGCTGGCTAAGTGCGCCGCATTTTTTAATCTCCAAAAATTTTTATCAAATGACTGGGCTGCTAAAACTGGAAGGTCCGGATGTGTCATCCCGGAATAATTGCTTGCAACCAGTCGGCACTCAGGATTCTGGACTAGCACCTCCATGCAGTGCTCCAGGTAGCGGGGATGGAGAATGTCATCGTCGTGGAATGCCATGACCCAATCTGCTTCAGCCAACGTTTGTATCTGAAGAAAGTTTTTAAGAGCGCCGACATTCTCTTGTTGGCGGTGAAAGATGATCGGGCGACGCTCTGCAAAACTGTCGACGACTGCTGCGGTGTCATCGGTACTTGCGTTATCTAATATGATTAGGCGGAATCCTTGGAAGCTCTGCTGCAGAAAGCTTTCAAGAGTTTCCCGCAAAAAATCGGCGCGGTTATAGCTCAGTATAAATACGTCGAGGTGCATCAGGTGTCAGTTGTGCAGGTAGGGGTGAATCACCGTTATTATTTTTTCTGCAAACCCCTCATAACTATAAGCGTCTCCATCATTTTTTAAAAAAGCTCGCCCTTCAGCTAACATGGATACGGCGTTCGCCTCGCTGAAAGCGATCAAATAATCCGACAGATCGGATAAATCATTGAAATCGGATAAATGTATAAAAGAGCTACTCGGCATCGTCTGTTTTATAAGAGGATCGCCAAGATAAATTGGTATAACTCCGGCAGCGAAACAGTCTATTATTTTTTCAGTATGGTAGCCCGGGTAGGAAATGTTTTCTAAAGCGAATGCAAAGCGATAATTGGCGATGATCTTTTTCTTGTGATCACACGTTTCGATTCTCAGTTGCTGCAGTAAAGAGCTAAGACGTAACCTCCATTTCCATGGTATCGAATAGGGAAGGTTCCAAGCTGCGCCAAAAACATTCAATTGCCCATTGCGGCCGAAATATTCAATCAATTCTAAGCGGCGGTCATGCAGTTGGGAGTGTTGGGCTAGCTTTTTAATCGATGACCGACTTAGTCCGAGCTTGCCTCTTAGCCAGGCTTCTAGTTTTTTTGGTTTCCGAAGGAAACTTGGGTTAAATGGTGTGCGCCAGTACTTGCAGGCTGCCACCATTACCATGGACTTCCTGCGCGACCATGGTTGAGTTTCCACCGGCGGTCCGTTTCGACTGAAGGCCGGGAAACGGGTCTGGAAGGTGCGTGGCGTATTTGGAAAGTGCGCTTCAATGGAGCCGCCGAAAAGAATCCTAACAAGGTACTTTGGCCCAAGTTGCGCAACTCGCTCGTAGAAAGTGCGAGCGAATAGCGGTGATTCCGCACAAATTAAAACTCCACCTGTCGCGCCCAGAGAGATTAAACGTTCAGCGTGATCAGAGTCCTCAACGGCGATTACAAAAACGTTGGAGGCGGACAGTTCGCCAGCTTCTACTGAGCCAAGTGCGAGATCCCCTGTGGTAAGACGCCAATCATGCGTCGTTAAAAGTTGCGAGAAATGAGGTAACCACCCAGTGCCAGGGAAAAGCTCGCACCATGCAGGATCTAAAATGAGATCGCGCTGACATTGTGCGATATTTGAGCAAAAAGCTATAACGCGTTCCATGCGGTTGAGTAGACCGAAAGTTCAAAAAGACTTTTTGCAAACACATTCCAAGGGTCGTCGGTTCGCAAAGCGGGAGATGAAGTTCAAATGCGAGATTTGCGGAAAGTTAAATTCAGGTGCGATGAGTCGAAAACTCAGATGCTCGCTACATTCAAGCTCAAATTCCACCCCACGTTTGAAGCTTAAAATGTTTTTAATAGTAGAGTCAAGGGCACTGCGTAAATTCAGTTGCTTCTAAGAAACCTAGATAGGAGCTCCGGGGAATTCGCAGACTCTAACCAAAAAACTATAAGACTTAAAAATGCATGCGCTTGGCCAGGCGCCAGCGACCGAAGTGCCAAAATCTACGTCTCTGGCTTACGGGCCGGGTGCGGTCGTCCACGATCCGGTGAAAAAACTCTAGCAGACGGGACTCGTCATAAAAAGTATTTGGAGTGTTATTGTGGAAATAAGGCTGCTCCTGAATCTTCGCGTAAAGCGCGGGGTCTTGGTCTGCCTCCAGAATTTTTTCGATGAATGTTTGATCGTCCGGAAAGTCGTACCTGCAGAGCATGCTTTTTGTATTAAACTCCCGGTCGACGAGTGGGTTCCCCCAATAAATTGGAATACAGCGAGCCCACATGGCATCCACCAGCTTCTCGGTGGTGTAGCCAGGCAGTTCCTTGTTTTCGAAGCAGAGATGAAACTTGCAGGATTGGTTAAATGCCAATTTTGGGCGCCCGCCTATCGGAAGCGGTTCACCAATGTTGTTCATGAAGCGGCCGCCGGAGAGGAGTGGCTTTCGGGCATGAAGTTTCTTGAAAAATTCCACGCGATTGGTGGTCCGGCGCCTGTTGGCATTCGAGATTACCGCAGAGCAGAAATGTTGTCTTTCCACTGCACCAGAGCTCGCTTCGCCTGGTCTTTTGATGAGATCGCCCGCAGTGGCTTCGCTGCCCCACACATAATAGGGAAACCTGAGGTTGCGGGGGTCATCGATGTAATGGCAGGAAAGCGCGTAGTCTGTTCGCTTCCAGTCTGGGAGGATGGACTCGCCGGTCCAAAAGAGCTTGCGGCAAGTGTAAAGCCTGTTGAGGTGCCCCCCCTCTTGGAAAATCAGCAGGTCTGGTTTGTCGTTGATCTCGACGGTGAAGTCCCGGCGTAGGATGCGGGTGAACCAGTTCTCTATCTTGTTGATGCAGCCAAAATCAGTAAAATCTAGGCGGAGAGTCGGTCTGATTTTGGCAGTGATAGACATGAATGGAGAATTGCGTGCGGACCGTGGTCTTTGAATCTTAAGGTTGAGCCGTTATCAAGTTCTGAAAGAGGGCGGCAAGCGAAGAACCTGTGTCGCAATTTTGATCCGCTGTATCAGCGTCGCTCGAAGTATGTCCGCGCGGAGGAGGTTCGCACGTTGTGAGCCTGTCATTCGCCACGGTGTGGTTCTTAGCCATCGGTCCCGGTGTCGCGCGGCAGTTGATTGATAAACCTCTTTGCCACCGGATCATTCGCCATACCATTTCGACGAGCATCGCTCGCACTCGCGGATTCCCGCTCTTGCTGACGCTTCCGGCTCGGCGTTTACCGCCGCTCCTGTGTTCCCGAGGACACAACCCCGTGTAACTCGAGACCTGGAGCCGATTATTAAACCGACTCCAGTCTCCCACCTCTCGCCTCAGAATCTCAAACGTTAACGGCCCCACACCTCTTGGGATCTTCTGCTCCTGGGCTGCTTCCTGAATCGCCCTCATTAATTTCACCTCCTGTTCCTCC
>JBILKV010000323.1:0-3409 GCA_044376515.1 Chthoniobacteraceae bacterium | reverse complement strand
CAAACCGCCATCCTGCCAATGCCAGTCTGCACCCTCATTGCCAAAAGTGACAGCCGCCGCCTTGCCGTTTACGAGGACCTGAAAAATGCCCGGTGTCCCTTCTGCCCGCATGTCGGGATGGGTCTCGACCGCCTTCCACGGCGCCGCCCAATCCCGCGTGCGCACCCACAACCGGTACTTGCCCGGGTGGGGAAACGCGGTCGTCGTCGTCGCATCCGCCACCGGCACCCCCATGCCATGCGCCAACAAAAAAGCGGAGCCCATGACATCCATGCTTTGCTGGTCAACGACCCAACCGCCGGGTTGGGCGAAGCCCTCAGCCTCCACCATTACGGCGCCTCTTGTCTCGGCGTGAACGAGCGTCACAGCTGCCAGCGGGGCAAGCACTGGGAATGCCCACATGCGCAGAGTGCCGTTACATGTCGCCAGGCAGGAGAGGGCGGCGGAGAGCAAGGTGACGGTCTTTGAAATCAATTTCATCGGTCCGGGAATACCCTGCATGGACTTGATTTTCGCGACTGTAGTTTACAAATTTTCCTAACCCTCATTAGGTGCTGCCAAATGGTTAAGAAACAGCCTGCGTCCCACGCGACCAAGCGACGGTACTTCAAGGAAGTGCGTTTCCGTCAAATCCGTGCCCTCGTGGAGTTGTCGCGCCACGGCAGCTTCGCCTCTGCCGCCGACTCGCTCGGTCTCGCCGTGCCGTCGGTGTGGCAGCAAGTCCGCGCTCTGGAGGATGAATACGGCGTACAACTCGTCGTCGCGCGTGGCCACCAGCTTTCTCTTACCGAGGACGGCCAAAACCTTGTGGAAATGGCTACGCCGCTTGTCGAAGGATTCGATTCACTGCGCGAGATCTTCGCCGACCGTCATCGGACCACGCCTCGCAGCCTTACGCTTGTGGCACCCGCGCCGATGCTTCTCGGAGCCCTTCGTAAACCCATTGCCGCCTATCGTCAGAAATTCCCCGCCGTGAATCTGACGCTGATCGACCGCCCCTCGCAGCTCGCCCGGGAGTTAATCGAAGCGGGTGGTGCCGATATTGCAATCATCGGCTACGCCCAAGGTGATGAACCTCTGTTGCAATTCCACGTCTGGCCGCTGGGCAGTTATCCATTTCAACTCATCTGCCCGCACGACCATCCACTGGCCACCGCGCGGCGCATCACTCTCGCGGACATCGTCCGGTATCCGCTGGTTTTAAGCGTCGAGCAATCGAGTTCGCACCGCCAGATCCGTCACATTTTCACCCAGGCCGGTCTTGGGGAACGCATGAAGGTTACCACCACCGCGACCAATCGCGCCCTGCTGCTCGACTATGTCGCCATCCGCCTCGGCATCACGATCTGCACCGGCGCCAACGACGGCAAACTGCCCCGTCCCGGACCCGGCGAATGCGAACTCACCATGCGGAATCTCGCCGCCCTTTTCGGTCACGAAGAGGTGGTCTTGGTTCAACGCAAAAATCGCCACGAGTTGCCGCATCTTCGGGCGTTCCGCGAATTGGTGCTCACTGGAATGACCAAGGACTGACCCGCACGGTGCTTGAGAGGGGCGCCCCGTAAGAAGCAGCGGCTGGCCTCGGCCAAGCCGAGGGTCCCTCATCTTGGTGGTTCGCTGCCGGAGGGTCGGCATAGGTTCCCGACCTTGAGCACGGCCGCCACATTTTTGTCGAGAGGAGCATCTTTTGAAACAGAGGATAATCCCGGCAAGCAGCGCCTTCTTTTTCCGCCCACTGGCCAGCGCGTTTTACGGGAAAGGGCGAATGGCGGCCGCACGTCGCGCACGTCATGGATACCATGGCCTCTTGTGTCGAGAGCACCGGCGCGAAACATCCGGAAGATAGGTGGTCTTCAGCCGGTCTGAGTCTTATGCCAGCGTTTCTCAAACAACCGGATGAACCTTGTACACTTATCTCTGCGCACGAACGCAATGCAGCGATTCGCGAGGGCGACTGGAAGTTGGTGGGCAAAAACCTGCCGGGCCGGGGGGGGCGGCCCGACGGCCTGTTGGAGCTCTACAATTTGGCCCGCGAGGATTCCGAACAGAGAAATCTTGAGCCTGGGAATTTTGATCTGGTTGAGGAATTGCATTGGAAATTTCCGGGAGACCCAGGTCGCACATTTGTGTTGCCGGCGCCCTGAATTCCGCTCAGTTCGCCACCATTCAAACGTTCTCCTTTGGCTTCTCGTTTTCCGCGATTTGGCTCATGGCGTGGCGGGGGAGCGGTTGGGCAAATGAGAGCATCCTCAGTGCAGGAGCCACTGGGCCGGCAGCGTCTGCTTTTTCCCATCCGCGCTGGTGACTTCGAGCACTGGGGTGCCCTGCCACATCTGACCTTCCTGCCAATCCATCCAGTACTCGTTTTTGAACGTCTTCCAGCGGTAATCGACGTAGCACACCCGCAGGTTGTGCAGGCCCTTTTGCAGCGGGATGCTCCATGCATTCTCAGCGTGCAGTGTGGGCGAGGGGAACCACTCTTCGCCATCGACCCAGATGCGCAGATCAAACCCGGCGTCCATGCTGGTGGTGTAGAGATGCATGGGCGCGTGGAAGGTGTAGACGCCATCCGCCGGCGCCTGAAGATAGCCGCTGTACCGGACCGCATACGCATTGTCGGTCTTGCGTAGCGCGTTCACTTCGGCCGGAACCAGCAGACCGCTCGCATCCGCGCGCGCCGTCGCCGGCAGGACCCCGGGCACGCCCGCATGACCAAACAGCGCCGGCCATGTTCCCTCGAGATACTCGGCGTTCAATCCCGGCCGGAGTTTGCCCGAAGCCAACACGGCAGGCCGCATCGCCTCTTTCCGGAAGAGAGCGCCCACGGTTTTTCCGGCCAGTTCACAGGGGATGTTAAACGGGTTCTGGATGAGGCCTTTGCGGAAGGGGCGGACTTTGACATAGGTGTCCTTGGTGATCTCGAACGGCTTGGAATAGAGGGGCGATACGAGGGTGGGGTCGCTTCCGTCTAGCGTGTAGCGGAATTCGATGTCTCCGGTGTCTTGCGTGGGGATGGAGAACGAGACCGCGGCACTTTCGCTGAATACGTTCTGTGCGGGCCCGATTTGGACGGTGTCGATGGCGCGATAAATGGGCGTGGCGGTGAAGTGGCCCTGGGCGTCGAGCCCGTACTCAAAGTCGGCCGTACGCGCGTTGTAACGTTTGCCGCGCAGGAGCAGCGCGCCGTCGGTTCCGAGGGCGATGCCGGAGAGGTGGCCGGCTTTCTCGACCAAGAGCAGGCTTTCGCCCTTCGCCTGGGCGACACCTTGGGAAAGTGCGTTTGAACGGTTTGGGCCGGACTGGAACTCCACCCGAGTCCCGCTGTGGGTCACCGCCCGGAAACCGGTCACTCCGCCCGGGGCTTGGAATTTTTCAACCGCTTGGAGGTCAGTTTCAAACTGGCGGCTGG
>JBILKV010000386.1:0-10802 GCA_044376515.1 Chthoniobacteraceae bacterium | reverse complement strand
GAGGAAAGCAGCACGGTTCTGCCTCCAGCACCGCTGCTGATCCCGCTGAAGGTCTTTTCCGCGGGCACCGTGGCGGTGACGGGTATCCAGTAATTCACAAAGTCGCCCGTGGCCAACTGGCCCTGGTCATTGCGGCCCCAGGTCACCAACTGTCCATCCGCGGTGAGCGCTGCCGACTGGTAAAAGGAGGCCCCGATGGCAGTCACTGTTTTGCCACTGAGAGCGCCAAAGCTCCCCACGGCGATGGGCACCTGCTGCTGTAGGTTGGTGCCGTTCCCGAGCTGGCCGAACGTGTTTTGCCCCCAGCTGAAAACCTGTCCGTCCTGACTCAAGGCCAGAGTGTGGAAGTAGCCGGAGACAATGTCGGTGACAGTCTTCCCGGCCAGTGCTCCGGTCTGGCTCACCGCAGTGGGCGAGGTGGTGTTCGCCGTGGAGTTGATCCCCAGCTGTCCCGCTGTGTTGTTGCCCCAACCGAACAGGAGACCGTCCTCCGTGAGGACATGCGTTTGATACCGGCCCACGGCCAGCTTGGAGACCGTCTTGCTCCCCAAGGCTGTCATCCCCACCGCTATGGGAATGTTTGAGTTGGTGGTGGTTCCAGTCCCCAACTGCCCCTCCACGTTGTACCCCCACGCGAACAGTTTCTTGTCTTGGGTGAGTGCCACCATGAAACCGGCGCCGCAGCCAATCTGCGTGACCGTCTTCCCCGCCAGCGCGCCGCCAGAAACCACTGCGACAGGCGACCAAGAGTCCAAAGAAGCCCCCGTGCCCAACTGCCCGTTGGTCCCCATCCCCCACGCGTACACCCTGCCTTCTGAGGTGAGCACCGCAGAAAAACCCAACCCCGCCTGCACCGAGTTGATCGTCTTGCCCGCAAGCGCCCCGTTCATGTTCACAGCGACTGGAACATTGGAAAAGGTCGTGGTCCCGTTTCCCAGCTCGCCGTTGGTGTTCTGTCCCCATGCATAAAGTTTTCCATCGTCAGCAAGCACCAAGGCGTGGTTCACACCCGCGGCGTACTGGACGATTTTTTTGCCGGCGAGAACGCCATTCATCTCAGGCTGGACAAACGTCCGGCGTCCGAAGCCTTTCCCGTCGCCAAGCTGGCCGTTCAGATTGCTGCCCCAAGTCAACACGGTGGGGGTCGAATCCACGGGCGGACCATTGACTGTGACGCTGACGGCTGGGCTCGTGACGCTGCCCAGCGCATTGGTCACGGTAAGCGAGTAGACGCCGCTGTCGCCGATCTTCGCCGCCGGTACGGCGTACGCCGCCGCCGTCGCGCCCGAAACCGGTGCACCATCCTTGCGCCATTGGTAGGTGAACGGACCGGAACCCGCCGCGAGCGTAAAGGAGAGCGAGAGGGCCTCCCCCAGGTTGAGGGTGACGGGGGCGGGATTGACGCTCAGGTCGAAGGAAGGCGGGGCGGTGAGTATACCGACGGTGGCCGGCTCGCTCTGCACCGCGCCTAGCGGTGTGAGCGCCTCAAGCACATAGGACCCGGTGGCGGCGGCGTCCAGCGCAGGGATCGCGTAAAGCGGCTGGGTGGCTCCGGCAATCGGCATGTAGGTGGTGCCGCCGTTGACGGCGACCGCCTTCTTCCATTGGTAGGAAACCGGCATGCCCGGCGCATGTAGCATGGAGGAAAGCGAGACCGGGGCACCGGCGGCGGCGGCCACGGACCGGGGTTGGACGCCAAAGCTGGCCTGCGCGCCGGACCAGGCAAAAGCGGCGCCGCCGCTGAAGGCGATGCCGGTGACCTTGCCCTCGAGGGAGGGCGGTAGGGCAACTTTCACCGGCGTGGTGCGGTTTATGAAGGTGCCGTCGCCGACGCCGCCGGCGGAGTTATCGCCCCAGGCATACACGCAACCGTCGGAGGTCAGCACCATCGAAAGACTCAAACCCGCCGCGATCGCGACGATGCTCTTGCCCTCCAGGGCTCCGATGCTGACAAGGAGCGGGACGGCGGACGAATTGGTGGAGCCGTTCCCCAACTGGCCCCCGCGGCCAAGGCCCCAAGCGTAGAGTTTTCCCGAAGCGGTCAGGACCAGCACGTGATTGCCCGGTATGGAACCGCTGCCGGAGGCCGCGATGGCCACCACGGTTTCGAAGGCGGCTCCTCCAACCCCCGAACCGGGAATCTGAATCTGCACGGGGGTGTGCACGTTGGTGGTGGTGCCATTGCCCACCTCACCGTTGGCGTTGTACCCCCAGGCATACAGTTTGCCATCCACCGTCAGGGCATAGGACGCACCGGCCGCAGAATTCGCAATGCTGCTGGCCACAGAGACCACCGTCTGGGCAGCCAGATCGGAAGATCCCCCCACCAACACGGGGACGAGAGAGTTGGTCAGGGTACCGATACCCAACTGCCCGTGGACGTTGCTGCCTGTTGCATACAGCTTGCCATCCGAAGAAAGCAGGAACGACCAGTTCCCTCCGCCGGCGATGGAGGTGAAGCGTTTTCCGAAAGTCGCTGCGGACTCGGGAATCTCCAGCGGAACGGCTGTGCTGGTCGTAGACCCGTTCCCGAGGTTGCCGGAGCCGTTGTTTCCCCATGCCCACGCCCGCCCTTCAGAATCGAGGGCAAGGGCATGGCTGTTGGCGTTAGCGGTGGCAGCGAAGGTGGAGACACTCTGGATCGCCTGAGGCACGTTCGCAGAGGGATAAACGTTAAGCGGCGCCCCAGAGAGGGAGGGCACCAAAACAGTGCCCAGCCCCAGTGGGCCCGAGTTGCTCTGATTCAGCCCCCAGGAGAACAGGGAGCCATCGGCGGTGAGGGCTGAACTGAAATCCCATCCGCCAGCAATCGCGCGCACGGTTTTGCCGCCGAAGAGCGAAGACGGCAGGATCGCGGGCACAGGGGAACTAAAGTTGGTGCCGTCGCCTATCTGGCCATACTCGTTCGAGCCCAATGCATGGGCGAGACCCGACGCAGTCAACGCCACGACATGGGTCCCATTTCCAGCGGCAATTCGGCTGACACCAGGGGGCGCGCTGGAGAGTACCGGGACGAGGGTCCGCACAAAGTTGCCGGTACCGAGTTGGGCGTCGGAATTGTCCCCAGCAGCGTAAAACGAACCATCGCTGGCGAGGAAGTACGAGGCGTTGGCGCCCGCGGCCACCGAAACGATCACTTTACCCGTCGAGACAGGCGTGGGCAGGCTGCTCGAGGCGGTCGTACCCACACCCAGTTGACCGTTCCCGCTGTTGCCCCAAGCAAAAACATCCCCCTCCGGAGTCCAAGCGAAGGAATGACTGTTTCCCGCGGCAACCCCCGCGATACTCCGTCCGGCCAGGGCGCCCGCCATGTTTACCGCCACGGGCACGGTGCTCTGGTTGGTCGTGCCGTTTCCCAGCTGGCCGTTGCTGTTGGCTCCCCACCCAAAGAGCAGGCCGTCGGAAGTGCGTACCAACACATGACCGTTTCCAGAAGCCACATGAGTGATCGTCTTACCTAGCAAGACTCCGGTGGTGTCAACCGCCACGGGCGTCGAAGCATTCGCAGTGGTGGCGTTCCCAAGCTGCCCCCATCCGTTGTTGCCCCAGGTAAACAGCCGCCCATCGGAGGTGAGCGCCACACTGAAGTCCCCAAACGCAAAGATTTTGGTCACGGTCTTTCCCGCAAGAGCGCCGGAGGAGGTCACCGCCACCGGCGCAAAAGCATCGGTTGTACTGCCATTACCCAACTGGCCACTCGAATTGGTGCCCCAGGCGCAAACCAGCCCGTCGCTCGTGAGCGCCAGATTATGGCCATTTCCCGCAGCAACCGCGACCACCGTCTTCCCTGCCAATGCACCGCCCTGAATCACGGATACCGGATAAGCAGAATTGCTTATCGCGCCGTTGCCCAACTTCCCGTTTCTCCCATCTCCCCACGCGACAATCTTGCCGGTGTGGGTCAGCCCGGTGGTGTGATTCGCACCCACTGCAACCTGTACAAGCGAGCCGCCCGCGAGCACACCGCTCACATCCACGGGAACAAAGCTGGTTCTTCCGAGCCCTTTGCCATCGCCCAGCTGCCCGTTGAGGTTGTTGCCCCACGCCGCCACGCTGCCTCCAGTGAGAGTCACCACAGGACCGACCTGTACGCTGATGGCGTTGCTGGTGGCGCTGCCAAGACCGTTGGTCACGGTGAGCGTGTAGCGGCCCGTGGCGTTAGCCGGGGCAGCGGCGAGGCTGTAGGTGGCGGAATTCGCGCCCGCGATGGGTGCGCCATTGAGGCGCCACTGGTAGGAGAGCGGTCCGGTGCCTGCAGTTGTGGGCACGCTCAGACTAAGCGGGTCGCCGATGTTGAGGGTCACCGGAGAGGGCGTTGCGCTCAAGTCGAAGGCGGGGGCCTCCGTGAGCAGGGATACCGTGGCAGCCGGGCTCAGGAACGCGCCGCTTGGCGTGAGTGCCTCCAAAGCGAAAGTGCCCACGGTAGAGGCGTCCACGACCGGGATCGTGTACTGGGTGGAAGTGGCCCCCTCGATGGAGACCCACGCCGGGGAGCCGTTGACGGCGGTTTGTTTCTTCCACTGGAACCGCACAGAGATGCCGGGCGCATGGATGCCCCCATTCAACGTGACAGAGCCGCCGGAAAGAACGGCGCTCGAAAGCGGCGGCGCAGTGAAGGCCACCCGTGCGGAATCGAGAGCGTAGAGGGTGGAAACACCGCCGCCGGCACCGTAACCGTTGAAGGAAGGACCGGAAGCGAACAGGCCGGTGAACCGCCGACCGGACAAGGCCCCGAAGGAATGAATGGGCACCGGAAGGAAACGGCTGGTCGTGGTGGTGTCCCCAACTCCTCCGAATCCGTTGTACCCCCATGCGTAAATGGAGCCGGAGGAAGTGAGAGCCGCCGCCGTTTGACCGCCAATCGTGCATGCCTGCACGACCTGACCCGAGAGGCCAGACACGGGAGCGGGAAGATTGTTGGATCCGCCAAACGCGCCATTCCCCAACTGGCCGTTCCCATTGTATCCCCAAGCGTAGAGTTGACCGTCCTCCGCTGTCGCGAGAACGGTAGTGTTCGAGGCTGAAAGAGCGGTCGCCCTTTTCGAAGCAAAAACGCCGGCGACCTGGCTCGGAAGTAACGAAGACAAGGTACTTCCATTCCCGAGATGACCGTTGTTGTTACCGCCCCACGCATAAATCAGACCCTTGTCGGTCAGAGCGTATACCGCTCCATTGGTGGCGTTATCTTGCGCGGTCCCCGCGACTGCCACGACAATCTCCGAAGCGAGCGTGCCCCCAACCATTACGGGGCTCAAGCTGGCGTTTGTCGTGCCATTCCCAAGCTGACCTGCATCGCCGCGGCCCCAGACAAACACGCGGCCATCGGCGGTAAGCGCGATGGAGGTGTCTCCGGAGGTCGCAATGGAGGAAAACCGGCGACCCGCCATCTCTTGGCTCGCGGTTACAAAGTTTGGGGTGGGAGAACTGGCGGTCCCCCCGTTGCCCAACTGGCCGCTGCTGTTTCGCCCCCAGGCGACGAGCTGTCCCTCGGAAGTGAGGGCAAGGCTGTGATTGTAACCCGCGGCGAGGGCGACGACGGATTTACCGGCGAGGACGCCGCTGCCGGAGATGTCGACGGGCGAGGGCGATGCGAGCAGAGAACCCGTCCCCAACTGGCCGTCAGAATTGTCCGCGCCCCACGCGTATACCTTCCCATCGGCCATCAGGGCGAGGGCGTGTTCAAGGCCCGCAGAGATCGCCACGGGCGAACCGCTGGAGCCGAACTGGGAGTTGGGCACCGCCACGGGCGTGGGCTGGAGCCACGGATTGAGGGTGCTCCCCCCGGGAAGGGGCGGTGTGGCGCCAACGCCAAGTTGGGCAGCGGACCAGGCGCCCACGGTGTACACTTCGCCGGTATCCGTGAGAAATACAGAAGCACCGGAGATGGCGCGGGCCGCCGTGAAAGTCTTTCCAGCGGGGAGCTTTACGGCCACGGGGGAAAGCGCCCGGACATACGAGCCATCCCCAAGCTGCCCGGAGCCATTGTCCCCCCAGCCGAAAAATGCGTTCTCAGAGGTTTTGACCAGGCAGAAGCTGTCTGAGCCTGCAATATCCACGACCATCTTGCCCGCCAGTGCGCCGGACATGTCCACCGGAACCGGCACATAAGAGGTGGTGGTCGTGCCATTGCCGAGCTGGCCAGAACTGTTGTCTCCCCAGGAGAAGAGTTTGTTGTCGGTGGTGAGCACCAGTACCGAGCCGGCGCCGAAGGTGGAGAGTACGGCAATTTTGGAAACGGTTTTGCCCGCCAAGGCTCCCGACATGTCGACGGCGACCGGCACCGTGGAGGTCTGAGTCGAACCGTTCCCCAAAATAAGTGGATGCCCCCAGGCATACAGTTTTCCATCCGAGGCAAGGATGACGGCCCCATTGGCTCCCGCGCTCATGGCGGTTGCCGTTTTGCCCGCGAGCACGCCGTTCATAGTGACAGCCACTGGCACGTTGGAATCGGTGGTCGAACCGTTGCCGAGCTGGCCGGCGGCATTACGCCCCCAGCTGAAAAGCTGCCCATCGGAAGTCCGGACCAGACAGGAATTCACGAACCAGGTAGCGCCCGCGGAAATATCCGTGACCGTCTTACCGGCCAAGGCCCCTCCCCTGAAAACGGGCACCGGTACGCTCGAACTGGACAAGCTGCCATTCCCCAACTGGCCCCAGTCGTTGCGGCCCCAGGCATAAAGAGAGCCGCTTGCAGTCAGCGCGTAACTGGTGACCTCGGCACAAGCAAGGGCCGTCACCGTCTGGCCCGCAAGGGCGCCGCTCATGATCACAGCGGCAGGCGATGCGCGAGTCGAGGTTGTGCCGTCTCCCAAGTTGCCGTTTGGATCATTCCGGCCCCACGCGTAAAGGGAACCGCCGGAAGTGCGCACCACCACAAAGTTCGCGCCGGTGGCCATCTCCACGACCGTCTTCCCCGCGAGGCCGGTGGAGGTGTCGACCGCCTGCAGACCAATGCTCGAGCCGTCCCCGATGAGGCCAAACTGCCGGGCGCCCCACGCCACGTAGCCGGTCGAGGGCGTCACCGTGACCATCCGGGCGGGGGAGGTGTCGGAGCCCATCGCATTGGTGACAGTCAGCGTGTAGCTGCCCGCGGCGGAAGCGTCGGCGCTGTTGAGCGTGTGCGTCAGCCCCGTGGCGCCGGGGATGGAGACCCCGTTCTTTTTCCACTGGTAGGTGCCAGTGGGAGTGCCGGGCACCGAAAGCGTGGCGGTGTTGCCACTGGTAAGCGACAGGTTGGGGAGCGGCGTGGTGCTAAAGAGCGGGGCGACCACCGGCGTCGAGAGGGTCGTGAGCCGGCTGTTGAGCGTGCCCAAATGGCTGGTGACCTCCACATAGTAACGCCCCACGGTCGAGGCGTCCGCACCGGTGACGGTCAACACCGGGGAAGCGGCTCCCGCGACGGGGAGCCAGCGAAACGAGCCATCGGTCTGGGCGACTTCCCGCCACCACTGGTAGGAAAGGCCCACGCCCTGGGTGTTGACCGCGCAGGTCAGCGTGAAGCTGCCGCCCAAGGCGACAGTGGCATCCTGGGGTTGGGAAACAAACGCGATGGAGCCGGTGTCCCAGGCCATCCCGGAGGAGCCAAGGGCGGCGATGCTGAGGAACTGGCTCACAGAGCCGTCATCCAGCCCCAGCAGGGCGGGACGGGTGCGATTGACGTTGGTGCCGTCGCCGATCTGGCCCCGATCGTTCCAGCCCCACGCGTAGAGCAGTCCGTCGGCGGTGAGCGCCAGGGAGCCGTGGCCCTGGGCCGCGATGGCCACCACCGTACCGGCGATGTTGGAAACTGCGACCGGGCTGCTCCGGTCTGTCGTGGAGCCATCTCCCAGCTGCCCCCAATTGTTGCGCCCCCAGGCGTACACCCGACCGTCGGAGCCCAGCGCCAGCACGTGGTCCGCTCCGGCGGCGAGGGCGGTGATCCGGTTTCCCTGCAGCGCCCCCGTGGTCAGCACCGCCACCGGGGAGGAGGAACTGACCGTGTTCCCTCTGCCCAACTGGCCATTGGCGTTGGTACCCCACGCAAAAACGAGGCCGTCGGCACTCAAAGCGTAAGAGGTCGCGGCGGTGTAATTGTTGGAAGCAGCGACCGCCGTAATGAACACGCCAGCGAGCGAGCCGCCGGTGACGGCGACCGGCGAGGTGGAGTTGACCGTGCCGCCGTTGCCCAACTGCCCGGAGGCGTTGTTTCCCCAGGCGAAAACCTTTCCGTCCTTCGAGAGGGCGAGGGAGTGGAGGTTGCCCGCCGCGGCGGCGACGATGCTCTGGCCGGCGAGGGAACCGGCGGTGAGGGCCACGGGTGCGGTGGCGTTGAGGGTGCCGCCGTTGCCCAACTGGCCGGACTGGTTGCGGCCCCAGGCGTAAAGGGTGCCGTTGGCGCCCAACGCGAGGGCGTGGTGGCCGCCGGCGGCGAGCTGCGCAAAGGCGGTGCCCGCGACAATGGGTTTGAGCGAGGTCGAAGACGCGAGAGTGCCCTGGGCAATCTGGCCGAAGTCATTGCGGCCCCAGCCGTAGGCGGTTCCGGCGGTATCGAGCGCAAGCTGGAAAGGAAGGCTGTTCGGGTACGAGGCGTCGCCCCAAGGGACGTCCGGCACCGCGTGCCCCGCGACAACGGAGGCCAACGTCTTACCACCAAGCCCAAGAAGGTCGCCCACGTTGCGCGCTGGCGTGAGGGCATCGGACTGGTTCCCCAGCTGGCCCATTTCCCCGGAACCCCAGGTGCTGATGAAATTATCCGAGGCGGCGGCCACCCCAAAGCCGTTCCCTAAAGCGGCGGAGCCGAACAAACCGGTGAGGGTCACCTGCACGGGTTCGAGATTGATGTTCCACTGGCCGTTCCCCGACTGGCCGACCTCGCCGCGTCCGCCCCACGCGTACAGTTTTCCGTCACTGGCGAAGACGATGGTGCCGTGGGACGCGGGACCCGCCCACACTTTAAGGGCGGTTTTACCAGAGAGCGCACCGTTCATTTTCACGGCCACCGGCACGGTGGAAGCAGTGGTGGTGCCGTTGCCCAACTGACCGCGGTCGTTCTGGCCCCAGGCAAAGAGCAGGCCGTCGGAGGAACGTACCACGACGTGGTTGAAGCCGGCGGCGAGGTGCGTGAGGCTTTTTCCGGCGAGGACGCCCGCAGTGGAAACGGCCACCGGAGTGAAGCGCGAGGTGGTGGTGCCGTCTCCCAACTGGCCCAGCGCGTTGTCGCCCCAGGCATAGGCGAGGCTTCCTGCGAGCGCGAAGGAGCCGTTGGCCGAGGCGGCGACCGCCGTGACCACTTTGCCTGCCAATGCGCCGCCGGTCACCGCAACGGGCGTCGAGCGGGTGACGCTGGTCCCATCCCCCACCTGGCCGGCGAGGTTGTAACCCCAGGCATAAAGACTTCCGCTGGAGTCGAGTGCGAGCGAGTGGGCGAACCCGCCCGCCACCTGCGCTTGGCCGCCCGCTCCCACCACCTTGGTGAAGACCTTCCCCGCCAGAGAACCGCCGGAGACCAGCACCGGCGCGGCACGGGCCGTCGAGGACCCATCCCCCAACTGCGAACGGCCGTTGTCGCCCCATGCGTAGAGTTTTCCCCCGGCAATCGCGAGCACATGGCGTTGACCGACACCCAGCTCCCAAACGGCAGGCAACGCAGTCTGCCCGGAGGCGTAAAGGGTCAGCCCGGAGGCGGAGGCGGTGGCGGCCTCGCTCAATTGGAACGTGGTGCCGTTGGTGACGGAAGTCACAGTGGCACCGGGTGGGATGTTGGTGCCTGTCACGGCCAGTCCGGGGAGGAGGCCCGTGGTGCTGGCCACGGTGACCCTCAGAGAGCCGGAAACCACCGACCCGGAAGTGAGCGTCACGGAGGTAAGGTGCATCGAGCCTCCGGAAACCGGCGTCCCGACATTGAAGGGAGTGCCCAAGAGGCCGTTGCCCAGTTGGCCATGACTGTTGCCGCCCCACGTAAAGACGGCGCCATCTGCGTCGGAGAGGGCGGCGACGAAATCCTCCCCGGCGACGACCTGCGAAAAGGTTTTGCTGTTCAGGTCGCGGCCCAGTAGCGCCACCGGAGTGGTAAAGCGCTCCAGATTTGCGCTCCCTAACTGGCCGAAGGTGTTGGCGCCCCAGACGGCGACCTGACCGTCGGAGTCGAAGGCCATGGAATGGGCGCCTCCGAGGGCGTAGGACGTCGGCGCGACCGTTTTCCCAGTGAGGGCGCCGGCAGTCCCCACGGGGGTGGGTCTGGTGAGGATGGTCAGCGAGTTGTTACCGAGTTGGGCGTCGGAGTTGAGCCCCCAGCCGAAAACGGATCCGTCCGCAGCGACGGCGTAGTTGTGGTTCTGGCCGGCGTGAATGGCGACGGGGAGCTTGCCACCGAAGCCTGAAGCCGTCACCGCGGTGGGCGCGCTCGCATTGGCGGTCGTGCCGTTGCCCAGCTGGTAGTTGGAGTTCCGCCCCCAGGCGGCGACCATGCCGTCGGAGGTCAACACAAGCGTGTGACTCGCTCCGGAAGAGGAGGAGAGCGCTGTGACTGTTTTACCAGCCAAGGTCCCCGTCATCACCACTGGGTTTACGCCGGAGGGGCCCGTAAACCAGCCAATGCCTAGTTCGCCCCCGTTGGCCTCCCCCCACGCAAACATGGAGGTTCCACCAGCGATCAGCGCAACCGAGTGGTTTGCTCCGGCCGCCACGGATATCACCTTTCTTGTGGCGGTCCCCAAACTCGATATCAAGGTTGGGACCGACAAATTAGAGGTTGTGGCATTATGCCATCCTCCTTTCCCCCACGCGTACGCGTTCCCATCGGTCGTACAGACCACATTGTGCAG
>JBILKV010000145.1:0-10941 GCA_044376515.1 Chthoniobacteraceae bacterium | reverse complement strand
CATGGATGAAGTAGAAGCCTTCCGTCTTGGTCCCAATGGGGACGGTGACTTCTGTCGGTAAATCTGCGGCACCGGGACGTGCAGTATTGCGTAGGGCGATGACGCCCTTTGGTCCGCTGCCGATTCGAAAAGGCACCCCCTGAAAGGTTTGTTTGCCGGCAGGAAAGCCGCGCACGTCGCACTGGGGGCCCTGGTCGGGCCAGCCATCCTTGCCGTCGTCCTGCACCTTGTCGGTGAAGGAGCGATTGGACCAGACGCTCAGGTCGATGGGATGGTAGGTCACATTCGCAGGGAGTTCGCGGCTGGGTACGGCGGGTGCGATGCCTACTCCCAAACCCAGCGCGAGGGTCGTGGCTTGTCGTGAAGCAGACTTCACTAATTTCTCATGCGTAGTTGTCCAGCGGCGCTGGTCTATGACGAGTTTTCCTTTTCCCACTGCACGTTCAAGCAGCAGCCCGGGGAAGACGAGTTCGCGCGCCCCTGAGACGCGGGCTGAGTATTCCGCGAGGGGTTGAATCACGAGTCGTACGTCCTCCGACTGTGCGCTGGGGCCTTCGGTCTCATCGTAGGTTTTGAAAAACAAATCAAGCTGGGTCAGGCCTGCGGTAAGCGGTGATCGCGCGTTGCGGTAGCCACGACCGTCCCACATGCGAAACGGTTGCACGGTAATATGCACTGGCTGGCCAGCGAGTCTGGAGAGCCACTCTGCATCGGCGGGCAAGGCACCGGAAACGAGTATGGTCGCACCGGCGGCCAAGGCGTCTTTCCATTGCACGGCGGCCAGAGCGGCTTCCGGATGCGTGGCATCGATCAGGGCCACGTCGTCTGGGAGCAGAGGTTTGGGATCGGGGAGGGTTTCGATCGAGACGCCAATGTCACGCAGGCGGTTGTCCACCGGACTGCCTATCGCGGTGAGCACCTTCATGGTTTTTACCGGTGTAAGCGCGGGCTTGCCGCTGGCCGCGTACCGGAGCAAGCGAGAGAGGACGTCCCGCGCCATCGGTTCGTGCTCGGCGGCGGCAATGAGCGGGAGTTGGCAGAGGAGGTAGGAGCCCTTGCCACGATAGCACTCCATCAACTGCACCCACTCCATGCCGATCGGTGAGCCACTGTTGGCAAGCACGGTGAACGGGCCGGAATCCGGCTTGGCATAAGCACCGCGACTGGTCACCCGAGCGGGCGCCCAGAAGTGCAAATCCCAATCCGTGATTCCCTGCAGGACGGGATGATCGCCCATCTGGACAAAGATTTGGCTCGCCCGCTCTTTTGGCTCAATCCTGGTCACCACAGGCAAGCCCTGCGGGGTGAATTGCTGGGCGAGAATCACGACACGACCACCGGCTTCAACATACTTTTCCAGCTTCGCCACTTCGGATGCGTTTGCCTCCGTCAGGACGTCTTCGCCGATGATGACGGCGTGAGCACCGGCGTCGACCTTGGAAAGGTCCTGAATCTGGGAGCCTGCCTTGAGGATTGCCTGCGTCTTGCCAGTTGGGTCGAAGAGCACGGTCCTTTCCAGAGAGGGATGGACGGGGGTGGGCGAGACAGCGATGTCGCGTTGTTCGGCATAGACGACGCTGCCGTTCGATTGCATCTGCATGTCGAGCGTGAACGTGGTGCGCTTGCTCACTGCGGGCGCTTTGAAACTCAGCGTGCCGCGCTTGAGGTCGCCGCTGGTCATGGACTGCGCGTCTTCACCGCGAGCCATAACCGCGCCGTTGGGTGCGAGCAACTGCCACAGGAACGTGACCTTCGCAGGGACAAAGAGGTCGCTGTGCAGTGAGTAGTCGCGGGCAATCGTGCTGCCCGCGTAGGCGTGATGCACCATCTCCGGCATGATGAATTGTTGGAGCATCCAACCACGCCGTGACGGGCAGGTACCGCCGTAAAAGGCCAGCACGGCGCAGTTTAGGTCACGATGCCCATCAAGGTTCTGTTTGTAGGACCACGCCGCCGGGCCGGAATAGTGATCGACGGCGGGAGAGAGGACGTCTTCCTCGCCAATGAACTCCGTCGGGCCGGGTGGGTTCATCCAGCCGACCTTCCAGAGGTGCTCCGTGTTCATGAGTAGCTTCTTACCCCACTCTACGGAAACGCCACGTGAGGGACTGACAACCACCTGTTCACCAGTTTTGAACGCATCGTTCAACTTGCGGAAAAAGAAGCGATCAGGCGCATAAGCGCGGTGCCCATCCATGCCATAGTCACCCCTGTAAGGGCTCAAATAATGGCCGCTGAAAGCATAGTGCAGCCCGGAAAGATCCTCATCTCCGTTGTAAAAAGTCCAGCGGTTGGGATCTTGCTTTTCAAGCACTTCGGTGAGGCTGCGGAGTCGTTTCGCGCCCAGCAGGGGGTCTTTGCCGCTGTAGTTGAGGAAGCCATACCACTCGTTGGAGAGATCCCAGGCAATGATGCATGGGTGGTGCTGCAGTCGCTTCGCTCCGGCGAGCACATTGGCGCGGGCGGAATCCCAGAACTGGTCGCGATCGACATTGTGTTTGCTGGAGCTGTTCGCCACTCCGGCCAGGCCTGCGGAGGCAAGGAATCCATTCTCATCCATCCAGTCGGGAATTGGCGCGCCACGGGACATCGTGAACTCCAGATCGGCGCCCCAAGGATGCGGTGTGGTCAGAGCTTTGGGTTTAATGGGGCCGCCGTTGAGCATGATACTGGCATTGTCGATCCAAGTTTCACAAAAGCCGAAGCGCTGCCGTGCGAGGTCGAGCCTCTCGCCAGTGGTGGCATCGGTGACTTCGACGGCGAGCACGTAGAGATACGGATTGGCCGGGCTCCAGAGCTGAGGGTCTGCCCAGGGCTTTTTAAAGCTGAGCGGGACAGATTGATTGATTCCAACTTCCACTTCCTGTTGGCCAAGATCGAGTACGACCTCCCGCGCGTCCTGTACCGTTGTTTTGACGATGGCCTTGGTTTTCTTTGCGCTATGATTGCTCACTCGGAGAGCGGCACTGAATGCCTTGTTTCGGACAGAGGTCGTCACAAGCAAGTCCTCAGCCGCAACGACGGGAGAGGCTTCGATTTCCACGTCACCTAGCAGGAGTCGGGCGAGGCTTTCAAAACCTGCCGCTGCATCAAGATACTGCGGACTGGCCACGGGTGCGGCGGGATTCACATATTCCTGATTCATCACCGCGAGCAGATCCCGCACGGTAAGGAGAATCTCGTTTTTGCCGGGGCGCAGTGCGCTGGTGATGTCCACGACCAAGGGCGTATTGCTTCCGCGTAAAAGGCCAACCCGGGTCCCATTCACAAAAGCAGCGGCCTCGGCACCAGCCTTGGCGATCACGAGCCGGTAACTGCGCTGCGCGCCGTCCGCGGGCATCTCAAAGGTGCGGCGGTAATAGGCGCCGAACTGCCTCTGTGGCTCTTGCGCAAGCCGTTGAGCGAGTGGAATTGGAACTGCGGCGGCCTCCCACTTGGCGTCGGCAGGCGGCACCACATCAGGCACAACTTTGTAGATGAAAGCGCGCTCCCAAATTCCGTTGAGCGACTGTGTGTGGTGGGGAGTGTTGAGCGGTTCCTTGAAGACGATTCGTTTCGCGTGACTGGTGTGCAACGGGTCGCGCCAGGCCACTGATTGGCGATAGCCGGGGAACAACGAGAGGGTGTCCATGGGCGGCCAGGCGAGTTGCTTCTTGAGGTCCGTTGCAGCGCCTTTGACCGACGATTTGATCGAGTAGGAGTGGTCGTCCTCCGTCACGGTGAACGGGATACTCAACGTCCGGCGCTCGTGGGCTTGAAGCGTGTAAGACTGGGCCAGACGGCCTGCGACTTGGCCGTAAAAGCCTTTGATCGTGCAGTCCAAATCCACGGTGACTGTCACCGGCAAGGGATTGGCCAGCAGGCAGTGTGCGATGGCCCTGCCATCCGTATCTCGGAGAAAACTGGCTGGCGAATCGGCAACCTGCTCCTGTCCATGCCACATGTTGCGGCTGGGCAGGCGCCCGCCTTTGTCATTGACGAAATAGCACAGCGTGTTGACCCGTAGGACGGTGTCCACGTTCTGCCAAAAGTCGTCGCCGAAGTGCAAAGGAGCACGCCCGGCACCCATGACTGGCGCTGCGGTGTGCAGCAAAAGACGGGCTATGATCGCGTCCTGACCACCGCCGATGACCACTGCGATTTCGTCGCCGGGCTTGAGGCTCTCCGCCGTGAGCGAGCGGATTTCCGTGAACCACTTCCCTGGAGCCACCTGCACCGGATCGCTGGTGGAACCCGGCTGAATGACGCGGCCATTGAGAAACAGGTGGATGCGCTTATAGGCCTGTGGAGATTCGAGCACGCTGGCAGGGCGATTTTCCTGCGACTCGTAAAGCAGGCCGATGTGGTAGTCGCCGCCCGGGATGGCACCCAGTTTCCAAAAGGCGCCCCCATTGACAGGATCGCCGAGCAGCCTCCCTGAACCAGTTTCGCCGACCTGTACCGTGGTCAGGCCCGCAGCGGGTTTATCTGCGTGCACCACGAACTTGCCATCGCTGATGAGGGGTTTGGCACGCTCAGCTTCATAGACGTAGTCGCCATTCCTATCGGGCTTGGTTTCATGGAGGCCCGCCTGAGTCGGCGGGAGTGGTTGCAAAAGCCTGGCCCGTTCCGTGGCGAGTTGTTCCGGTGTTAAGAAGGGTCTGGCGGGTGCGGACGTCACGACTGGCACAGGCTCCGGAATCAGGGGTTTGGGGGTGACCCCTTTCGGCAGGAAGGGGCCGAAGCGCATCACCCTCGACACGCGCACGTCATCCACGGCACCCGTCCAAGTCAGATGCCCGTACATGCCTGAGCCGATGGAAAGACTCGTCGGCAGGCTCTTCCATTTCAGCGGGCCCTCTGTTTTCCTGGCGTAGAGCACGCCATCCACGTACATCCGGACTGCCGAGGCGTCCCAGGATACCGCCACATGCATCCACTGGCCTTTTCTCATGCGGCGGAGGCTGACGTCACTTGGGCCGCCAACCGAGTTGTTGCGCCGCGTGTTGGCGCCACTTTTCCACGGCGCCGTCTCCCAAGCAAAACCCAGCGTCATGTCACTGCCCGCCCGGAAATAAGCCAGCGCACCGCTCGCATTGTCCACCGAGAGAAAGTGGTATTGAGGCACATCCCGGAGTCCCTTTTCTTTCCAGTCGAACTGCCCCACCTGGTCCGGCGAGAGATAGAACTCCAAGGTGCCTTCCTCAGGCATCTGGTCGAGCTTCAGCGGAATCATGGCCGAGTCCGGCGCCTCGACCCGCAGTGCCCGGCCAAAACGCCCCTCGCTCACATAGTGGCTTTTGCCGGTAAGTTTGATGCTGGCGTCGTCCTTCTCGAAGTCCGCCAGCAAAATCGTGTCCGCATCCGCGACAAGCTTTTGCGTAAGCACCGCATCAGCGTTGTAGGCAAAGTCGAGCGGCGCAGCGATGTGTGCGTCATCCACCACCAGAGTGCTTCCTTTATCCGAGGGCAAAAGTGTCGCGCCAAAATCAATCACGCGAATGTGGCCTGGGATTTTTATCGTCTGTTCAATGAGCTGCCACCCGCCTTTCACGACACCCTTGACCTCGCCCAACACCTGCTGCCCCTCTGGCGCCTGCCCCCAGAGGTTGACGATGACCTGGCCCAGGCCCTTCGCCCAGATCCCCACGGAGTAAGTCGCCCCTGGTATTACCTCCAGCGAGGACCAGCGCAAGTCGCCCCCCTCGCCGGTCATCGCCAGCGCTGATTTCCCACCGTGAACCTCCGCGCTGCGCGTCAACGCCGTCGTCCCCGCCAAGCGCCAAGTCCACCGCACCGGAACCAGCGGATCCTTTGCATCCTCAAAAGCCCCTCCAGCCTTCAGCAAACCCGGCAACCCCTCGGTGGCGTAATGCCCCCACGATTCAAAGGAGCCATTGGTCATCAGGTTCGTTTCCCCGCGGGTGAGCGCTTCCGGCCTTTCGGCCAGACAGAGCGACGTAGCCGCGAGAAAGTTCGTGAAGAGCGCTGTGAATTTCATGTCGCCGTTGGTTGTGTTTTTACTCCGTCCACCCCAGCCACATTTTTGCGAGGCGCTGGCCAAGCTCGAGCTTCGCGGATTTCACGTAGTGGGCGCCGTCGTAGCGGCGGGGTTTCCACTCCATATTGTCGAGGTATCGGACCCTTGGGTCTGCGGTAGGCAACGCCGACTGTTGAGCGCGGACCATGTCCTGATTCTTCCCGCTGGGGACGATCCCGCTGACGAGGACTTTCATCGCGGTCGCATTCGGCAGATCCTTGCGCAGGTTCGCAGCGAGCGTGAGCAGGCGTTCACCGGCCACGGCGGCTTCAGCGGCGTGGTCGCTCTCGCCCTGCAGGTAAAGGAGGCCGACAATGTCAAACTCGGTGCCCGGCGGCAGCTGTCTGAGAGCCTCGAGAGCCGTGGCCACGACGTGGCGATACATGTGGTCGTCTCCGTTTCCCTTGAGCCAGTAGCCGTTCCCGCCTCCGCCACGGCTGGCTTTCACGATCATAAAATCCTTTTTCCCCGCAGCGGC
The DNA here is from genome assembly GCA_044376515.1 of Chthoniobacteraceae bacterium. Lineage (GTDB taxonomy): Bacteria > Verrucomicrobiota > Verrucomicrobiia > Chthoniobacterales > Chthoniobacteraceae > Chth-196. The sequence goes on along the minus strand of JBILKV010000145.1, from coordinate 4,444 downwards.
CAGGGCGCGGCCAAAGCCCATCTCGGGTCCCCAGAACAGCGGGTCCGGTCCCTCGCCCTGTTGCGCGCGCAGCGTGACAATTTTGCCGCCTGAATTGCCATACAGCATCGCCGGCCCGTCACCAGAGCGGGTGGAGCGGTTCGACCAAAAAAACGGGATCTGCGCATCCACCGGATCAATGCCCGGAGTGATGTCTTTTTCATCTGGATCTTCCGTGGTGCCGAGGCTGTTTGACTGCCCGGTGAGGAGAAAGAGCTGAAGGCGTTTTTGTTTTGAAAAATCAGGAGCGGCTGAGACCGGCGTACCGTTGTAGAGAAACGACAGTGGGAACCGCGTGAGCTGGGTGAGCGCCAGCTTGGTCTCGTGGCCAGGTGCGTCCCCGGGTCCGGGCTGCCAACCGGCGCAGTGGGCCAGCAGCACCTCGTTGCCGACAAACTCCATCGCCCAGTAGCAATACCAGCCGTTGGGATCAGCCTCGAGGGTCTTTACGTTCTCCCACGTTTCGCCCTCATCACGTGAAATCGCGACATTGGAGGGCGTGCGTTTTCCCTTGTATGGGGACGAGGCGGAAGTTGCCACACCCGTGTGATCGTTCCAGGCCAACAGGAGATCGCCGGTCTTCGGGATGCGCTTCATCGCGGCCGCAGAGATTGGTGCAAACAGGCCCGGATAACGCACAGCCGGCGACCAGGTGTCACCGCCATCCGCTGAGAAGGAGCGGTAGATGTAACCCGTGTGCGTCCGGCAAAACATCATGAGACGGCCGTCCTTGAGCTCCACCACCCCGGGCTCTTGAAGGGCCACTCGATTTCCCGAGGCAGGCTTGCCATCGAGCACGGTCTGACTGCGCCGCCAAGTCTGCCCACCGTCGTCGGACAAAAAACAGAGGGTAAGCGGATAGTCGTTAAACTTGTTCGGCTTGGTCAGGTCGTCGTGGCGCGCGAGGGGCAGGACGAGACGGCCGCTCTTGAGTTGTACAACGCGGTCGTTGTTGAGGATGTATAGGCCAATCTCTTCGTCGCCAATGCAGACCCGCGGCTCGCTCCAGGTCTGCGCCTCGTCCGTCGAGACCCGCATGATGGGCCGGTCGTCGAGCGGGCCATTGAGGCGGAGGTAGAACAAAGCGATGCGCCCATCCTGCAAGCGCAGCAGGGAAGGCGACATGACGTTGCGCGTTTTAGCTTCGTCACCCGCGACGACTACAACGTCCTCCTTTGTCCACGTTTTACCCCCGTCGTTTGAATACCGGCCTGCCAGATAACACGGCGATTCATCCGCACCCTGCTTTCCCGTGAAGTGCGAGTAAACCATAAGCATCCGCCCATCCTTGAGCCGAAGAAAGGCAGCCTCACTGTTCCGGGGATTGTCCGGACCGGGTGGCAGCAGCTTGAGCCGCACGACGGGGTCGGCGAAGGCACTTTGCGCCGCCACAGGAGCCTGCGGACCGGCCGCGAATGCGTTGTCCACACACATGAGGGCAACCGCGAGGAAGCGGGTGGCGAGCACCCAGAAACAAAGGGGACGGAGGGGCGGTGTCATTGGGGTAAACTCTCAAATGGGATGTGACGTGAGTTTCTCGAGCAGAGGGAGATGCCGGAGCCATGAGAGCATTCAACACCGGCAACCGAGCCCAACCGGTAGCTTCGTAGGAAGCAACCAAACATTTCATCAAAATTCGGGCGGGTAAGGTTTACCACGCCTTATCAAGCCCTCAACGTGCGGGCCGATCAGGGTTGTAAGCAGAGCAGAGTTTTACTGCTTTACCGGAGTCGTTGAGCCGCCCGGTTGGGTCGACTCGGCTGCGTCTCTCGCCAGCGGTGGCAGATGGATGTCCACGCCGACTACGCTGAAGGCGCGTTGGACATTCGGATCTGCTACCGGGATCACAGTCAGTTCATGAATCCCGCAAGGCAGGCCGTCGGCAACAGTCACGTAGTCGTAGGGTTGGCCGCTGTAGTGGTCCGTCTGCGGCCCCCACCATCCGGGGCCGTGAGGGACTTCGTCGCGGCCATCGGGCAGGATGTGCCACACGACTTGGGGGCGCTTCGTGTATGCCTGCATCACGGGTTGTGCTTCGCCCTCCCTCAGCGGCTCCGCAGCGTTGTGCCAATCGGTGGGAAGAATGGTAATGCGACCGCTGTTGGAGACGAACTTCCGGTCGCTCTGGCCCTCCCCATCGACTCCCGTTTTTGAGCCGACAAGGCGGAAACGCACCCGCCGATTCGCTTTTCTTTCGTCGGCATCGGCGTTGCCTTCGAGCGCCGTGAGGACCCAGGTTTCCTCCTGCGTGTTGGGGCCGAGGTGATAGGTCATCGGCATATTCGGCGCAGTGTTGCTCGCCACTCGCGGCTGCGGCCGAGTGCCGTGGAAGAGATTCCACTCGCTCGGCTTTTTGCCATCGATGAGCACCGTCGCGCGACCGTGCGAGATGGGCAGCACCAAGTCCAACCGGGTCCCTCGGAACTTTAGCCGAAGCCTATCCGAGGACGCGTTGGATTTGGCAATGCGCGTTTCATGGTGCGTCCAGCCATCGCCTTCAAGGACGATTTCATCGGCCTTGTGGTCGGCGAGGAAGCGGCCCACATCGAAGCGCCTCGTCTGACAGGCCCACCCTTGGCTGACAGGAATGGTCGTCGGAAAATGGCGTTCGTAGAGCAGCGCCATCAGCGTTTCCCCTCGACGATTCAAATGCACCTTGTCGCGCAGCAGATCGGTGTTTTTGAAACCATTTCTCTGGAGGTATTCCAACCACTCACGGCGAACCTCCACCAACTCTACGCCATATTTGCGAGCCAATCGTCGCAAGAGAACAGTCTCGGCACCGTCGAGCGGTTGATCCGGAGCCTCGTTCCCGTCGATGTGCTGAGTGCGAATGACGATGTCTGCCGTCGTCTCGCTGCGCAGCTCGCTCAGAAATCGCTCCCACACCTCCGCCGTACCCTGATAGGCGCTGAAGAGGACCAGATCAGGCTGCGCGCGCAGGATGTCGTGCTTCAGCAGTTTCTGCATCCGCCACACGAACCAACCGCCAATCGCACGGTTCTCGGCAATAATGGTCGTCTCGGGGTACCGCTCGCGCAGTCGTTGAATCAACAACTCAGGCCAGCCAGACTCGATGGATTGGCCGTCAAAAAGAATGCGAACCGGGCGATGCGTGTACTTTCCCGATTCCAGCAGCGAAAGCGTGCGCGCCAGGTTGACGCCGTGCCACTCGGGATGCTCCGGCGGCGCCAGTGGCGGAATTTCCAGGACACGCGCCTGCAGTTTGTCTTTCTCCGGCATCGGCGCTGGAGGAGAGGGTTTCACAAACCGCGCATTCGGCACCTGCAAGGTGACTTTCACCTCCCGCAAGGGCTCCGCATTCTCTCCCACCAAACGACACGCGAATTGGGCTCCCTGAGAGAACCGCACCAATAAATGATTCGGTCCCTTCTTCAATTCCACCGGCACTTCGCGCGCCAGTTCGAAAGCAAATTCCCGGTCGAAGGTGCCGAGGCCTGCTCCGTTCAAATAGAGGCGGTGCTTGCCGCGATTCACTCCGGTTGCGAGATGAGCCTTCATGTCACGGGGACTGTCCAAACGGCAGTAGGCGTACGTGGCGCCTTCAGGCACCACCAACCGAGGAAGCTCATTCCAGACTCCCGGCATGGTCGGCAAAACCATCTGCATCCCCTCCCAGACAGCCTCACCGATGCGCACCCACTCGCCCGGCGTTGCTCCCGGGACAGTCAGCGGTTGATCTCCCTGCGGCAACAACCGTGCCTCACCCATTGCCGCAAATTTGGCCTCGCCTCCGATAGATGCAAAAGGATCCACCTCCATCGGCATCTCTGCCGTTCGAAGCACCAGCCAATTGCTGACCTCACCCCATTGTCCGAGGTTGCTCGTGACCTCGAGAGCTTTTGTGGTGTGCGTTGCAAAGAGGAGGACGATGAGGATACGGGGCAAATGCATGGTTTCTCGCTTCGGCGGCGGAATTTTTTTCATCTCAGATCCTGAAATAGCAGAGGGACGCAAATTGTCTTCGCCTTTGCGTTCTCGGGGCAGGTCGGGATCGCGCCGGTCCACCGGCCGGGGCTCGGTGATGTTGGTGACGGCCTTCTGAATCCAGCGTGCGTAGTGGGCCTGACGAATGGGGACATCGTGTCGAAGGCGAAAGGTCCGAAGAAGAAAACGGGGTCACCCGGTCCCGGGTTGTGAAGGTCGATGTAGACATCAAGGCCGTGAATCGACTCGATTCGCTGAATCATGCGCTGAGCGGCGGCAACCTCGGGGTAGACGGGTTGGTCGGACCAGTCGCGGTTGTGGTCGCGCGGGAAGGCATCTTTTCCACCGGCTCCAATCGCCGCGTTGTCCACGTCCATGATGGGAACCAAATACAGGCACGTTTGCGTTCGAAAGTCGTTCGCTTCATTGCTGGCGTACCACTGGGCGAGACCGCGCG
>JBILKV010000321.1:0-3464 GCA_044376515.1 Chthoniobacteraceae bacterium | reverse complement strand
AGATTGAACCGCTGTTTGAGAAACTCGCTCACCACCAGCGTTTCAAACAACGCCCCCCTGCTCGGGTGCACGCACAGGACCTCGGGCGAGCGGATGCCCAGAAGCCAACAGGCCAGGCCCACATCCAAGAAATAAAGTTTGGGCGTCTTGACCAACCGCTTGCCGAAGTTTCTGTGGTACGGGGGGAGCAGGTAAACAATATCGCTCGACTCCAAGACCGACATCCATGCCCGGGCCGTGCTGTGAGAAATGCCAGCCTCGCCGGCCAGGGCATTTAGATTCAGCAGCTGCCCGGTACGCGCTGCGCAAAGCCTGAGGAATCTCTGGAACACCATCAAGTCCCGCACCTCCAGCACCTGCCGCACATCCCGCTCCACGTAGGTGGCGACATAACTCGCCAGCCAGTCACTCGACTCCACGGAGCCCGCATACAGCGCGGGATAGCCGCCCCTGAGGAGCATTTCATCCAAACTTCCGACGCGTTCCGCAGGAATCTCAACCAGAGAAAGCGGCAGCAAGCGCGTCATCCCCACGCGGCCCGCGAGAGATTGGGTGATTCCAGCCAGCATCCCGAACTGTTGCGAACCCGTGAGCACAAAACGCCCGGGGGTCCGGTCCTCGTCGACCATTCCCTGCAGATACGAAAAAAGAGCAGGCCAACGCTGGGCCTCGTCAAAAACGGCCCCCTTGGCAAAGCGTGCCAGAAACCCCTTGGGATCCTCCTGGGCAAAGGCGAATTCAGCCGGGTCTTCGAGGCTGACGTATTTCAAATCCGAAAAAAAACTCCGGGCCAGGGTGGTTTTGCCCGACTGCCGTGAACCGGTGATCGCCACCACGGGAAACGCCTTGGCAAAACGGTGAAGCGTGGGTTGCAGCTGGCGTTCGAGCATGGGAACTTCTTACAATCTGACGATTCATTCGTCAAAGTGCCAAATAACACCCGCCCCGTGCTGAAACGCACTTTTTGGCCTCGATCAATCAAATGGCGTGAAAAAATCACGCTCAGGCAAGTTTATCGGAATTATTTTACTGAATAGCGTCCGGTTTCAGATATTTTTTCTCCATGATCGTCCGTTTTGAGGTCGCCAATTTTCGTTCCTTCCACGCACCAGCGGCGCTGTTACTCACCGCGGGGCGCGAGCGTCGGCACTCGGAGCGTCTAGCCAAGCACCCAGCCCTTTCCTCCAGCGTGCTTCCGATTTCGCTGATCTACGGATCCAATGCAGCGGGAAAAACAAACCTCACCGAGGCCATAGGCTTTCTGAAGCAACTGGTTTCGCTCGGAATCCAAGCCGGCCACGCCATCCTGCGTCATCCCTTTCGGTTATGTCCGGGCGCTTCCATGGAGCCAACCCGACTGGAAATTGATTTTGTAGCCTCCAACGACAAGCTCTACCGGTACGGCATTTCCATCGGAGACTCCGCGGTCCTCCGGGAGGAGCTTGTCGAGGTGCGCCGAACCTCGGAAGAGGTGATTTTCAGCCGCGCGGACGGGTTTGAACTCAAGGGCCTGCTCAAACTTGCGGAAAGCCAGTCCCGCCGCGACTTCCTCCGTTTCGTGGCCGAGGGGACGCGCCCTAACCAACCGTTTCTCGCCGAGGCACGGCAACGGGCCGTTCGCGAACTTGACCCCGTTTTCCAGTATTTTGAACACGGGATCACCATCATTGACCCGGGTTCGATGCCGATTTTTCTGGAGGAAGAAGCGTCCGGTCGCGAGGGGTTCCGCGAGTTTTTACTGGAGCGATTGAAGGCGGCGGATCTTGGCATCGAGGACTTGGAACTCGATGAGAAATCGCTTGAGGAAATGAGCGACCTGCCTGCCGGGCTCAAAGATGAACTGCGGTCCAACCTCGGTCCCAACGAGGTGAAGCTGATTCGAACCGGTAAGCGTCATGGGATGCGGTTCTTCGTTAGGTTGAAGGACGGCGACATCCGGGTATCAACCTTGCGGATACGACACGCAGGCTCGGGACCGGGAGGAGCAGTATTCCGACTGGATGAGGAATCCGACGGCACGCTTCGCTATCTGGATCTGTCCGTGGCGTTTCATGCATTGTCGCGTAAGGGCCCTGGCCATGTGTATGTCATAGACGAACTGGACCGGAGCCTGCATCCGCACCTGGCACGCGAGGCATTGGCGGCCTTCCTTGACGGGCGCACCCCGGAAGGGCGCTCCCAGCTGATTGTGACGACCCACGATGCCACGCTCATGGACCAGGAGCTGCTTCGAAGGGACGAAATCTGGCTTGCGGAAAAGAACGACGCCGGTGCGACGACGCTGAGATCCCTGGGCGAGTTCAAGGATCTGCGGTTCGACACCGAACTGCAGCGGAACTACCTCACAGGCCGTTTTGGCGGGGTGCCTGTCGTAAAGCACCGTCCGTACTTTCGAGCGGGAATTCACCAAACGATCTGATCCGGATGAAAACAACCCGCTATCAGCGCCCCTCTCCCGCGCGGATCCGCAAACCCGTAGTGCTGCTTGCGACGGAGGGGGAGAAGACCGAGGCGATTTACTTCGAGATGTTGCGGCATCGTTGTCGCGAGGTCGTGACGGTGCTGGTCTCCGCGGGGCGTCCCGGTGAAAGCAACCCGACACGGGTCTTGAAGCGGCTCCGGGAAGAACTGGCCAAGCGGCGGCGGAACCGCGACTGGATCGAGGGGGATTCGGCATGGCTGGTGGTCGACACCGACCGGTGGACGGTCTCTGAGCGCAGCGACGTGCTGAAAGAACAGGTCCAAGGGGATTTTCGGCTGGCGGCGAGCAACCCCTGTTTTGAGTTGTGGCTGTTGCTGCACTTTCGCGACGCCTGGCCGTCTGTTGCTGGGGAAAACCTCTCCGGTTTGCTGGGCGGAACCGACTGTTTGGGAACCTACGCCAAAGCCAGCTATCCCGTGGAGGCGCTCTGGCCTCGGATTCGGGAGGCCATCAAGCGGGCCGGGCGGTCTGATGCCGCACCCAAATCGGAATGGCCTTCGCCGGGTTCGACTCGGGTTCACCACGCGGTGCAGGTCATACTGGAACCTGCTGCACGGACACCCTAGTACTCAGCTTTTAATGACCCAAAAGCTGCGAGCACTAAAGCTGTAAGTGCCTGGCGATCAGTCTTCATAAGGGCGAAATGGCGTGGCCTAAAACGTGGCCGGTTTTGATAAACCGCTCAAAATAAACACTCCGCCCAATCTTCCCAAGCTGCATACGAGGGTTCGATTCCCTTCACCCGCTCCACTTCCTCTCCAACAGTTACTTCCACGGATTCCAGCTTGCCACAACAGATCAAACGTGACACGAAACGTGACACCGTCCCCCGTAATCTCTCCCCGTTCCAGAGCGTTTTAGGAGGGGTTACCACCCCCGCTGAATGGCACAGTTCCCCCTCGGAGCATCCGCCGCACCGCGCCCCCGGGTTCACTACGTCAGGTCGATGTGGATGTTCAGGCCGCCTTCGTGCGGGACCCTC
>JBILKV010000322.1:0-3464 GCA_044376515.1 Chthoniobacteraceae bacterium | reverse complement strand
ACCGTCGGTCTGCGCGGGTTGCTCGAAGCGTTGTGCGAGGGGCGGTGCCCACAACTGACTCGGAACGAGGCAGCACAGGCTGGCAAATATTGCTAAAGCAGCTCGGTGGGGACGCATCTAATCCATATGCCTTTTACGACGTGTTGGGGCGAGGCAATTGGCATGCACCTGAACTCCGGAATTACAACAGGGATCGCTTTGCAAGGAAGGTCCCGTCCGAAGGGAGTTGCAACACACAATGCAACCAAAGCTCCCGCGCAAAACGGTTTAGCAAAAACTCACTCCCTTAGCGCGCCCCGCGACGATGCCGCGCGCGCGGCTTGCGGCAACGGAGCAAAAAGCAAATTCCTGCTATGAGGTTGGTCAAGCTTGAGCTGGAAGTTTCCGCTAGGGTTTATGTGTTTTAATGACCGATTACTGCTTTTGTTTCGGGTGAATGGTTTTCGGGGGGCTGGGTTAGTCCAAATGTCTTCCTTGCCGGGTAAGCGCCGTCGGGTTTCAACGATCGCAGCCTGCTATCCGCGCGTTTGCTTTTGGCTTTCGCTTGCAAAGCGCCAAATGACTGATTCGGGTCGAGGAAAGGAAATGCGGTCTCATCTACCAATCGGACGTTTCGAGAACGCCCAAAGAATTTACCAGACGCGCGACATTCGAAGGGGAAAGTTTATAGGGAAAATTTAAGCGGGCCGGGTTCGTCTAGAATAACGGTTCTCGTGGGATGGTTCGTTTTCGGGGGCTTCTTTTGTGGCTCATGCCGCTTCTGGCAGGTACACCAAACCGAATTTCTTTGCCTCCACTTGTCCCGTAAACACTCTCCACAAATCCACGGCCAATTGCCGCGCTATTGCCACAACGGCTTTCTTCCTCGCCGCTGGGTTGGGCGTGGGACTGTTCAACACACGGGCCCATTTCTGGAGTGCCGTGTACCTGGGTTGCCACCGGATCATTCGCCATACCATTTCCACAAGCATCGCTCGCACTCGCGGATTCCCACTCTTGCTGACGCTTCCGGTTCGGCGTTTGCCGCCGCTACTGTGTTCTCTCGGACACAACCCCGTGTAACTCGATACCTGCCGCTGGTTATTAAACCGACTCCAGTCTCCCACCTCTCGCCTCAGGATCTCAAAGGTCAACGGCCCCACTCCTCTTGGGATCTTCTGCTCTTGGGCCGCTTCCTGAATCGCCCTCATCAATTTCACCTCCTGTTCCTCCAACGGGCCCAAGATCACGATGAACACCTCCAGCCGTTCAATCACCCACGCAGGAGCCAGTATTTTGAGCGCGATCCACGCCTTTCCTTTCCACCACTTCCCTGTGACATGGATATTGTGCATCGCAAGGAGACTCCGGCCCATCGCCGCCAGTCGTTGGCGTTCGCGCACCAGTTGCTGCCGCTGCCGGGTGATGGCACGTTCCCTCTCTTCGTCCACCGTCGGAATACGTACCACACTGAACGCCTTTTTGTTTCCACGTTCATACCGATCCAGACGTTGGCATAACGCTGCGGCATCGAGCCGGTCGTTCTTCACCCCTTTGCCGCGTTCATCCCAGTCCTGAGGTTGTACCACGTAGTTCTTGATGCCGAGTTCCTCCAACCGACGGTGCAGATGGAACCCGAACGCACCCGCTTCATAACAAGTCACCACGTTACCGGTGAGCTTCTGCTGTTTCACCACAAAGAGCATGAGCTCGTCGTAGTTCATCTTCTGCACGGGCTGTGGAGTTGCCCCGTCGACCTGACGGCTTACCCAGTAATATTGGGCGTGGGCATCAATACCGAGTTTGATGGAGTCGTAGGAGGCGGTTGATCTAGATGGATATGTGGTTGGCATGGCTTTTTAAGATCGCGGGATCTCGCACCGCTCGACAACCTCATGTCATCTACCCTTCCAGTAGGGCCGCGTACACCTGCCAGCGCACTGCGTTGGCGCTGTGGCCCAAAAAATTGCTCAGCTTCAAGGTCTGTTTGACCTGTTTGAAAAACACCTCAATGTCCCAGCGCCTGCGGTAGAGGTCGCCCCCAGAAATCGTACTCGTATGGCGCCACCACCGCACAAGTCGCGTCCAACACCTCACGCACGCTCCCCAAATGGTCCTTCGAGTACACGTGCGTAAGCCCGCCCTCCTCATCACCGTTGCCGTAATACATGCGCACCACCCGGTTCGCCGCGTCCCGCTCCTGCACCAGACTCGCCCCCTCCCACACTAACCGCTTCTGCACCGTACCGTTCCGCTTTTCCAACACACGGCGGCTCAACCCGTCGTATTCTCACTCATACGGGGTCCCGTCCACGCTCACGCTCCGCAACCGGTTCGCGGCGTCCCATTGGTAGGCGCGGACCCCGTCCGACAACGTGTTCTTCAACAGACGCAAATGACACCGGCAACCTGTATCTGAAAGAAAATGAACACTGACCCCTAGTCCGGTTCGCTGTGGGGGCAAAAGACAGCCTGATAAGAAAAGTGATTACGGATAGGGGACGGGCGTGAGAGCGATGGGGAGATGGTAGCGGGTGCCCTTGAGGGTTCCGGTGCGAAGGAGGGCCTGCTTCTGTACGAGGTCTTGCAAGTCACGGGTGGCAGTGGCTCGCGAGGTGCCGGTGAGGCGGATGTAGTTCTCGGCGCTGAGTCCGCCTTTAAACCCGCCCGACCCCTCGCGCATCATACGGGCGATGGCCTTGTCCTGTCGTGCGTTAAGTTGGCCTCGCAGGCGGTCGTAGAACTTGGTCTTTGCGATGAGGAATTCGACCAGCTCTTGTGAGTGCGCCTGGGCATCGAGGACTGTCTGCGCAAAATAGACGAGCCAGTCGGTGATCTCGTTCCCCTTGTTGCTGCGCTCCAGCAGTTCGTAGTAGGTCTTGCGGCCACGATTGATGGACAGTGACAGGGCGATGAGCGGAGCGTGCCCCAAGCCTTCGGAAATGGCTTTCTCTGAGATGGCCCGGCCGATCCGGCCATTCCCGTCTTCAAACGGGTGGATGCTGACGAAGTAGAGATGCGCAATCCCGGCGCGGGTCAGGATGGGCAGCGGTGCCTCGCCCCCCGGCGATGTGCGTGTGTACCACCGCATAAAATGCTCCATTTCCGCCTGAATCGCTGCCGATGGCGGCGCCTCGAAGTGGATTTTGGGATCGTGCAGCGGCCCTGACACGACTTGCATCGGATTGGGCCCAGTGCGATCGCCGCCAATATTGGCGAGGTCGCGCCTTCCGTTCATCAACGATTCGTGCCAGCGGAAGAGCAGCGAGGCGCACATTGGCGCATCGAACTCGCGGTAGAGCGCCACCATCATTTGGGCGATTCCCTGCTCTGCGGGCGGAATCTTGCGATTGTCTGTAGCAAGGCCAAAGTTGCGGCGGATGGAGGACTGCAGACTGTCGCGATTCAAAATCTCGCCCTCGATTTCGGAGGTATTGAGGGCTTCCTCGCTGATGAGATCGACCGTGATCTGCTCCCTCTCGCCT